>CBIHPQ010000678.1:0-1503 GCA_966211825.1 uncultured Dyadobacter sp. | reverse complement strand
GACTGTTTCCATCCGCAGGGTTTTGACCTCTTAATATCACCACGGAACTACGTTGTCTGATCCCGCATAATGGGCCGGTCCTGAAAAACTCCCTGTCGGCAGGTCTTCTGACAAGGCCACCCTGATTGGCTCGATAGATCCTTCTTCCACCGTGTCGGTCCCCTGAAAATTATTCAAAGCCGTTGCCGTAAAACCAGGACTTACCAGGTGTACTTTGATATTGGTATTCGCCAAATCGATGGCCAGCGAAAGGAAAACGCCGTTAAGCGCAGTTTTGGATGCCCCATAGACGGCATCGAAGGCTGAGCGGTATGGATTAGCTGGATTGGCATTCAAAGTAAGAGAACCCAATGCGCTCGACACGGTCACAATCCGCGCAGTATCGGCCTTCCTTAATAGCGGTAAAAAGGCTTGTGTCACGGCAAGCGTACCAAACACATTGGTTTCCCAGACCGTTTTCATTTCGTCGACAGGGGCGATACTAGCGCGCTGGGCTCCAAGGACCTCTTCCATGCTGCGTCCAGGTGTTCCCGCATTCGAAATGGCCGCGTTATTGACCAGCAGCGTCAGGTATCCGGCTTCGCTTTGAATTTGCTTTACTGCTGCATCGATGGATTGGGAATCGGTAATATCCAATTGAATGGCTTTTGACTGTTTTCCAATCTCGGTAGCGGCAATCTCCCCTTTGTCCTGATTTCTGGAACCAACGTAAACGGTATAGCCTTCCTCAGCAAGTGATTTGGCGATCTGGTATCCCACGCCTGTATTGGCTCCTGTGACCAGTGCCACTTTCTTTGTTTCTGTCTGCATATCATTTTAATTTTTACTCAGCAAAATTCCGCGATCGTGACACGACGCTTGTAGCCGAAACAGGAAATGTTGTAGCCGAATTGAGGGTGCATTCCGTATCGATCTACTATCGTTGGAAAGTAGGCGCATACACCTCGCTGGCAAAGTATCAGATCACTGTTGTAGCGACGGAAGCCAGCTAATGGGGATGATTAGTAGATTCGGATCAGGTCGCTGTTGTGGGTTGATGCTGCTTTCATTTGCCAACAATTTCGTCCCGGAAGTGCTTGCCCCAGTTCCGTAGTTCGTTCAAAAGCTCGCGCAGCGACATGCCCAGCGGCGTCAGCGCATACTCAACCGTCACTGGCATACTGTCGTGCAGGGTGCGGGTTATGAGCTTGTTTTCTTCCAGCGCCTTTAATTCCTGCGAGAGCATTTTGGGTGAAATGTCGGGAATATCGCGGTGGATTTCTCCGAAACGTTTGGTGCCGTAAGTAAGCGAAATGACAATCGGAATGCGCCATTTGCCCTGGATCACCTCCATGGCATCCCGAGCTGCTTTGAGCTCGTACTGGCAAACAGGTTCTGTGCTTTTCATAGGGTTTTCAAATCGGCTGCTTACCTGGCGGTAACTACTTACCCAGAGGTAACAACTATCTTTTGGTAAGTGAATGTAGGTAGTTTTGTTGCATTGATCACCATCATTGAAGCAAA
>CBIHPQ010000677.1:0-1509 GCA_966211825.1 uncultured Dyadobacter sp. | reverse complement strand
CAACCGACTCAAACTTTTGCCCTATTCCAAAATCAATATCACCTGGAACGAGGTCAAATACGTGAGCGAGCTCAAACAGGAAGCCGATGGCAACTATTACGGAATTATCGCCGGTCAGCAGGTTTTTGAAGGTTATGCAGCCAATGGAAAAGTCGCCTACGGGGATATTACCCGCAAGAATATCCGCGTAAAACTCGAATCGTATCAGAAGACCATCGATGGCAAGGATACGGTGAATTGGGAAGTTTTGTTGGGAAATATAGGGGTCGAAACCAATGAGGGACAATGAAAACCAGGCTATACATCATCCTGCTTTTGCTGCACGCGGCCACCGGCCCGCTGCATGCGCAATGCGGTTACCTGGCGGGCAAGATCACCGACATTTCAGGCGCTACACCGCTCATTGCCAACCTCTCGGCCAAAACCGACCAGGGCAAGCTCCGGCTCGGCAAGTCCGACAGCCTGGGCGTGTTCAACGTGGAAATGCCCTGCCAAATTATCGAGCTCACCGTCGAAAGCCCCCAGTTCCAGACGCAGCATATCCCCGTGAATATCGACGGGAAAACAGAAGGCACGTTTTTCATCTCATTAGCCATGATGCCTTTGGGCAAACAGACCAGCGACGAACCCTATGCGCAATCGGAGCAGAAGCATTTTGAATTGAAGGATTCATTAAAAGCGGTTTCCATCGTGAGGCGGATCGAAGTGCGGGATGCATTATCCGATCAGCGGCTTCCGGCAGAGATCTGTCTTTATTATACCCAAAAACAGAAAAAGGACTGCTTCGGGCTGACGACCGACCGACCAAGGGCTGAAATCGTGTTTACAGAAAAGGATATTGTTGCTATTGAAGTCAAATCGGCCGGTTACCAGGCTTACAACGGCAACCTCATCCTTGACAAAACCGACCAGGAGCCGCGGACTTACCTGATCAAACTGAACCGCCAGCGGACGATCCTTTCCGTGAATATCCTGCAAGCGCAACAAGGAATGCTGTGCCGGCTATGGAGCGACGGGCAGTCGGACATTGCATTAAACCGCGTCAACGACGGGCATTATTTCGCCGAGCTCGTGCCAGGCAGGAGCTACAAATTCGGCATTGCGCAGGCATCCAGCCAACCGGAGCTGGTAACCGCGATGGCGTCCGTGAAGGAAGGCATTACCGTGAAAACGCTGCGTGTGGCCGAGCGCCCTGCGCCGTTGGTGACCCGCATTGAAACGCCCGCAGCCACAGGCATCACCGCTACCGACAAAACCCTCTATTTTCCGAGAAGCGACTACAAACTGCCCATGCAATCCCGGACTTACCTCGATTCAGTGGCCGTTTTTATTCTTGAAAACAAAAACAAGGGGCTGCGCATTACCGGCCACACCGACAATGTGGGAAACCCGGGCCTGAACATCACGCTATCGGAATACCGGGTACGCGTGATCTCGCGGTACCTCATTGGCAAAGGCGTGACCGAAAGCGTGATCGCGGCCATCGGCATGGGCAGCTAGTCGCCTGTC
>CBIHPQ010000676.1:0-1625 GCA_966211825.1 uncultured Dyadobacter sp. | reverse complement strand
AGCCGAAAAATTTAATGTTTTGTCGGGAAGCCAGGCATTGGAGTATAGGATATTGCCTTCGCAAAATGAATCGTCGGTGACGCTGGCATTTGCCAACCCGGGAAAGGCTGATAATAATGAAACGCCGCTGAATATCGCGATCGATAAGGGTGTTAAGGTCCAGAATACCTCATATAGCAGCCAGGAAGCACTTTCAAAAACAGTCAGCATTCCTTCTCCGCTTCATCTGGAAGTGGTTGATATTAAAACAGGTTTTGAAAACAATGCGGGTTATGCGCGGATCATCACCACGCAGGAGCTTGACAAGGAGAGTATTGCGAAGAGCTTTACCATCAATCCGGAAGCATCGGTAGAGACCGAACCGACCGAAAACGGCTTCATCGTTCGCGGCGCATTCAATGAAACAGAGACTTACGTACTGCAATTGAACCAGGTACTGAAAGGTATTTTGGGGCAAACATTGGAAGAAACCACGTCGCGCGACCTGTTTTTCGGTAAAATGCCTGCGGCGATCTCGTTTACGAACAAAAAGGGGCTCTATTTGTCGAGTAAAAGCTCCCGGAATATCGGCGTGCAGATCGTGAATGTGCCGAAAGTGCAGGTGCGCATTTCGAAATTGTATGCCAATAACATCCTCCATTATATCCACAATAATCGCTGGAACGACTATGCGTACGTGGGCGACGACTGGCAGCTGACCGGGAACTTCAATTATAGCGATGACCGGGAAAGCCAGCTCAGCGATGTGATTGTCAATAAGATCGTTGAAACCGAAAACCTTTCCAAAAACAAGGGCGTTTCCGCATTGAATATCGCTTTGCCTGACGACAATAAACGGCAGGGCGTGTACCTCGTGGCGGTCAATTCGGAGGAAGAGGCCTATCTCGGCGCCACCAAGCTGGTGTCCATCTCCGATATCGGTCTGATAGCCAAGCAGTGCAAGGATGAGCTCTGGGTTTTTGCCAACTCCATTAAAACGAACGAGCCGGTCAAAGACCTTGAACTGACGCTCGTGAGCTCCAATAATCAGACTGTACACACATTCAAAACGGACGGCGACGGCATCGCGCACGTCGATAAGCTGAATGAAAAGGCCCCGGGTTTCAAAATCGCGATGATTACGGCCAGCTCTGAGGATGATTTTAATTACTTGCTGCTGGAAGATTCGCAGGTACTCACGTCGCGGTTCGATGTGGAAGGCTTGCGGGACAATGCGTCGGGGTATCAGGTGTTTATTTATGGCCAGCGTGACATTTACCGCCCGGGCGAGACAATGCATTTCAATACCGTGCTGCGGGCGCAGGACTGGAAAACGGCCGGCAAAGTGCCTTTGAAAATGCGGTTACTCACTCCGAACGGACGCGAATTCCGGACGTGGCGCAAAACGACGAACGAACAGGGTGCAGTCGGGACGGACATTCCGCTGGATGCCGGTGTGCTGACGGGAACCTACATTCTCGAAGTTTACAATGCCAATGAGGTATTGCTGGGTTCCCAAGCCGTAAGCGTGGAGGAATTCATGCCCGACCGCATCAAAGTCGATCTCAGCGGCGCGGCCAAAGACTATGCCTCGGGCCAGAAAGTGTCGCTTACGGCCACTGCTGTCAATTTGTTTGGTCCGCCGG
>CBIHPQ010000675.1:0-1702 GCA_966211825.1 uncultured Dyadobacter sp. | reverse complement strand
GATAGGCGCCGAAGCGCAGCGACAGCTGAACGAAACTTTCAGTATGTTTATCCGCAACAGGCTGCCGCGCATCAGCCAGCCCGAGGCCGACGCCATTGAAAACCTCTCCACCTCCATTGTCATCGATCAGAAACGGCTTGGGGGAAATTCGCGCTCCACCATGGGCACGATCACCGACATTTCGGCCGTGTTGCGCCTGCTGTTCTCGCGCCTGGGCCAGCCCCACGCGGGATTTTCGAATGCATTCTCCTTCAACGACCCGGCCGGAATGTGTCCGGAGTGTAACGGGTTGGGTAAAAAGGTGGAAATCGATTTGGAAAAGTTTCTGGATCCTACCAAATCGCTGAACGAAGGCGCTATCCTCTTTCCGGTATTTGCCGTGGGTACCTGGTATTGGAAGGCTTACACGTTTTCGGGCATGATTGATAATGATAAAAAGCTGGAAGATTACACTGAGGAAGAAATGCACATGCTGCTCTACGGAAAGGGCACTTACCAGTCTAATTACAATGGAATGGTGTTCGATACGAAATATGAAGGGCTGGTAGATAAATTCAACAGGCTTTATATTCAAAAGGATAGCAGTGAAATCTCTGAGAAGACTGTTAAAAAAGTCGAGCGGTTCCTGAAAATGGGCAATTGCCCCGCATGTAAGGGCGCACGCCTGAACGAAAAGGCGCTCGCGTGCCGCATTAAAGGGCTGAATATTGCGGAAATGTCGGCTATGGAAGTTGCTGAACTGGTAAAGATCATCCGCGACATCCAGGACCCTATTTCCAAACCGATGATCGACACCCTGACCGAACGTCTGGAACATCTAGTGGACATTGGCCTGGGTTATCTGAGCCTCGACCGCGAAACCGGCACATTGTCGGGCGGGGAATCGCAGCGGATCAAGATGGTGAAACACCTCAACAGCAGCCTGATTGATATTATCTACATTTTCGATGAGCCAAGCATTGGTCTGCACCCGCGCGATGTACACAGGCTGAACGAGTTGCTGCAAAAGCTGCGCGACAAAGGCAATACCATTCTCGTCGTAGAGCACGATCCCGATGTGATCCGCGTAGCCGATTATATTGTGGATGTGGGCCCGAAAGCAGGAAGCGGAGGAGGCGAAATCGTCTATTCAGGCGATTACAAAGGTCTTCTGCAAGCGCCCACATTAACAGGAAGGTTTATCAAGCGGGATTTGAAAGTGAAAACTTCATTCCGTAACCCAACCGGTGTTTTAAAAGTGAAAAATGCCAAACGGCATAATCTCAAAAATGTATCGGTTGACGTTCCTACCGGTGTTTTTACAGTAGTAACCGGCGTGGCAGGCTCGGGGAAGAGCTCGCTGATCAACGGAGTATTCCTCTCGCAGCATCCCGAAGCGATCGTGATCGATCAGTCGGCGGTAGGCACATCCATTCGTTCCAATCCGGCAACCTACACGGGTATTATGGACGATATACGGAAGCTTTTTGGTAAAACCAATAAGGTAAGCCCGTCGCTGTTCAGTTTTAATTCCGATGGCGCATGTCCTGAATGTCAGGGACTTGGTTTTATATTTACCGACCTTGCATTTCTGGAACCGGTCAAAACGGTTTGCGAAACCTGTGAAGGGAAGCGTTTCAAGCCCGAAGTTTTGGAATATAAAGTCGATGGCAAATCGATCACCGATGTGCTGGATATGCCTGTGGAAGAGGCCCTTGCATTT
>CBIHPQ010000674.1:0-1705 GCA_966211825.1 uncultured Dyadobacter sp. | reverse complement strand
GCGCAACTGACCTACATGGAGTCGCTCGACTCGCTGGATATCCGCAACCGGCTGGGAGGTGAGGAGGGTGGCATTGATCCCGAGATACGTTCAGCGGCATTCGTTACCAAAAGCGGCCGGAAAGCGATCCTGAGCTCTTTTGCAGCACATTCCACGGTTTTGAACTCTAAAAACATCGTCCTTTCGCGCGATTACCCCGGCGCGCTCGTGGACTCACTGGAAAAGGGGCGATATGATTTTGCCATGTATATGGCCGGAGCCGTAGGCAGCATGGGGCCGATCGAGCAGGGAACCGATGATTTTGATGAAGTGAAAAACCAGGCTTTCGGCGTTCAGAATGCATTGCTATCGGCCAATACTAAAAAGGAAGATTCGAAAAATGCGGTGGTGGAAACGCTCACATTGCCCTTGCCGCTCCGCGAGCCTACTCCCCGGTTGACCATGAATATCGTGCTGCGCCCATGGGCATTCAAAAAGGCGTTCGGCGAGTACCCCGTGTTTGTGAAAGCATTGCGGGTCGGTAATATTTTAATGGTCGGAATGCCTTGTGATTTTTCAGGCGAATTGACCGCCAGCCTCGATGCCTACGCCAAAACAAAGGGCCTGAACCTGATGGTAACGAGCTTTAACGGAGGGTACATCGGCTACATTACCCACGATAAGTATTTCAACCGCGATCTGTATGAAACCAAAACCATGAGCTGGTACGGACCTTACAACGGCGCTTATTTGCAGGAAGTGATCAAAGACATTATTGATAAATTATCCTAAACCATAAACTATAATGAAAACACTTGTATTCCTCTTTTTCGCATTGCTAAGCCTTTCTTCGGTGGCTCAGAAGCCTGTTCGTGTAGCCGTAGCAGGCCTTAGCCACGGCCACGTCGGCTGGGTTTTCAACCGGAAAGACAAAACCGGTATTCAGCTGGTAGGTATTTGGGAAACAAACCCGGATCTCGTGAAACAGTTTACCGAGCGCTACAAACTCGACCCGAAACTGTTTTATTCAGACCTCAACAAGATGCTCGATGAAACGAAACCGGAGGCAGTTTCGGCATTCGGGGCAATCAGCGAGCATGTGGTGGTGGTACGGGCGTGCGCGCCGCGGAAAGTGAATGTAATGGTGGAAAAACCGCTGGCGACGACATTTGCGGACGCGAAGGAAATCCAGAAACTCGCGACGCAGAACAATATCCATGTTTTAACCAACTATGAAACCTCCTGGTATGCAAGCAACCAGCATGTTAACCAACTCATTCAGGATGGTAAGCTGGGCGAAATCCGCAAGGTAATGGTCAACGACGGCCACCAGGGACCGAAGGAAATCGGGGTGAGCAAAGAGTTTTTTGCGATCCTGACCGATCCGGCCAAAAACGGCGCAGGCGCATTGGTCGATTTCGGCTGCTATGGCGCCAACCTGATGACCTGGCTCATGAAAGGCGAACGCCCAATTTCGGTAACGGCTGTGACGCACCAGAACAAGCCGGATATTTACAAGAATGTCGATGATGAAGCTTCCATTATCCTGCAATATCCCAAAGCACAATGCATTATCCAGGGTTCGTGGAATTGGTCGTTTGCTCGGAAGGATATGGAGGTTTATGGCAACAAAGGCTATGCCGTGGCGGTAAATGCCACCACCGTTCGCCAGCGGTTGCAGGAGACAGCGCCGGAAGAAACCCTGACACTCGAACCACGCCCCGCG
>CBIHPQ010000673.1:0-2023 GCA_966211825.1 uncultured Dyadobacter sp. | reverse complement strand
CTGCTAGTTGCGGTGAATTTCAAACAAGTCGGCCTGAGCTCAGCTTTCCGGTATCGATCGCAATTCCTCCATAACTTCGTGCCTGACAGGGTTCCCGTAAATAAGGTTTTTAGCGGCAGCAGCAATAAGGTTTGTAACTTTGGTTGCGGCGGGGTCGAGGTATTTGAATCACATCAGGAAGCGGCACCAGTAAATGCGGCCACGCTTTCATGGAACGGGCTGTGTTTTTTGTTGCCATAGCCGGCCAATGCCGTAAGAGCCCCCGCCGGCAAACACCAGGGCACCAGCCATCCCAATAGCAAGTAAAAAGAATTCCATGCCTTCGACATGCTGGTTGCCAAACCAGTCCATAAAAAAATGGTGATGGGCTGTCGTAACGATAATCCCCGTCATGACAGCTGCAATCGCCGCAGCTGAAAACCTTACTGCCACACCCAGCGCCAGCGCCAGCGGCGCAAAGAACTCGATCATGATCACCAGGAAGCCGACGATCCACGGCAACCCTACCTGGCCTGTAAAGTATTGCATGCTGCCCTCGAAGCCGAAGCCGTCAAACCAGCCCAGCAGCTTCTGGGCCCCGTGCGGGAACAACACCAGAGCCAGAAATATGCGCAGAAAAAGCGTCGCCCAGTTGAAACCGGGATTCAGTGTATTGGAAAACATGTTTGCTCGGATTAATTGTTGTATCTTTTATATGTGAATAAGTTGGTCGCAAGCCTATGGCGGTGCGCACTATGGTGCAAATGTTGCCCATCCGCCCCGCACAGGCCAATCACCTGTGATAAGAAAATCCGTTAACCTAGATTAACTTTTTGGCAGTGCAGCAACGAAGAAGCTGCACAGCTGCGTGTAGCTGCAATCTCGAAGCTGTACTGTGACTTTTGAGTAAAGAAAATTGTCAGGCGCGGTCCTGGCTGCGGATCCGGCTCAGTGTCTGAGGCGTAATGCCCAGATAGGAAGCGATCTGGTGGTTGGCTACACGCTGCTCGATTTGCGGGTATTTTTTGATAAACTCTTCATACCGCTCGGGCGCACTTTTGGCCAGGCTGGCCGCGAGCCGCTGTGTGGATGCGATGAATGCATTCTGGATCGTGATGCGAAAATGCCGCTCCATTTTAGGCACCTTCTGGTACAATGTTTCCAGGTCTGCTTTGGTAATATGCAATACCTCGGTGTCTTCCAGGCAATCGATGTTGTAGCTCGTCGGGTTTTCTGTCAGGAAACTGTACAAGTCCCCTACCCACCAATCTTCCAGGCCAAACTGCAAGATATGCTCCTGGCCTTTGTCATCCACTTCATAGGTCCGGGTTACACCCTTCACTATAAACGTTTCAAATCGGTTCACATCCCCCTCTTGCAGAATGTACTGCTTCCTGCGGTATTTTTTGTAGGTAAAAAGCGACTGCACGATCCCTGCTTCCTGCGAATCGAGCGGTACAAACTTGCTCAGGTTTTTGATCAAAAGGTCCCACATGAATCAAAGATAAGCTAAGTATCCGGCGTAATCGCACCAGCTGCGTAATATCGGCTGCTGTATCCCGCCGCCTTTGCATTTTCCTTCGGTCATATCTACCCATTATAATTCGGGTCATATTCCACAATCCATTCAATCCCGTATTTGTCTCTAAACATTCCGGCGTACGTACCCCACGGACTGTCGTCCATCGGCCCTTCGATAGTTCCACCTGCGGATAGTCCATCAAACAACTGGTCTGCCTCTTCACGGCTTTCTGCGCTAATTGCTATTTTCGACCTGTTTTCGTTTTCGTTTACCCGTCCCATAAATTCAGGAATATCATTGGCTATTAACACATTGTGTTTTCCCAAAGGCAAAGCAATGGTCATTATTTTGTTGGCTTCGTTTTCCGGTACTGGAAATTCATCGCTTGCCAGGTCTTTGAAACGGATAATCTTGGTGAATTCTCCGCCAAAGACCGATTTGTAAAAAGTAAATGCTTCTTCTGCATTACCATTGAAGTTGATCCAGGGATTGATTGTTCTCATAAATCTATTTTAAGTTTTT
>CBIHPQ010000672.1:0-2048 GCA_966211825.1 uncultured Dyadobacter sp. | reverse complement strand
TTCAAAAATAAGGGCATTGACAAAGTTTCGCGTACCGTCACCGATTCCAAAGGCCTGAAATAGACCCAAAATCTGACGGTTCAGGCGGGGAACGAGCCGCCGCAGGTTTCGCTCGAATTGACGGGCGGGAACAAGACCTTTTTCTTTCCTGATAAACCCATTCAATACAAAGTAGATGTGCAGGATAAGGAGGACGGAAGTTTGGAGAAAAACACCATTACCGCGGCGAAAGTGAAGATTACCGCCGCTTACCAGGATGCAGAAGACAAAGCTGCTGCGGGCGGGCACCAGGAAGCGCCGGTGACATTCACGGCCGGCAAGATACTGATCGAAAAAAGCGATTGTAAGGCCTGCCATTTTGCTGACAAAAAATCAATAGGCCCCGCATTCAGGGACGTTGCGGCGAAGTATAAGGCGGATAACAATGCCGTGGCGTCGCTTTCGGACAAGATCATCAAAGGCGGCGCGGGCGTTTGGGGGGAAACTGCGATGTCGGCGCACCCGTCGATCGGGTTGCCCGAGGCGGGGCAAATGGTGAAGTATATTCTGAGCCTGGCCGATGAAAAAACGGCGGTCCAAATGCTGCAACCGTCGGGGGAAGTGCTTGCGAAAATACCGGCAGGCGGCGATCCGTCGAAGGGCATTTATCAATTCATAGCGAGTTATACCGACAAGGGCGCGAATGGCATGCCCGCTCAGACGACCGAGAAGACATTGATCCTCAAAAATCCAACCCTGCTCTTCGGCAATGCCGACGATGCCTCGAAAAACCTCATGCGTTTCAAAATGGGCGAGAATAACCTGCTGATCGTCACGCAGGCGAACACCCACGCCATTTTCAAAAACATCGATCTCACCGGCATTACCGGCCTGGATATGGTGGTAGCCGCGCCCAAAGACCAGCTCAATGCACAAGGCGGCATTGTGGAAGTACACGACGGCTCGCCGGATGGCGCATTGCTGGGTAAAACCGACTGGATACCACCCACCGACGACGCCAGCGCATTCACCTCCAAAACTCCGCCGAAGCCATTCCACGTACCGATCTCTCCTCTCAGCGGCGCCCGCGATCTGTATTTTGTCTTTCAAAACGACAATGCGAAAGGGGCATTGTTTGTCCCGTTTTCGGTCACATTTGTTTCAAAATAATTTCAAAAACTAACTAATCTGCTCATGAACAATTCACGTCGTCAATTTCTGAATCAGCTTGGGTTCGCTACTGCCGGGCTTGGCCTGGTTTCCCTGGACTCGCTGATCGCAGCCCCTGCGGCAAAATTCAATTTCGATATATCGTTGGCCGAATTTTCGTTCGCTTCCGAGCTTTGGGGCGGCAAAATGACCAATATGGATTTCCCGGCCCGTGCAAAGAACGATTACGACATTACGATCCTCGAATATGTCTCCGGTTTTTTCAATAACAAACACACGGACCAGGCTTACCTGAAAGAGCTGAAACAGCGCTGCGACGACCTGGGTATGAAAAATCACCTCATTATGGTCGACGGTGAAAACCTCACGGCCCTGGACGATGCGGCGCGTTTGAAGGCTGTGGAGGCACATTATCCGTGGGTGGACGCCGCCAAATTCCTCGGCTGCTCGGCGATCCGCGTCAACCTGGGCGATGCGATGGCGATGATTTCTGGTAAAAAAGAGGAGGGGACGCCCGCGCAACTCGCTACGGCTGCGGTGGATGGTTACGGAAAGTTGCTGGAATATGCCGGTAAGGCGGGTTTGAATGTGATAGTCGAAAACCACTTCGGCGTTTCCACCGATCCTGACTGGCTGGTAGGGGTAATGAAGCAATTAAAAGCAACCAATAAAGGTCTGTTACCCGATTTCGGCAATTTCTGTGCGGAAAGAAGCAAGCCGGAAACGCAGGATATCAAAGGCATTATGGCGACCAAATGCGTGAAGGAGCACGAAAAATACGAGGGCGTGAAGAAAATGATGCCGTATGCCAAAGGGATCAGCGCGAAAACGCACCAGTTCGATGCGAACGGCAATGATCCTGAGACTGATTTTATCAAGATGTTTAAAATCATCAAAGA
>CBIHPQ010000671.1:0-2082 GCA_966211825.1 uncultured Dyadobacter sp. | reverse complement strand
AAGGCGACGCGATGGTGAGGCTCCTGATCGAGAATGTGTTCGTTTATGCCAACGTATGGACGAGGGACCGGAATGTTACAGCCCTGCCCGGAGACATTATTCCCGATATTTTATACAAAATACATTTGAAACAATTGAATGACAGCCATTGCTGACGACCATGAAAAAGGATCCTGATCCGATTGATATACGCATCGCCGGAAAAGACGATGAAAAATTTGCTAAACTGATTACCGATGAAATGCATCAATCTGCCGTGTCGAGGGGATCGGGCATTTCCAAAAGATCCCCGGGGAGCATTATCCGGAAGATACGGGAAGGCAAGGCCATTGTGGCAGTCACCGAAAGCGGCGTTTGGGTAGGCTTTTCTTATATTGAAGTGTGGGGCGACGGGGCATTTGTCTCAAACTCCGGATTGATCGTCTCGCCGGCATTCCGGCTCAAAGGAGTGGCCAGGGCGATCAAGAAGCAGATCTTTGAACTGAGCCGGAGCAAATATCCGGAGGCGAAAGTATTCAGCATTACTACCGGCTCGGCGATCATGAAAATGAATTCCAGGCTGGGTTTTGAACCTGTGGCCTTTCACGAGCTGCCCCAGGAGCGGAAATTCTGGGATAACTGTAAAAGCTGCGTCAACCATTGCATTTTAAAAGGAAAGGATTATAGGAACTGCTTATGTACGGCCATGTTGTACACCCCCAAACACACCCGCAAACATCCGGAACATCGTACCGACCCTAACCCATAAATCCGCTAAACCATGGAAGCCAGCAGCGCCGAACATTTCCTCGAACTGATCCGAAAATCGAGAAGGGGCAAATTCAAGATCTACATCGGCATGAGCGCCGGGGTGGGGAAGACCTACCGTATGTTGCAGGAAGCCCACGCGCTCCTGCGTACGGGCATCGACGTGAAGATCGGCTATATCGAAACGCATAACCGCAAGGAAACGCACGAATTGCTCGACGGGCTGCCGGTGATTCCGCGGCGCAGGCTGTTTTATAAGGGTAAGGAGCTGGAAGAATTTGATGTGCAGGCGGTGATCACATTGCGGCCTGAGGTGGTGATTGTTGATGAACTGGCGCATTCGAACATCGAAGGAAGCCAAAATGCCAAGCGATGGCAGGACGTGCTGGATATTCTCGAAGCGGGCATTAATGTGATCTCCGCCGTGAATATCCAGCACATCGAAAGCCTGAACCAGGAAGTGCGCGGGATCACAGGCGTGGAAGTGGCCGAGCGCATTCCCGACAAGGTGCTCAGCCTGGCCGACGAGGTGGTGAACATCGACCTTACCGCCGACGAGCTCATCACCCGATTGAAAGAGGGGAAAATTTACAAAGAAGAGAAGATCCAGGCCGCATTGCACAACTTCTTCAAGCCGCAGCATATTCTTCAACTCCGCGAGCTGGCATTGAAAGAAGTGGCGTCGCAGGTGGAACGGAAGGTGGAAAACGAGATCCAGCCGGGCATGGTGCTGAAACACGAACGTTTTCTGGCTTGTATCAGCACCAATGAAAAGACCGCCCGTAATGTGATCCGCAAAACCGCCCGGCTGGCCAACTATTACCACAGCGGCTGGTTTTTGCTGTACGTGCAAACACCCAATGAGTCGTCGAGCCGGATCGGGCTGGCGAAGCAGCGGCATTTGATCAATAATTTCAAACTGGCTACCGAACTGGGCGGTAATGTGATCAGGATGGAAAGCGGCAGTATTGCCAAGACCATCGTGGAGGTGGCCGAAAAGAACAAGATCACGACCATATGCATTGGTAAGCCGCATTTGAACCTTTTCAAGGTCATTCTGGCGACGAATGTGTTCAACGGGCTTTTAAATAAAATGTCTTCTTCCGACATTGACCTCGTAATACTTTCCTGAAATGAAGATCAAAACCAAACTGAGGCTCGGTATAGGCCTGCTTTTCGCCATGATCACCGTGCTGGCCGCGGTGGGTATCAGGCAGGTAAGCCTGCTTTCGACCGATTCGCGCAATATTCTCATCGCTAACCACAACTCCCTCGAATATACCCGGCAGATGCTCCGTGCGCTCGATGAGCTGGAAGTCCATGCGGGGGCCTTGG
>CBIHPQ010000670.1:0-2145 GCA_966211825.1 uncultured Dyadobacter sp. | reverse complement strand
ATTTGATAATTGCAATTCCTACTTCACAAACCGTATCAAAGCAATTTCAACCAGCAGAAAAAACAACGCAGCGTACAGGAAGAACTTCCAGAGATTGGTTCCCATATTTTGCTGTTGAAATGCGGTGGAGAAGGCGTCGTCGTCGATGCGATCGAAGACCTGGACGTTCTTTTTTCCTGAAAATGCAGCCCGCAGTTCGTCAGGGGAATAGGATTGTAACCTCGACTCGGCGTGGGTGTGGGTGTGGGCGATGATCTGCTCGGTTTTGTTGTCGAGCACCAACTCGAAATAGCCTGCGGCGAGGCCGTCGGCTGCCTGGTCGCCCTGGGGAATTTCCAGCAAAAGCTGGTTACCCGCCACGCGCTGGACGGGGATGATCTCCGTCTTGTTCCGTCTCAGTTTATAAACCGAATTCGGCTTTGGCTTGTCGACAGTCAGACTAATCGGATTTTCGTCGAAAGTGAACGATGTACGTTGCTGGCGCACGCTTGATGCGGCGATCTTGTACATTACCGGTACAAATATCGCGTGCTGTGCTACATTACCATTCTCCTGACCCAGCGGCGCGGCGAACAGGTAAGTTTTGCCGGAACCCGACAGCACCTGATTAAGGTAAGTTTGCCCGTTGCGCAGGGTCAGAAGCGGCTGGCCCGCATTCGCCCAGCTCCATACGGGTAGTGCGCCCGGGAGGTTGAGGTTCATTTCCTGCCGCATGGATTCTTCGAAAACATCGCTGAAAAAAGGATTGTTGCGATCCGGGACGGCAAGCGGAAGCGGTGCCTGCGCTTTTTCAGAAGTAATTCCATTAACTCCTAATCCACCCAAAAAACGGCTGTAACTGTCAGCAGCGGGCGTAGTAGGAGGGATAAGAGCCAGGCTGCCGCCCTGGCGCACAAAGTCCTGTAAATCCTGCGGCAATGTGCCCGAAAGCTGCATTACGCCTTCCAATACCACCAGGTCCGAGTTTTTGATCAAACCCGGGTCTACATGCTGGGCGCTGTAACTTTGCAGTGTAAAAAGGCTGTCGTTGGCATACACATTCTCGATGTAGTTCCCCTCCGGTTTTTGCCCGTACACATGCAGCACGCGGATCAGCGGCGAGGCATTCAATACGAAATAATAGTCATTATCAAAGGTCACCGGGAAATCATCAAATGTGATCTGTCCCTTTTTATAGCCTTTGCCTTTGAGATTGAAGTTGAATTTCGCCGTCGCGTTTCCATTAGCCGGGACATTCACCGACGCCGTCGAGGCCTGGGTATTATCCAGACTTAGCCGCAATACCACATTCCGCGCTTCGCGGCTGCCGGAGTTGCTCACTTTTACAAAAAATATATTGTTTTGAAGCTCCCGGATAAATGGCGTATTCAGCCAGGCAGAATCGACGAAGACGTTTTTCTCCGCTTCTGCCTGTACCGGCACGAGGAAAATCTGGTTGGTCGAGTCGGCTTGAATGGCCGAAAGGTCGCCTGCCGTACTTTTCTGGAAATCTGAAAACCAGAAGAGCTGATTCTTACCCGATTGCGAATGCCGGGCCATGAGGTTTTCCTGACGTTTGTACACCTGTTCGAGCGTGCGCGGCGTGCCCGAGAGCCCGATGGTGGTCAGTCGGTCGCGGAGCTTTTCGGCGGGGTACAGGCCTTGTTCCTGGGCCGAAAAATCGTTGGTAACGAGTTGGAGCGAAGTGGCATTTTTGAATAATCCTAATAAATCTCCCAGCCGGCCGGTCGCGATATCGAGGTAGCGCTTGTTGTTGAGCTCGCTTTCCATGCTCAGCGAATTATCGAGGTACAAGCTCGTAATGCCGCGCCTGTCAACGGCCACATTGCTTTCGGCGGGGATAAATGGCTGCGAGAATGCAAATGCAAGGCAGGCGATCGCCAGGATCCGCGCCGCCATCACGAGCCAGTGCTTGATCTGCCGGATGGACTTGGTTTGCGTTTCAACTGCCTTCAAAAAAGCCACATTGGTAAAGTAGACCCTTTTCGTTCGCCTGAAATTGAAAATGTGAACGGCAATCGGAACCGATATCGCCAGCAAACCCCACAGGAAGGACGGAAAAAGAAAACTCATGTAGCTTAGGATAGTCTTGTGTCAGTGATTTGGGGCCGAATATGCCTTCAAAACGGCACTTTTCAAATGTTC
>CBIHPQ010000669.1:0-2151 GCA_966211825.1 uncultured Dyadobacter sp. | reverse complement strand
CCGTTACAAACATCATAAAATATGAACTCCCAATCCTGTGCAACCTGCGAGAACAATGCCGGAAACATTTCCCGGTAATCCCCCGCAATCGGCAACAGTTCCTCTCGCACGTGATCACATTCCAGCAACCCGACTTTTGTCATGCTAATATTTACTTTATATCAAAAAGCTGGTTCAAATCGACGGTAAAATCAGGCAGAGTAACCGATGTCAATGTCTGTCCGATTGTGGATGGTTTGGTACCAAAATATTTCCCATCCTCGTCCAGGAGATATACAAATACCACCTCGTCATTCGGCTCCACAAGCCAGTATTCCTTTACGCCAGATTCTTCATATACATCGAATTTGCTGTCCATTTCCTTTCTGGTATTGCCAGGAGATAGTATTTCAATAATCCAGTCGGGTGCACCAAGGCAGCCTTTATCATCAATTTTAGTTGGGTCGCATACTACGCAGACATCGGGCTGAACTACCGTGAAAATTTCCTTATCAGACTTAATGTCAAATCTTGGAAGCCGTACATCGAACGGAGCTACAAAAACTTGGCAGTCCTTGTCGTTGAGCAATTGAAATATTCCAAATGAAAGCTTCATTGATATCCGCTGATGCCGCGTCGCAGGCGCGGGCGACATTTTGAAGACTTTACCCTTGATCAATTCCAGGCGCTCTTCGAACTGCCATTTCAGGTAGTCAGCGTAGCTGTAAGTCCCGTTCAGATCCAGTGTGTCAATGCTTTCCATAGTCCAGTTACTTGGTTTTATTTAAAGATAACCGATCAAAACCTGTTACCCAATTTTCAAATGGAAAGACTTGGGCCTCGTCAATGCCTCGTATCCCACCACGGATAGTGTACAACCACGCCCCGAGTTCTTGACACCCGTCCAGGCCAGTGCCGGGTCGAGGTAGTCGCAGCGGTTCATGAACCAGGTACCCGTTTCGACCCGCTCGCCTATTTGCAACGCCGCATCCACGTCACTCGTCCAAATGGAAGCAGTGAGGCCGTATTGGCTGTCATTCATCAGGCGAATGGCCTCCTCATCGCCGGAAACAGGCATAATGCCAACCACCGGCGCGAATGTTTCTTCGGTCATAATGTCCATCGAATGGCTCACATTCACGAGCACCTGCGGCGCGAGGTACGGCGTACCTGATTGATGCGCCGGAAATAATGCAGGGTCGATCAACGCACTAGCTCCCTGCGCAATGGCTTCATCAATCTGTTTTTGGGCAAAATCCGCGGCGGATGTTCTTACCATCGGGCCCAATGTCGTTTCCGAATCACGCGGATCGCCGAGAACGTAGGTTTTTGTCAGTTCCTCAAAACCTTTGATAAACTCGTTATAAACGTCCTCGTGTACATATATGCGCTCGACCCCGCAGCACGATTGCCCGGAATTAAAGAAAGAGCCGTCGACCAGGTTCTCCACCGCATCGGCCAGGTTAGCATCGGCACGGACGTAAGCGGGATCCTTACCACCCAATTCAAGACCTCCTATGATAAAGCGCTCATTGATAGCCTTCTGCACGGCATGGCCACCTTCCACAGAACCGGTAAATGCGACATAATCGACACGCACGTCACCGATCACCTGTGCCACCTGATCGTGGCTTAAATGCAGATATTGAAATACTCCTTCCGGCAAACCGGCATATTCGAATGCAGCCGCATAGCGTTCCGCACAAAGCGGCGTCTGCTGCGCATGCTTCAATATCACGGCATTACCAGACATGATCGCAGGTATGACAGAATTCACGGACGTCAGGTAAGGATAATTCCACGGTGCCACGACGAAAACTACGCCCAGCGCTTCTCTTTTAACAAACCTTTTGAAACCCGGGATTTCATCAACCTCCACATCCGCCAGCGCCTTTTCAGCCACCGAAATCATGTAGTTGGCCCTTTCCTGAAAACCGCGGCGGATTTCATTGGCGGTATACCGCACAGGACGTCCCATCTGCCAGGTCAGTTCCAGACCGATTTCGTCGGCATTATTCAGAAAATACTCCACTGCCTTACGGCATACTGTTTCGCGCTCCGCTAACGTCGTTTTTTTCCATTCCTTCTGAGCCGCTACGGCTTTTTCCAAAGCAGCCTCCACAGCATCGGGCGCCGCCAACTCGCGCTCCACATACACAGAGCCATCGATCG
>CBIHPQ010000668.1:0-2295 GCA_966211825.1 uncultured Dyadobacter sp. | reverse complement strand
GATGTTTTTGCCCATGCCCTCGATGATCAGCTTCTCTTTATCCGACAAATGTAGCGACTCGGTTACCGAGTAGGAGAAAAAGCCGTAATGCTTGATTTTGGCGTCTAGTGAATAGTTTCTCAGAAAATCAGGGTGGACCAGCAAGGTAAACCCGCGGGTCGTTTCGGCCACCTGAATGCCCGTCAACGGTTGGCCTGGCGAGGAAAAAAACATCCCACCTACCTGAAAATCGTAGGTGGTTTGCCCGTACCGCATCCGGCAGCCCGCCGATTCGTTGTAGGTGATGTTATAAAAATCCATGGCAAAAGTATCGGCCAGCATTTCGGCGGTGATCCGCACCTTATCGAAATCGAGCAGGCTGATCAGCGGATGCAAAGGCTGCGGCAGGCCGAATGCTCGCTGCATTTCGGCGATGGAGTGGTACACACGGGGTTTGAGATGTTCCCTTTTCATAGTCACATAATGGTCTGCCGGCGCAAATCGTTCCGGCCCGTTCCGGCAGACCGTTTGATTTTAAACAGCGGCTAACAATTGTTTGATCCCATCGCGAAAAGCCTCGTCGCCCTTAGCCAGGCGCAGCGCATACCATTCTTTGGCATCCTCGCCACAGACATACCTCAATGTGCTGGTACCATCGGTTGCCGCGCCGTACACCACTTCGGCGATTTGCTCGGAAGTGGTCGCGGCTTGGTCAGGCGCCAGCATCGTCGTGAATTTGTTCGTCAATGCTTCATAAGCCGGGTGCGTTGCAAGCACCGACTTCGCACCGATCTCCGTTGCCACCAATCCAGGTTCAATGGTTTTAATCCCGATTCCAAACTCATTCAGCTCATAAGACAAGCTTTCCGCCCAGCCTTCCAGCGCAAATTTGCTGGCATCGTACATGGAGCTTACCGGGAAAGCCATCAGCCCCGCCGATGAGCCAGTAGTGATAAAAAGTCCCGCTTTTCGCTCACGGAAATAGGGAATGAATGCCTGCGTCACCCGCACGACACCAAAAAAATTGGTTTCCATTTGCTGCACCAGCTGATCGTCGGTCATCGCTTCCAATGCGCCGAACAACCCATAGCCCGCGTTGTTGAATACCACATCGATATCGCCCAAAGCCAGCGCCTGCTGCGTCGCTTCGCGGATTTGCGCCGGGTTGGTCACGTCCAGGGGCAGCACAGTTACGTTATCCAGCGCATGGAGTTCTGTTTCATTTTCAGGCTTGCGCATAGTCGCGATCACCTTCCAGCCTTTGGCCGCAAACAATTTGGCCGTAGCCCGTCCGATGCCTGTTGAAGCACCGGTAATAAAAATCGTGTTTGTCATTTGTCTCACTTGTTATTTTCGGAAGACAAATTTCCGCAGCGTGTGGCTGCCGCTTGGAGCGGATGTGGAAAATGTTGTAGCCGAAATGGGCTTACGAGACATAATCGGACTGACCGTTACTTCAATGCATAGGTGTGGTAACCACCGAAGCGAGAGGCGATCTTACGGGTTATAATACACCTCTCTTTTTTTCATTGCCTGAATCGACTTTTTCGCAGGTCTTTTCTACTCATGTCTGCGTATCACCTCTTCCAGCTTCTTAACTAACTGGGCCGGCTGCTCGCGCATGGAGTAGTGCCCACCTTCCATCGAGTAGATTTTCCAACTTCGTGCCCGCGCTTTATCAAGCCCCATTTTATCATTCAACGGGTTAGATTCCCCGTTTTTGGTCATCACAATGAAGGCGGACGGTATCTTTCTAACTTGCGGGTTGCCGATTTTCAAAGGTTCGGTAAAAGTCTTTAAGGGTTGTGGGAGATCGCCTGGGATACCCGAACTAGATTTGCCGAAGGGATATTGCATAACGCTGTCTTTGACGAAGGGTGCCATCATCTGGTCCCACAATGGGCCGCAGACGTCGCGGGCGCTCTGGCCGTTGTCGGGGACCATCGCGTCCAGGTAAATAAGCTGGCCAATCCGGTCGGGCACCTGCTCGGCGACACCGGAAATGACCATTCCGCCAAAGCTATGGCCTACCAGAATGACATTGTGCAGGTTTTCGTAGCGGATCACGTTGACGATGTCTGTAATGTACGTGCTCAGATTTATATTGGCATTCGCCAGATGCATCCGCTCGCCCAGCCCCGTCAACGTGGGCCGGTACACGACATCGCCTTTTGTTTTAAAAATGGAATCGACTTTGGCGTAATCCCAGCCGCCCGACCATGCGCCGTGGATGAGCAGGAATGTGCGGGGCTTGTGCTTTTGTGCGAATGCGGCGGTACTGAAAGTGAATGGGAGAATAAGAATGAGATATTTCAT
>CBIHPQ010000667.1:0-2332 GCA_966211825.1 uncultured Dyadobacter sp. | reverse complement strand
TCATGACCGGGCAAATGGTCGGGCAGGTCGTAAAAAAGAAATCGGCAACGTAGATTTTGCCTTTAAAATCCTCCTCGGTAATGGTCCGGTTGTCCTGGTTGGTAAATGAAAATGCGGGGATCGATGGGTAATGGGTTTCTTCGGTTGTTTTGCCGCCGACCGTCTTAATAACGGTCTCAGGTTCGCCCAGATAAGGCAGTCTGCGGTCTTCGCAGGCAGTCAGCACAGCGGCTGCCAGCAAACCGACGATGATTTTTCGGGTATGCACACGCATGGTAATTTCAGAAATAAATGAAATGGAAAATGAGGACGCTACCATTGGGCCACGCCTTTGGATAATCAGGTACGCCCACCTGCACTACACGTATGCCAGGGGAACTTGAAAAATGGCCATTTAAGCCAGCGGAGGATGAAAGATATCCGCAGCAACCGTGCGGGAAAGGAATGGGGAAGTGTAATTAAATGTCACAGCTAAACTGCCTTCAAAACGTTCCGGCGCATTGAAAACGAATGGCTTACCGGTGTCCATCGTCTGAAAAAGCAGGTTAGCCATAAATGTTTGCTCCGCCCGTCGCTCGTCCTGCTTTTTGGCATCGACGACTTTTTCGGCGAGGTAACATTTACCCTCACACACGACGATCGGATTGTCGCGGTTGACGCAAAGATTGGCAATGATGTATTCCTTTCTCAGCTCATAATCCAGGTATACCAGCGGAATGACCCATGCTTTAACAAGCATCAGAAGCGTAAAGCCCAGGGTAATCCATTGTTTGCCGGAAGCCTTCAAGAGAATTGGAAAAGCAGTTTTTAAATCAAAATAACAAAATGCCCCCGCAAATTAACGCCTGACAACCTGGATAACAAATCCAACCCAAAGTCCCAGCCCCCCACTTCGACCAAACTCCGATCTCCACTTTTGTTTGTGCTTCCACTTCCCTTAGATCCTCCCTTCCTGCTGCCTTCATTTCATGCTCCCTCTCATCCTCTTACATCCCATTTCCTCCCTCCTACCATTTCCCTCTCCCTATCATTCTGAAAAAAAATAAACTTTTATTTTGTACCAATCAGTAAAGTATTATACATTTGTAACATTAAACAAAAAGCAATGGCAGGCAGACCTAAAATATATGACGAAACAGCGATCCTGGACAAGGCGGTGGAAGTCTTTTGGGAAAAGGGCTATGCCAATGCCACTGCCGACGACCTGCTGCATGCGATGGGAATAGGAAAAGGCAGTTTTTACTTCGCATTCAAGGGTGGAAAGGAAGAATTATTCCGGAAATCAATGGAACGCGTTGTCGAACTGAACTTCAAGGCCATCCGCGACTCGCTGGTGAGCTGCGAAAATCCGGTCCAGTTTATCCGTGATTTTTTCCTGTCGCTCACGGGCAACGACTCGCCGATCGGTAACAAAGGCTGCTACTTTGGTAATGCGTTGATACAGGTATCGGCCGACGATTCGGGGCTGAAAATGATCGCAGCCAAATACCTGCATCTGCTGGAAGAGATTTTCACGGAGGCGGTCCGGAAAGGCAAGGATCTGGGACTGCTGCAAACGAAAGAGCCTGCCGAAGCGCTGGGGTCGTATCTGGTCAACCTTTGGAACGGCATTAATGTGACCCGCAGAATGGAACCCAATCAGCAAAAGCTCGCGGAGCTGGTACGGATGAACCTGAATATCTTAACCTAAAATTTTTTCGTCAATTTTGTACTGAATAGTACAGTTTATTTTAACCATTTTTCAATTCAAAACGCTGAAAGATCATGAAACGCAAAGCAACAGCAGTATGGAACGGTGATATCAAAACAGGCGCCGGACATATCACAACAGGTAGTACTGTTCTTAACAAAACTCAATATTCATTCAATAGCCGCTTCGCCGATGGCGTCGGCACCAATCCGGAAGAGTTGCTCGCTGCGGCGCACGCAGGCTGCTTTACGATGAAACTCGACCTCGACCTTACACAGGCCGGCTACACCGTCGATTCTCTGGAAACACAATCGGTTGTCACGCTCGACAACGGCAAAATCACCAAATCCGAACTGAGCCTGCAAGCGAAAGTTCCGGGCATTTCGGAAGAAGAATTTCAGCTGATCGCCAAAGAAGCCGAAAAAACCTGTCCTGTTAGCCAGGCATTCAACTTTGAAATTGTTCTGAATGCGGCATTAATTTGATGGAGTTGGTTTGTTAAAGGAGAAGCGGCACCTGGGGAACCAAGTGCCGCTTCCCTTTTTTTAGCCGCAGGATAATTGGCAAGAATTTTCAGATAAAAAAAAGTACTACAAGTGATTAATTAAAATTTGGGGGTACAAATGAGGGGTAAATTTTTTA
>CBIHPQ010000666.1:0-2345 GCA_966211825.1 uncultured Dyadobacter sp. | reverse complement strand
GGCCTGGATGGTTTTCAGACCGTGGCGGCCTATTTCCCTGGCGATAGCCTCGCCGCGGCAGTCTTTTCCAATGGAGGGGACTACCCGCTGCACGACATTCTGGCAGCGATGCTCAGCACCTACTTTAAGATGCCAGTTAAGTTTCCCAACTTCCAGGCAATACCGCTTACCCCGGAGGAGCTCAACCAATATGTTGGCGTTTATGAAAGCAAGCAAATTCCATTGAAGATGACCATCAGCCACACAGATAACAAGCTATTCGGCCAGGCGACCGGCCAGCCCGCATTTCTTTTGTCGCCCGTCGAAAAGGATGTATTCAAGTTCGATGCGGCGGGTGTAAAGATGGAATTCCGGCCCAAAGCGGGGGAACTGACCATTACGCAGGCTGGACAAGCCTATCTGTTTACCAAATGATTTGTGCCTGAAAAGAGAAGAGGTATTGAATTTCACTAAAAAGCCGACCAGGAACTCCTGGCCGGCTTTTATTCATGGTGAATCAATCAATCAGGCCAGATCGAAGCGGTCGAGGTTCATTACCTTGCTCCATGCGGCAACGAAGTCTTTGACAAACTTCGAGCCCGAATCCGAGCTGCCATATATTTCGGCAATCGACCGGAGTTCAGCGTGCGAGCCGAACACCAGGTCGGCGCGGGTGGCGGTCCATTTAGGTTGGCCGGTGGCGCGGTCGGTACCGAGGTACGTTTCCCTATCCTGGCCCATAGCTTTCCACGAAGTGTTCATATCCAGCAGATTTACAAAGAAATCGTTGGTAAGCACGCCCGGGCGCTGAGTAAACACACCGTTTTTGGAACCATCATAATTAATATTCAAAACCCGCAAACCACCGAGCAGAACGGTCAATTCCGGTGCGCTGAGCGTGAGCAGCTGCGCTTTGTCGATCAGCAACGCTTCCGTGGGTACGCTAAGCGTCGTGCCGCGGTAACTGCGGAAGCCATCGGCGATCGGTTCCAGGTATCCTACCGATTCAACGTCTGTCTGCTCCTGCGACGCGTCCGTGCGTCCGGGTGTGAAAGGAACGGTGATGGCGTGTCCTGCGTCCTGAGCGGCTTTTTCTACACCGGCGGCACCGGCTAATACGATCAGGTCAGCGAGCGAAATCTTCTTGCCGGTGCTGTTAAACTCCTGCTGAATGCTTTCCAATGTGCCCAGTACCTTTTGTAGTTGCGCGGGGTTGTTCACCTTCCAGTCTTTCTGCGGGGCCAGGCGGATGCGGGCACCATTGGCGCCGCCGCGTTTGTCGGAGCCACGGAAAGTTGAGGCCGAAGCCCAGGCGGTAGAAACCAGCTCGGAAACGGTCAGTCCCGAAGCGAGAATGTTCGATTTAAGGCCTGCTATGTCGTTTTCGTTTACCAATTCATGGTCCACTGCCGGAACTGGGTCCTGCCAAAGCAATACTTCATCGGGTACATCCGCACCCAGGTAGCGGGCACGCGGGCCCATGTCGCGGTGCGTCAGCTTGAACCACGCGCGGGCAAATGCGTCTGCGAAAGCGTCCGGGTTTTCGAGGAAATGCCTCGATATTTTCTCGTATTCAGGGTCCAGGCGGAGCGAGAGGTCGGTCGTAAGCATGGTAGGGCGGTGCTTTTTGGAGCTGTCGTAGGCGTCGGGGATAATCTCGCCGGCATCTTTCGCTACCCATTGGTGCGCACCACCCGGACTTTTAGTGAGTTCCCATTCGAATGCGAACAGGTTTTCGAAAAAGTTGTTGCTCCATTTCGTCGGCGTCGTCGTCCAGATCACTTCCAGACCGCTCGTGATCGTATCGGCACCCTTTCCTGAGCCGAAGCTATTGTTCCAGCCCAATCCCTGGTGTTCCAGATCGGCCCCTTCTGGCTCTGCACCAACATGCTCGGAAGGTGCTGCGCCGTGGGTTTTTCCGAAGCTGTGGCCACCGGCGATCAATGCAACGGTTTCCTCGTCATTCATCGCCATCCGGCCGAATGTGTCGCGGATATCCCTGGCAGCGGCAATCGGGTCGGGGTTACCGTCCGGCCCTTCCGGATTTACATAAATAAGCCCCATATGCGCCGCTGCGAGCGGTTCTTCGAGGTTGCGGGAGTGAACAGTACCGGTGGCATTTTCATCCGAAGATACTACGCCGTGCTCTGCAAGGCCCGGCTTGCCATGGGCATAGCGGCGGTCGTTGCCCAGCCAGGTCGTTTCCGAACCCCAATATACGTCTTCATCGGCTTCCCACACATCAGCACGCCCGCCGGCGAAACCGAATGTCTTGAAACCCATCGATTCCAGTGCAATGTTCCCGGCGAGGATGAGCAGATCGGCCCAGGATATTTTATTTCCGTATTTCTGTTTGATAGGCCAAA
>CBIHPQ010000665.1:0-2354 GCA_966211825.1 uncultured Dyadobacter sp. | reverse complement strand
TTTATACGAACGCTTTTAATCTATTCCAAAATATCACTTCGAAAGGCTCAGTAACAGCTCAGGCTCGTTGGTCGTGATGTAATCCACGTCCTTTTCGAGGAAGTATTTCAAATCGTCTTCGCTATTTACTGTCCATACGTTGGTAGTCAGCTTTTTCTGACGCATTGCCGGAATGTAATCTTCTTTTTTCTTCAAAATGCTGAAATGGTAATCGATACCGTCGAGGCCCGCTGCCTGGATTTCATCGGGGGTTTTATCGCCGTTCAGGTATTCAACATGTGCTTTTGGCGCGAGCTGTTTTACTTTCAGGCAAACATCCCAGTCGAATGCAATGTAGTCGGTGATCTTCTCTATCTTCATTTTCTTCACCAGTTCCACGCATTTGGTTGCCAATGCGAGCGAGCGTTCCTTGTTGATTTTGGAAGTTTTAATTTCGAGGATCAAACGTGTCTTCTTCTGCTTGGAGCCTGCTTTCAAATAAGCTTCCAACGTCGGCAACATCTCGCCGTCGGCCAGCTTGATTTTCGAAAGCTCCGCTGAATTGGTGGTTTCGATATTCGTTCCCTGAATAGAATGGTCATGCAAAACAAACAACACCGAGTCGGCCGACATATGGACATCGAATTCACTTCCATAGCAACCCAGCTTGATCGCGTGTTCCAGCGCGCCGATCGAGTTTTCGGTAGCGCCGGTATTTTTCCAGGCACCGCGGTGAGCGATCACCTTGTTTTTCTTTTGAGACATACCTTCGATCGACACCAGGCTCATCAGCCCGATTGCAAGCATTAAAAATCCTTTTTTCATTTTATTCAAATTAAACTTCCTTTAAAAAGACATTTTTGACCGCGTTTTACCCCTGGCAGGCAAAACAGCGGCGAAATTACGGCAACTTGGGCGGGCTTCTGTTAGGTTAATATTAAGTTATCCTAAAATCCCTGATGCGGGGTAACCGTCAGGATTACCATTTTAGACGTCGGTGTGTTACTCTTTTCGGCGACACTCGTAATGGGTACCAGTACATTGGTTTCGGGAAAATAAGTGGCCGTACATTGCTCCGGAATGGGATATTCTACGACGACAAACTTGTGCGCCACGCGTTCCACGCCGTCGAAGTGGTTGTGCAAATCCACGAGGTCGCCGTTTTTCAGGTTGCGTTTCTCTATGTCTTTCGCATTCATCAAAATCACCCGTCGCTCATTGTAAATGCCCCGGTATCGATCGTTCAGGCCATAAATCGTCGTGTTAAACTGGTCGTGGCTGCGGATGGTCATCATCATTAGTTCGTCCTCTTTCAATACCTGCGTATGAGGCGTGGCAATGTGGAAATGCGCTTTTCGGGTAGGCGTATCGAAGCTCCCCGAACGGTTGCAGTTGGGCAAATAAAAGCCGCCGGGTTGCCTTACCCGTTCATTATAGTCCGCAAAACCAGGGATTGTACGCTCAATATCGGTGCGGATAAGGTCATAATCTTCAATGTATTTATCCCAGCCGACCTTGCTCCGCTCACCTAATGTCGCCTTCGCAAGCCTGCAAACGATCTCCGGCTCGCTCAGAAGCAGGTCGGAAACAGGTTCCAGCACGCCGCGCGATAGCTGAACAACACCCATTGAGTTTTCACACGACACAAACCGGTTTTCATCATGGCGCATATCCTTGTCGCTGCGGCCGAGGCAGGGCAGTATCAATGCCTCCTCGCCATGAACGAGATGACTCCGGTTCAGCTTTGTGGAAACGTGGACGGTAAGCCTGCATTTTTGCAATGCTTCCGCCGTAAAACGCGTATCGGGTGTCGCGGAAAGGAAGTTGCCGCCCATCGCGAAAAACACCTTCGCTTTGCCTTCATGCATGGCCTTAATGCATCCCACGACATCATACCCATGCTCCCGCGGCGGGGCGAATTGGAAGTTCTTTTCAATGGAATCGAGGAATTTTTCGGACGGTCGCTCGAATATGCCCATCGTGCGGTCGCCCTGCACATTGCTATGGCCGCGCACCGGACAGGTACCGGCACCCGGTTTGCCGATGCTGCCTTTGAGCAACAGCAAATTGACGAGTTCCTTAATGGTCGCCACGGCATTTTTGTGCTGCGTGAGCCCCATGGCCCAGCAGGCGATAATTTTACTTTTCCCCGCAAGCATACGCGCGGTCTCCTGCACCTGCGCGTAAGATATGCCCGCCTGCGAAGCGAGCTGTTCGGCATTATACTGTTTCAGGTGTTGGATGAATTCGGTATAGCCTTGTGTGTTATGGTCGATAAAATGCTGGTCAAAAACGCTGCCGGGGCGCTTTTGTTATTATTACAACAAAAACAGCTACATGGCTTTAAGAAATTCCATATAGCAGGTTTTTTTTTT
>CBIHPQ010000664.1:0-2380 GCA_966211825.1 uncultured Dyadobacter sp. | reverse complement strand
GGCTTGGTTAGTTTGAGTGTTAAGTGATTGTAAATTAATTTCTTAAGGCTCCTGGTTCATTTGGAAAATTGCCCGAAGTGCCAGAGGATGCCCGACGGGTCGTGCAGGAAGCATTCGCGGCCCCAATCTTCATTGCGAATGGGTGAGAGCCTGGCTCCCTCGTATTTGCTGCCCAGATCCAGCGCAACCAGCTCATTCCAGTAGCGGTCCACGTCGTCGACTTCCATAAACAGCATCGTATTGTCGATCCAGTCCTTCACGTAGGCCTTTTGGAGGTAAAAGGCGATATTTCCTGTTTTGAAAACCGACATATCAGGTCCCAGCGTAGTTTCTTCAAAACCGAGTTCACGGTAGAAACTGCGCGAAATGTCAAAGTTTTTGGCCCCTATAAATGGCCGGAGTGATTTTGCGTCGTGTTGCATGGCTTGGCTATGGATAATGGAATGCCAAGATAGAAAAAATCACTGGTGCTGAATGGATTCGATCTCTTGCGGATGGCGGAAATGAATATCTGTCCAAATTGCCCCGCGATAATGTCCGTTTCGCACCGCCTTTGGTAAATGTGAGGGTAGTAATTTTGTGTTGTTCATTGAAAATCAGAAGTTAACACTTAAAACCATCAGATTATGTCAGCACAAGATTTTAGCGCAACGATCCTCGTGGATCAAACACCAGAGGAGGTTTTTGAAGCTGTAACCAATGTCCGCCGATGGTGGTCGGAGGAAATCGAAGGAGGTACAGCAGCCCTCAACGACGAATTCAACTACCATTTTGAAGATGTTCACCGTTGCCATGCGAGATTGGTGGAAGTGGTGCCTTCTAAAAAGGTCGTATGGCTCATATTGGACAATTATTTCAAATTCACAGAAGACAAAAACGAGTGGATAGGCACCCACGTCGTTTTCGACATCACGCGGAATGACAGCCAGACGCAGCTGCAAATGACCCACCAGGGACAGGTGCCGGCCTACGAATGCTTTAACATCTGCCGGGATGCGTGGAGTTTTTACATTAAAGACAGTCTGTTCAACCTGATCACGACCGGTACCGGCAAACCGAATGCCAAAGGAAACCCTCAAACAGACAACGAGAAAACCATGGCCGCTCAAAACGGATAATGCCGCATTCCCCCGTCGACGACGACTGCCGCGCCCGTTACATAACTGGCCCGCGGTGAGACGAGGAACACGGCCATGTTCGCCATATCCTCCGGCTGGCCGAAGTCGCCAAGGGGGATTTCCTGCGCTGCAAACGCTTTCCGTTCGTCGTCTGAAAAATACGGGCGGATGTTTGCCGTGTCGATCAGCCCCGGTTGCAGCGTGTTGACGCGGATATTGTACTTCCCAACCTGCGCCGCCAGCTGTTTGGACCACACCGCCATACTTGCCTTGGCGACCGCCGACACGTTGATGCTCCGCAGTTCATAAGTGCTCGTGAGGTTCAGGATGACTCCCTGCCGGCGGTCGACCATGTGTGGCAGGAACTCCTGGGCGAGTTGCCGGGGGCGGTCGAAGTCCAGCGCCATCGACTCGTTCCAGGGTTGTTCGGGGCCGGTAATGTCGACGGGGCGGCTTTGTCCGGCGTTGTTGATAAGGATGTCAACCTGGCCCAAAGCCGCCAATGCAGCTTCTGCAATGCGGTGCGGGCCATCAGGCGCGGTAAAATCCTGTGCAAAAACAACCGGTACCGTGGCAGCTTCCGCCGCCAATTCGTCCCGGAGGCTTTCCAAAAGCGCTTCATTCCGCGCAGTAGCAAATACCCGCACACCTTCCCGGGCCAGTTCCTTCACAATGGCCCGGCCGATGCCCTGGCTGGCGCCCGTTACCACTGCTGTTTTTCCTTTTAAATGCAAATCCATGATTGTGTTTCGTATGCGTTAAAAACTGGTTGCAAACGTAAACGGAAGCATCTAAATTTGGATGTAATACAATCAATTGTGGGGTACTAACAAAAGTGTAAGTAATGGCAGCCAGAAAAGAGAATTCTACCTATACCAGCAATGAAAAGTACATTGTGGAATGCGATCTCACCTATGCGGTCAATAAGATCGGTGGGAGATGGAAGATTTTGATTATCAGTAAATTGGAGAAAGGGAAGATGCGGTTTGGAGAATTGAAAAAAGAGTTTCCCTACATTACCGAACGGATGCTGACACTGCAATTGCGCGCGCTCGAACAGGACGGGCTCGTCAGGCGTACCGTGTATGCAGAAGTGCCGCCCCGCGTCGAATATGAGCTCACCGACATGGCAGCCGCATTCGGCCCGATTTTCCAGCAACTCAGCGAATGGGGGGGCAAGCACCGGAAATTGTTCAATTGAGCTTGTAGGCGTCCGCCAGCTGTACCAGGCCTTTGCGGTCGGAGATATTGAGTTTATCAAA
>CBIHPQ010000663.1:0-2382 GCA_966211825.1 uncultured Dyadobacter sp. | reverse complement strand
GTTGTTGAAGTACTTCCGGATGTTTACGCCGGTGGGTTCACCAAGTTTGAAACCTACCGCCCAGTTGTCGTATTGGGCATGAGCCATTCCGAAGCAAAGTGCGCAAATAAAAGTTAAGGCTAATTTCTTCATAGTTAAATAAATCGGGGAAATGTTCCTGGAACGCTGATACACCAGCTACACAATAACGCTCCGGGGCTGGAATTTCTTTAATGATTCGATCAAAACTTCGTTTTCTTCTTTGGTCCCTACCGTAATCCGCAGGCATCCTTCGCACAGATGTACGCGCGAACGGTCTCGCACGATGATCGTCTCGCGGATCAGATAGTCCATTACTCCTTTCGCATCTTCAAACTGCACGAGCAGGAAGTTAGCGTCCGTCGGGTGGATTTTGACCACAATCGGCAGGCTTTGCAACATATTCACCAGCGAGTCGCGCTGTGCGAGAATGTCCGAAACCATCTGATCCTTCTTCTCAATGCCGTTCAGGCCTTCCAGCAATGCCTGTTGCGCGGGCAAACTGATATTGTAAGGCGGTTTGATCTTGTTCAGAATGCGGATCAGTTCCGTTGAAGCAAAACACATGCCCACACGGATACCCGCAAGGCCCCAGGCTTTGGAGAATGTTTGCAACACCACCAGGTTCGGATATTGATCCAGATGCTGAACCCAGGAAGGCTCATCGGTAAAATCAATATAAGCCTCGTCTACCACTACCAGCCCGCTGAAATTTTCCAGAATGGCCTGGATCGCGTCGCGCTGCATTACATTACCCGTGGGGTTATTCGGCGAGCAAATCCATATGATTTTGGTCGATGGCGTTACCGCCCTCAAAACAGCCTCTGTATCAATGTGATAGTCATCAGTAAGCGATACCTTATCGATCCTTACATCGTGGATCGAGGCGCTCACTTCATACATGCCATACGTGGGAGGCAGGATGATCACGCGGTCCTGCCCGGGCGTACACGTAGCGCGCGTAAGAAGGTCGATCGGCTCGTCGCTCCCGTTTCCGAGGAAAATACGGTCGGCTGCCACCTGTTTGATCGGGCTGAGCTTCTGCTTGATCTCGGCCTGGTATGGATCGGGGTAGCGGTTATAGTTCTCGCCCGTCACCGACCCGTACGGGTTTTCGTTCGCATCCAGGAACACGCCTACATGCCCGGTATATTCGTCTCTTGCGGATGAATACGGGGCCAGCGTGAGGATGTGCGGACGAAGGATTTGGTTTAAATCAAAACTTTTATTCATACTATGAAATGTTACGGCAGCTGCCGTGTGTGGATTCTATTTCTGTTTAAAGAGCCTTGTATCGAAGCTCAGCGGCTCAATATCCGTGATTTTCAGGGAGAGCATACCGGCATGCATCGGGTTGATGAGGTAGTTCTGCTCGGCTTTGACCACCACCGAGGGAACCCGCAGCAGAAGACTATTCCCTTCTTTCAGCCACGAATCACCTATTTCTTTGCTCCATTGCTGATCTTCGTACCAATCCGGCACCAGATGGGGAGCGGTTACAGTGGCGATGTCGTCGGGGATTTCCAGGGAAACAATTACGTAATTGGGAGGTGTTACCGTTTTATGCCAGTGCACGAGCACTTCCAGCATAGCCAGCGAGCGGTGTGAAGAAGTATACAGCATGGCGTTTCTCGGGGTGTTCCATCGTCCCCCATTATAGAAAGCCCCTATTCCACTCAAATCATCCTGATATTCCGATCTTGTTATCCTGAATAGCTCCATTAAGCGAAAATACCGTGTTCCATGCGCCCTAATTCGGTTTTGACCAGCTCAATACCCGCATGGGTCCGTAAAAAGCTGATCGGTTTCTCACTACCCAGCGCAGGCACCTCGTTGTTCAGCCAATCGAGGAAATATTCTTTGCCCAAAACCCGGTTCCCGACAGAGAACAGATCGGCCAGGGCGATCAGATGATCGGAGACTACATTGCTAAGCAGATCAATGTCATTGTAACGCTGCAAGTTCCTTGAAGTAACAGGCAACAGCGCTATCACATCTTTAATATCCATTCCGATAGAGTCAGCGAGGTGCTGGATAGAAGCTTTCGGAACGCCGTTTTCGGCCAGGTATGCCAGGTCGAAATCATTTTTTACAGCATGTTTGAGGATTCCGTAACCTCCCAAACGTTCGTTTACCATGTATGCTGTCATTTCCGTGTTTTTTTAAGCCGTTGAAATTTGTCCTCTAATTTAGGACAAATTTCTTGGACTTAAAATTTTTTCACAAAAGACTTTTCAATCGAATGCTCACAGCTTTCCTATGGGCGTCGAGCGATTCGGCGCTGGCCATAGCTTCGACCGTCGGACCGATGTTGCGGATACCTTCCTCGGTAATATGCTGAACAGTGATTTTCTTGACAAAACT
>CBIHPQ010000662.1:0-2399 GCA_966211825.1 uncultured Dyadobacter sp. | reverse complement strand
ATCCGAACTCAGGGTTAGTCAGTATTTCTTCGTGCTCTTGCTGAGCGTTCAGTTCATCCAGGTCCGGATACCGTTCGCCTAGCCAAGCGAGAATATCGTCGGTGCGTCCAAAATAGGTGCTTACCCTTACTCGCTTTTTGCCCTTCGTAGTAGGTTCGATAAAAATGTATTTCTCATTCACTGAAAATCCGCGGATCTCATCCAGGTTCAAAGCGCGTTTATAAAATGTTCCGGTGGTATAGATCCTGTCTTTGGCGATCACGAACGTATCTTTCTTGACCTCGAGGATGAGAAAGATCGACAGCCCAATGCCCATCACCATGAGCGTTGGCCCAAGCCAATACACCGTTTCATTGGGATTTCCTCCGGATAAGATGTTGACGACGCCCCAGCCTAAACCTGCGATAACCAGGACCATGAAGACGTATACAAAAATGGCCCATCCTTTGGCCAGGCGATAGATTTTCATAGTGTAACGGAAATAGAATATAACCTTGTTTGCTGATCAAGATAATGGAAGTAAAGCTTTTTGAAAAATTTGATGGCGCTGTTTTAAAAAAGAACTTCATCACTCACCAGGGGCGATGTGTCGGCGACACCGCAGAAGCACGGGGGTTGCTCCCGCAGAATGACCGTCCGTAAAATCCAACGCATTTTTGTCTGTATAAAATATCATCTTTCCTGTGATCCAGTAGCCCCACGCTTCTATGCCACGAATACTCTGCTTTGCCTTGTTGATTATCATCGGTTGCCAGTCGGCTCCACAGGAGGTTACCTACCAGGAATCTGCCGAAGATTTCCCCAACCCGGAACGGGGATTTTATCATCCTACCAATGCCCTTGCGAGTAACTTCGAACCGCTGTCGGAAAATGTTTTGAAAGGATACCGGTCGCCAACCCGTAAGGGCAAAGCCGAATACGATGTGGTGAGCACGTTGGTCTATCGAGATTTTGTGCTGGACAAATTCACCGATCAACCCTTGAGTGAAGATTTTCTTACACAAGTAAAAACAGATTTTAACACCGCCCGCGCTGCCGGCGTAAAGCTGATCCCTCGCTTCACGTACACGGTCAAAACCAAAAAAGGCAACTGCCCGGATGTATCCATTTGCCCGCCCTATGGCGACGCACCAAAAAATATCGTCCTGGGTCACATTGCCCAACTCAAACCTATTCTCCAGGAAAATGCCGATGTGACGGCGTTTGTGCAAATGGGATTTATCGGGATCTGGGGTGAAAATTATTATACGGATTATTTTGGCGACGCCTCCAACAATAATCATCAAAAGAAATTACTCGACGCAAACTGGCAGGACCGCATCGAAGTGTTGAAAGCGCTGCTCGATGCCGTGCCCCAGGAGATCATGGTGCAGGTTCGAACACCCCAAATCAAACAACGGCAAGTCTATGGGATCCAAGCGCCCGTCACCGTGGAGCCGCTCACCGAAAGTGAGGCTTTCAGCGGAATCGACAAAGCCCGCATCGGTTTCCACAACGACTGCTTCATTTCCAGCCCAGACGACTACGGAACATTCGATGACTACGGTAACTCCGCCACGCCACGCAAGTCCGAAACCGCTACCCTCCGAAAATATTTTGCGGCCGACAGCAAGTTTGTTGTCGTAGGCGGCGAGACCTGCAGCGACGACTACAGTCCCGAAAATGACTGTGGCCCCGCAGGACATGCCGAACAAGAGATGAAAGATATGCACTATACTTATTTGAACACCAGCTACAACAACGACGTGAACAACGATTGGGTGACAGGAGGATGTATGGAAGGCATTAAGAGAAATCTCGGCTATCGAATCGTATTAAAGAAAGGCCTTTATCCTTCTGTTATATCGACATCGGATTCCTTGAAAGTAAAACTGATGCTGGAGAATGTCGGCTATACTTCACCCGTCAACGCCCGGCCTGTGGAACTGATCCTTAGAAATGTAGACGATAAATCCGTCCATACATTAAAGTTCGATACCAATATTCGAAAATGGTACAGCGGTATTGTAGCATTGGAGGGAAGTTTTCCGGCAAATGCAATACCGTCCGGTACATACGAGCTTCTGCTGAATTTTCCCGACTCGCATAACGCATTGGCAAAGCGTGCGGAGTATTCGATCAGGCTGGCCAACCATGAAGTTTGGGAGGCAGGGACCGGATATAACAGGTTGAACTGTAAAATTAAGATCAACTAAAGCCTGGAGCCTCCTATAGCCGTGGCAAACTATTCCGTTTTTAAGCTCTTTACAGGGTTAGCCATTGCAGCCTTAAGTGCCTGGTAGCTTATGGTGAAGAGGGACAATAGCAACACGCCGACGGCAGCCATAATAAATACCCACGCATGTAAACCGATGTTGTAGGAGTAGCGCTGCAACCATTGCTGCATAATGTACCAGGCG
>CBIHPQ010000661.1:0-2432 GCA_966211825.1 uncultured Dyadobacter sp. | reverse complement strand
GCCAAGCATAACCGTCCGGTTAAAAAGGGTGATCCGCTGCCATGCGGCCGTGATGATCATGCTCACGACGGTGGTCACGTAGGTGCCCACCACGCAGGGAATAAACACATCCGACGGGCTTTCAGCGCCCAGGATCGCGCGCTGGGCGATGATCGATAGCGGGATAATCTGCAACCCGGAGGTATGCAATACGAGGAACATGATCTGCGCATTGGAGGCCGTGTCTTTGCTGGGGTTCAGCTCTTGCAGACTTTGCATGGCCTTCAACCCGAATGGCGTTGCCGCATTATCGAGCCCGAGAAAATTGGCGGAAAAGTTCATGATCATCTGCCCGTTAGCAGGGTGGTCTTTGGGTACTTCCGGAAAAAGCTTGTTGAAAAACGGGCCGATGAAGCGTGCGATGACATGGATAATCCCTGCTTTTTCGCCGACGTTGAGGATACCCAGGAAAAACGCCATGACGCCCGTCAGCGGCAATGCGATATCCATTACGGCCACTTTGGCCATTTCGAGCATGCCTTCGGTAATGGCTTTAAAAGTCTGCACATCGCCTGTGAAAATGAATTGCAGGAGCGCGATCAGGAAGGCAATGACGAAAAAGGAAACGAAAATATAATTTAAAGCCATATCAGGTTACGGGGTGCAAAAGGGCGGGATTGGTAATGATTTGTTTATAATGCATTGAGTAAAATATTTCTTTTAATGCAAATAACAAAAGTATATTGCAAACAGGTAGCCCTATCAACAAACCTCAACGATTTTCCATGAAGCATTACAGCTTTTTACTTCTTTTGGCGCTATTGTGCTGCAACAAGCCGGAAAACAATTCCGGAAACAGCGCATCCGACAGCGATGAGCCTTCCAAAGCCATCAACGACACCATCCCGCTTACCCGCGAAAAGGTTGAAAACAGTCCTGTGGCGAGTTACAGTGAAAAGGTGAAAGATCCGCTGAACGACTGGCGCTTCGCCGTAGACATTTACGAGACCCCGCAAACGTTCAAATTCCTGATGAAGATCGAGTACATGGTGCAGGAAGCGGAAGACACACTCACGATTCCCAACTTCGGTATTATGCCCAAAGTGGAAGTCCGGAAAGGCCCTGACGAAAATTCATGCATTGTCGGGTTCCTGGACAAGCAGGGAGAATTCAAGGATTACAAACTGATAGCTTTGAAGGAAAAGCAGTTGAAGATTTCGACTTTGAAGTATTATGGAAGGGCGCGGTATAAGGTGAGTAAGTGAGGAACGCTGGCGAAGAGGGATTAATAAGCAGCGGTTTATTCCAGGATTAACCGCACATTCTCAGTGGAGCCATCACGATTAATAAGTCGTAAATAATAGGTACCTCTGGATAAATCGCTCACAGACAGGGCGATGGCCCTATCCCTATTAAACGACTCACTTTCATATTGTTCTGCCGCCTGAATTGATCTCACTTCGGTCCCACCAACTTCGCTGAATAATTTGATCACCTGTGGGAGTAGCTCTTTTACAACGTCATCAAATTGAATTTTCACCTGATCTTTTGCCGGGTTTGGAAATACCTTATATATCGGTGTTCCCTTCGCACAATTGTCTACACAAATAGTTATCCCTTTCTGCACCGAACCGAAGCAGTTGCTGACGGTAATGTCAATGCCATAGCAGTTGTTTACATAGGAATTAAAATAGGCGGTTCCGCCATTTGAGTTAAGAATCGTATTACCCGGATCGCTGGACGTCCATATCCCAAATTGCGTTCCAGGCTCAGCCGTGTAAGCATTCAGCATTACGCCAGCGCCGTTGCACATGAAATCGGGCGAGCCACCGCCGTTGGCGGTGACGATGAGTGAAGCAGGTAATGGGGCGCTTCTTTTTACATTAACAGGGTTGCTGAATGCCGAGGTCACACCGCAGACCGATGAGGTGGCCGAAACTTTCACGGTGCCATCGGAAACGCCGGTTATCTGCGCGGAATTGGTGTTTCCGGGTGAATTCGCAGTTATGCCGCCAGTGGCTACCCAGTTATAGCTTGTAACATTGCTGGCACTGGCAGTAATTGTTTTGGGATTGCAAAGTAGAATATCCGGTGAATTGATGACAGGTTTGGTCGGAACCGGTCTTGTGATAGCCAACTGTGAAGATGTTGTCAGACCTGGCACATCATTCCTTGAAGTCGTCACCTTGATAACGCCGCCCGAACCTGCATTAGGCGTAAGTGTAACAATGTTCCCACCGCCAGATAGCGTCCATCCAGCCGGATAGGTCCAAACGTAGTTGGTTGCATTCGTCACCGGATCTACCGAGACGCTGATCGGTGCCGTGCCGCAATTGATTTGGTAGCTGCCGCTTAGCGCAACGCCGTTGATTTTGATATTGCCGGGCGTGCCCAGGTAGCGGATAGGAATGGTTTTGGTTTGCGTTAGGCCGACAGGGCATAGATCGCATTCT
>CBIHPQ010000660.1:0-2466 GCA_966211825.1 uncultured Dyadobacter sp. | reverse complement strand
CTGGAAAATCCGGCCGCTGGTTTTCTCTTCCAGTGCCTTCCGGATCGACGGCAACGGGTGCCGCCACGGCGGGTTGTTTTTGGTAAGCGCCCATTGGTTGACAGCCGTGATCATGGCCGTGAACTCGGGCGCATATTTGCCTGTACCCATCCAGGAAAGGTTCGGATGCACGTCGCCCGGCAGTCCTGCCAGGGTTGCATTATGGCTGCAATGGTGCGCAACCTTATAGAGAACCGTCCTGCCCAGGAGGTCCCGGACGGTAACTTTTTCGTCGCCCGAGCCCCATGCGTTTCCGGGCCAGGAAACCCAGTTACCGCGCTGGGCGTCGCCTGCAAAAAGCAGGGTTTTCCTGGAAGCAGGCAACTCGAACGCCAGTACCAGGCTCGTGTTGTTGATACCGGTATTAAGCTGCAATGCAAGGCTTTCCGCCGAATAGAGCCATTCATTATCGATCCGCCGCCATGGTGCGTGGGGGGAAACCTCTGTTTTGTCCGCCTGCTCGTCGATCTGATCGTGACCATAGTAGTTCGTCACAAATGCGTCGGGTGTGATATCCGAGAATGACAGGTGGAAACGCGCCTCGAACGGAGATTTTCGTTCCCCCGGATCGACACCCGCGGCTGCCAGCATGGAAAAGCCGTGGGCAGGCGACTGGTCGTCGGGAAATGCCTCATTGCCTTTCGGGTTTTCGTCCGTCAACAGGTCCTCGTCCCGTGGCGGCCCCAAAACGAATACTTTCGCGCCTTTCGGCGAAATTTTCCGTTCGTCGCCCGGGCGCAGGTATTCGATCCCTCCATTCGCGGCCGCCTTTTGCTTGATCAGCCGGAGACCTTGTTTGTTGATCGACCGGTTAATGTCTGCTACTGCAAATGCAATAGGCGCATTGGCTACATTGTCACTTCCCGTTTCCAGTTCGAGCAGCGTGTCGAGCCTGCCGAGCTTCCGCCGCGACTGATCGTCCATCGCAAGGCCCACAAGCTGATTGCGGGCATTCACAAGACCAAGTAACTGGTCCTTATGGCGCTCGCGAAGGGTATTCGCCAGTTCGTCGTCCGGATCTTCCGTCCAAGCAAACCACGCCTTGTCAATCTCAATATCCTTGAAATAGGGGTTGGTCTTTTTCCAGATCCCGTTCACATGATCCTGGTGTTCGTGCGTGACCACCATCAGGTCGAGGTGGTTACCCGTCGATTTGCCGATGTGCTTCACGATCTCATCGATTCTCGGCCCTTTTTTGAAGCCGGTCCCGCTCGCCGCCGGATGAATAAAGTCCTGGGAACCTGGTTTCAGCCCGCAGTCGATCAGGACATAAAACGGCTTGTCGGGCGCTTCGGTGGCAAATGCTAGGAGGAAACAGTCGCCATGGCCCTGGCGGTACATCCGAACGGTGACGCCGTCGGTCGGTGGTATTAGCAAGTCGCTCATGATGGGTCGGAATGGAGTAATGCGAATGGTTCGTTTTGCAATAGATCGCTGGTAATGCTCAGGCTCAGCGGCAGCCCGCTGTCGAATGCATTGCCGTTCACGGCCGTTTCGCCGGTCTTGAACCTGCGCACGCGGTCGAGCTCGGTATCATTCGCGATGTCTCCGGCAGTACGTATCACCCGCAGCACTTCCTGGGTCGTGGGGTCTATCAGTATCGTGCAGCCGGAGCGGAAAGTGAAATCCCCCCTTTCGCCGGAAAGCTTGTTCCATGGCAACTTGTCTTTCCTGATCTGTTCTTCTTTATCAAAATAGCCGCGGCGCCGCTGCGTGATCTCGATAATATAGGCCGTAAACATGCTGCCCCGGTAGGTTCGGCGGAGCGTCGGCCGGATCGCATGCACTTCTACGCTTGGGTTACCGGTACTATCGCGATAGATCGTGGGCGCAGCCCCGAAATCCAGCACGAGCCCGAAAAGCGTGCTGTAATGCTTTTTATAATGATCCCCTTGCTCCAACCACTTCCACCACTTCGCCCTTAACGGTTCCAGCCGCTTCCACACTTCAAACCGGTCGCTTTCCAGGTTCCATCTAATCGCTTCTTCCCCAAAAAATCCTTTCAGATAATGCTTCTGGCCCTCCATTTCACCTTTTGCCACATCACTTCCGGGAGCGACCCCCTGCTCGGTGGCCAGCAAATCCTCCATCAGTGCGTCTCCGCTTGGCCAGGCCAGCGTTTCAATGCCGAGGTTGGTGACGCTGCGCGGATAGATACCCCATTCACGAAAACTTTCAATAAACACGATCCTGAAACTACCCTCCTCTTCCGGCATATAGTCCAGATCAGCGGTGATGATCGCACGGAGGAAATCGCCGAAAGTAATGTCCACGGGCGGGCAGTAGTCGATCGCCCGGATGCACATTTGCAACACCCGGTCCGCGCAGGTAGCCGCCTCCCTGGCGAGCCTTCTCGTGAGGTCGGGATGAATTTCGCCCGCCGGCAATGTGCCCGAGCCACCCGTTGCGATACGGAACAAGTCGGCC
>CBIHPQ010000659.1:0-2536 GCA_966211825.1 uncultured Dyadobacter sp. | reverse complement strand
TCACTTCCGAAAGTAACTACCTGTGGCACAAGGGCCGCCCGCTGGTGGCATTGTGGGGCCTAGGCCTCGCTTCCAGCCCCGATGCGACGGCAGCCCGCTCCGACAAGCTCGTGAAATGGTTCCGCGACGGCGACCCCACCGACCCGACCGACGATCCCAAATACCGCGCGACAATTATGGGCGGCCTCAATAACAACTGGCGCACGCATACCGCCGAGTGGCTGGCCGTGTACGACCAGCTCGACGTGATCAGCCCGTGGTCGGTAGGGCGTTACAGCAATGAGAGTGGCGCCAATGCATTCGCAATCAGCTCAGTGCGGCCCGATATGGCCTATTTACAGCCCAAAAACATCGACTATATGCCGGTTATCTTCCCGGGCTTCTCGTGGTTCAACCTGCAAACGGTGCGTAACAATCCGTCGGCGGCCATTAAAAACTCCATTCCGCGCAACGGCGGCAGCTTTTTGTGGCAGCAATCGCAGAATGTGATCAATGAAGGCGCGAATATGGTTTACCTGGCGATGTTCGACGAAGTGGACGAATCGACGTCTTTTTTCAAAATGGAAAAATTCTCCGACCATACCCCGAAAGGAGGTGATACCTGGTTCCTTTCCCTCGATGCGGATGGCTACGACCTCACACCCGACTGGTATATGGGTATTGCAGGTTATACCAAAAAAGTGTTGGCAGGTAAGGCCACGAACAGCCTTTCGGTACCGCTATATCCGAATGCACTCAGTACCACCGCCGGGCAGCCGTTGCCTGTTACGCTGGTGAGCATTGACGTGCAGGCCGAACAAAACAATGCGCTGCTGACCTGGCGTACCTCTCAGGAAACCAACAGTTCGCATTTTGAAATACAGCGGAGCACCGACGCCCGGACATTCAAGGCGATTGGGAAAGTCAATTCACACCAAAATTCCAATGCGGACAATGCGTACCGGTATGCGGACGCCAACCTGCCCGCAGGTCGCTTCTACTACCGACTGAAAATGGTGGACCTTGACAATACCTTCGCTTACAGCAGCATTGTTACGACGCAGATCGAGACGCCGACCGTGGTGAATGTGTACCCCAACCCCGCTGCCAATGTGCTCTCATTAAAATCCGATGCGCGGATCTTGCGGGTGGATATTGTGAATTCGGCCGGAAGGAAAATGCATTCGTCGTCGCCTGGCAAGTCTTATTTTGAACTGAATATTTCCCACTGGCCTTCCGGGACTTACATTCTCAAGATCGATGGCATAGAGCGGAAGATCGTGAAACCGTAGGTATTGGGTCCATAGCGGACAGCGTAACGGCGCCCCGGTTCGGAAACGACCGGGGCGCATATTTTTAGGTACAGTTCATTTCCAGCCTGATATTATTTCAAGTTTTTTTAACTTTTGTAAATTATTACAAGCTACTGCGTATTACCTGAACCACCTGATGAAATTGCCCGCTTCCCTCCTCGCATTCCTTATTGTTAGCTCCATCGCTGCCGGAAACCCGGTAGCCGCCCAATCGCATGGCCTACGTTTCGCGAGCTATGAAGTTTTGCAGGACCACCGGACGATGCTGGACCTGACGCCCTCGAAGCCGGTCTGCTTTTCCGAACACCTTGAACTGGCCTTTGATCTTTCGTTTGTTCCCAGGCAAAAAACCTATTTCGGCTACATTTTCAGGCTTATCGGCGACGACAAACGCAATATCGACCTCATTTACGACAACGGGGTTGCCGCTGCCAATGGCCGTTTCCGCGTCATTACCGGCGATAAACTATCCGGGATAGCATTCAACATCGACGACCGGGCGTTGTTTGGCGGTACAAATAATTTTGTTGTAAAACTCGACGCAAAAACGCGGAAACTGAGCATTACAGCGGGCGGGAAAACGTTTACGCACGCCCTGGACATTACTTCCGGTGACTGCTATCAGGTCCTTTTCGGGGCCAACCAGCACAAGTCGTTCCAGACGACCGACGTGCCGCCGATGAACCTCGCCAATATCGGCCTCGTGCTGGATGGCAAAACAGCTGGTTTCTGGCCTCTGGATGAGCATGCCGGTGAAACAGCACACAACGATCAAGGCAAAACAGCGGCTATTACCAAAAACCCGGTTTGGATCGAAAGGCTGCACGAAGCCTGGCAACCACGCAAACGAATGGTTACCAGCGGGTTTGCCTGCTCGGCGCTTGATCCGAAGCGCGAAATCCTTTACCTGATCGGCGAGGACAGCCTGCATACCTACTCGGTGGCGAGCCAGGTTATGGTCTCCTATCCTTATCAGTCGGGCAGGCTGCATTTGGCCAAGGGCAATCAGGCATTTGTGGATACGGTTTCAGGAAACCTCTACACTTACAATGCCGACCAGCAACGCATTGCACGCTTCGATTTTGCGATCCGCAAATGGGACAGCAACTTCATTTTCCCGATCCCGGAAAGCTCCACCGAATACTGGCATTCCAATAAATATTATTCCGCCGGCGACTCTTCACTCTACATATTCGGCGGCTACGGGCATTTGACCTACAAAAACAAGGTACACCGCTACCACA
>CBIHPQ010000658.1:0-2553 GCA_966211825.1 uncultured Dyadobacter sp. | reverse complement strand
CGCTGCCTACCTGCCCGGCACATTGGTGGGTACCGCATTCAAAGCCTCATTTGCATTGTACATTACTGAAAATAATTCGGGAGAATCCCCTTACGAAGAAATTACGTGGCTCATGGCCGCCGAACGCGCTGACAGCCTCGGCGCGGATGTGATCAACTCGTCGCTCGGCTACACGACTTTCGACGATGAATTTGACTCCCCCGCCTACAATCATACATACAAGGATATGGACGGTAAAACGACCATCGTAAGCCGCGCTGCGCGCTTTGCGACCCGAAAAGGGATATTGGTCGTGAATTCAGCGGGTAACGACGGGAACGACAGCTGGAAATACATCGGGGCACCGGCAGATGTGGATTCTGTGTTGACGGTAGGCGCTTCCAACTACGACCGCAGCTATTCGTCGCTGAGCTCCATCGGGCCTAACTCGTCTGGTGTGCAGAAACCGGACGTCGCGGCTGTGGGCGCGGGGACGATCATCGGCGACCTGGCGGGAGGTGCGTCCAGCGGGTATGGCACTTCGTTTTCTTCCCCGCAGATCGCCGGCGTTGCCGCTATTCTCTGGCAGGCATTCCCCAATCTGACGGCACAGCAGGTTATTTATGTATTGAAAAAATCAGCTCACCAGGCTTCGGCGCCGGATAATTTTCTGGGTTATGGTGTTCCAAATATGGTTAAGGCGCAGGAAATCGTGCAAAACGAATTTGCCCCGCTCGGTACCGAAGGTGAGTTGCTGAGTTCTGTCATTCTTGCTCCTAACCCGGCGCAGGACCAGGTTACCCTTTCCATACCGCAGACGCTGGTTGGCAAGATGGCCACCGTAAGCTTGTACGCTGCAAGCGGGGCAACCATGCATTCAGCTGCCGCACGCCTCAATGCCAGGCACACCATTGCTACCGGCCAACTTGCCTCCGGGCTCTATTTGGTCCGCCTCAAAGTCGACCAGCAGGAACGGACGTTGAAATTTATAAAGCGCTAGTTTTCCGTACCATCCGCATAATGGATTCCGAATCGTGGTAATCCTGTACTTTTGAGACAGGCACCCATTGCACGTCTTTGGATTCGCTGTTGAGCATGATTTCCTGCCCTTCAGCCGCTTTGAATGCGAAACGGATATCGTAATGATAATGCTCCGGCACTTCTTTATTGGCTGGAATGAGGTGTACGTCCACATCGAAAATACCGTCCCTCAATGCTTGCAGGCTGTCGATACCGGTCTCCTCGGCCACTTCCTTCATCGCAACTTCCTTCACGTCCGGATCGCCGTCGCAATGGCCTCCCGGCTGGAACCAGCGGTCGAGCTTGCGGTGATGCATCAGCAGTACCGAATCTTTGCCGGGCGACAGCACCCAGCCCGATGCCGTAATGTGGCCTTTGAGCAGGCTGCGCTCGAAACAATCGGAATACTGCGTTACAAAATCGACCGTATCGCCGTGCATTTCAGCCTCTAAACCCGGCTCCGGTTCGTACGATGCCAGCAATGCCAGCAAACTGTCCCTTTTCATTTAGACTATCTGGTTTTTTCGTTCTAATTTCACCACAAGTTTAACAACTGAAAGCAATAAACCACCTTATTCAAACAATGAAAAAGTATCTATTTTCCATGTCCCTCGCTGCCCTGATGGCGACAAGCTCCATGGCCCAACGTGTGCCACAGCCAAGCCCGGCAGCCAGTGTAATGCAAACCATTGGTGTAACCGATTTCACTATTAAATATTCCCGCCCATTCCTCAAAGGCCGCAAAGTATTCGCCGACGGCTCTGCATTGGCCCCATACGATCAGATATGGCGGACCGGTGCCAACATGGCGACTATTTTTGAAGCCAGCACCGAATTTACATTTGGCGGCAAGAAAGTACCTGCCGGCAAGTATGCATTGTTCTCGATCCCGAACGGCGCTGCGTGGACGGTGATTTTGAACAAAAACTATAACCAGGGCGGAAGCGACAATTACAAAGAATCCGAAGACGTTGCCCGCGCAATGGTGGTGCCCACTTCCAGTGAATTCGTTGAGGCATTCAGGATCGAAATCGAGCCGGTAACGGACAGCACGGCGCTTTTAAACCTTTCTTGGTCGTCGGTGAACGTACCTGTGCCTATTTCCGTCAGCACCGAGTCACTGACATTGACCGCGTTGAACAAAGCCGTTGCTGAAAAGCCTGAGGACGTCGCCACATTGCAGAGCACAGCGGGTTATTTGTTATCCAAAGGCAAAGATTTGCAGGTAGCACTCTCACTGGCTGATAAAGCCATTGGTTTGAAAGAGTCATTCGGTGCATTGTGGACCAAAGCACAGATTTTGAACAAACTGGGCAAAACTGCCGAAGCGATCCCGGTAGCCCAAAAAGCATTGACAGTAGGCGCAGCTGCTCCCGACGGCGCTTACAACTTCTATAAGCCACAGGTTGAAAAAGCCATTGCCGACATGCAGGCCAAAGCCGCACCCGTGAAAGAAGCCGTTTCGACAATTAAAAAGAAGAAGAAATAATAGCAGAATAGGAAATTAAATGACGACGAGGTTGAAAAATAAGTCGTTGTACGCATGAGAGCAAA
>CBIHPQ010000657.1:0-2655 GCA_966211825.1 uncultured Dyadobacter sp. | reverse complement strand
TTAATATACATTCTGGAAAAATACACGAGCCGTGACATTGCGATCCTCGCCGCCAAATACTTCGCGATCGACATTGACCGTGATAACCAGCGTGCGTTCACGATTTTTAAAGGGCAAAAGAACCACAACGACGATGGTATCCTCGCCGCGCAGGACTATATCGAAAAGAATTACACCGAAAAGCTGACGATCATCGAGCTGGCAGACATCGCCAGCGTAAGCCGCCGAAGCTTCGAGCGACGCTTCAAGAATGCGACCAACAACACGATCAACGAGTACGTGCGCCGTGTGCGCGTGGAGGCAGCCAAAAGAAGCTTCGAAGTATCGCGCAAAAACGTCACCGAGGTGATGTTTGATGTGGGTTATACCGATACGAAGGCATTCAGGTACGTTTTTAAAAAAGTCACCGGCCTCACACCGATCGAGTACCGGAACAAATACACCAAAGACAACTAGAAGCGGCTCCCGGGTCGCTTTTTTTATGGAGTGGCATTGTGCTAATCAATTGCTGTTCAATGGAAAGCAATGATTTACCGGTAGCTCATTTTATTTGCGTCGCCATTCGTAAATGCGCAATTTTGCACCACATTTTTCAAATCGAACCAATTTATAGTCATGTCAAAATCCATTTTGATCGTCGTGCTCGCATGCATGATAGGTTCCGCGCACGCGCATATCGTCCATCCTGCCATGAAAACTAAAATCACGCACACCGAGACTGTCGATTGCGGCAGTGTTTCCCTTATCGACATTTTCAGACGCGCCCGCCTGTGGGTAAGCCAGTCGGCACCGGAGAATAAGACGCTCGTTGACGACAAGGAAACCGGTGATCTCGTAACGCAAGGCCAGATCATCGTCACCCTTCCAAGGTCCGAAAACAACGCCGGAGGTGTTTACAAATTCGGCTACGTCCTTTCCATTGAATGCGCCAACCGCAAATACCGCGCATCGCTGGCCAATGTGGAATATCAGGAAGGCAACGGCGGCCGCACCGTAGCGCTGGATGTTTTCAGTCAAAAAGGAGAGAATAAAGCGGCTGCCGCTGAGCTGGACAATAAACTGAAAGAAATGCTGGCCGATTTGCAGGCTAATGTGAAAGATTACAAGCCGTTCTGAAATGAACACCAACCGCATTACGACGTTTCTCCTCGGTCCTGAACTTTCCTGGGTGTTGGCGTACGGAGTTGCATTGCTCCTGGTAGCGCCAAACCACCCACCCACCGAGGCGGGCAACGTCCGGCTCGAAAGCCTGGCCTGGTACTTGCTCTTCTCGGCGATCATTCTTTCGTTTGCACCTTTATACTGGTCGCAAACCGGGCTCGGTTGGTCAATGCTGCGTATAGGCATTGCCGGTTTGGTGGGTGTCACCTCGGTAGCTACGGCATTTTGCGCCGCGATCGACTATAATGACTCGCGCAATTCGGGCGTGGGCACGCTGTGGATGATGCTCGTGATCTTCGGCGTATTGTTTCTTTTCCTGGCTATGATCGTTGTGAGTCTTTACGTGAAATTCAGGTCCTGATGCCAATTTGGAGCGTCGGCTCCGCCGTGAAAGCGGAATTTCAGTGGCGCGTCGGTTAATCAGGCCAAAAGCGGTTTCACCACTTTCCCATGCACGTCGGTAAGGCGGTAGCGACGGCCCTGATGCTTGAATACGAGCTGCTCATGGTCGATACCCATTAAATGCATGACGGTAGCCTGAAAATCATGCACATGCACGGGATCTTTGACGATATTGTAGCCAAAATCGTCCGTCTGTCCGTAAACAAATCCCTGCTTCACACCCGCCCCGGCCATCCAGATCGTAAAGCTGCGCGGATGATGGTCGCGGCCGTAATTATCGCGGGTTAGCTTGCCTTGCGAGTACGCGCCCCGGCCAAATTCGCCGCCCCAAACTACCAGTGTTTCGTCCAGTAACCCGCGTTGTTTCAAGTCGTTGATCAATGCCGCCGACGCCTGGTCGACACTTTTTGCCATTGTTTTAATATCATTAGGCAAATTACCATGCTGGTCCCAACCCTGGTGGTACAGTTGCACAAATTTCACATCTTTTTCAATCAGCTTCCTCGCCAGCACACAGTTCGCCGCGAATGTGCCGGGCTTGCGCGAATCTTCGCCGTACATATCGAAAATGTAATCGGGCTCTTTGGAAATGTCCATGGTCTCTGGCACGGCCGTCTGCATCCGGTAAGCCATTTCATATTGCGCCATCCGGTAGTTGATCTCCGGGTCGAGCAACTTCTCGAACTGGCCTTGCTGCAATTTGGCAAGCGAGTTCAGCATGCGCCTGCGGCTGGTACGGTCAATTCCTTCGGGGTTATTAAGGTAGAAAACAGGGTCCGGCCCCGAGCGGAACACAACGCCCTGGTGAATGGACGGTAAAAATCCGTTGCTCCACAATTTGGCATACAATGGCTGGTCCCCGCCGCGGCCTTTAGAAAGCAGTACCACGAATGAAGGCATATTCTGGTTGTCGGAACCGAGCCCATAGCTCACCCAGGAGCCCCACGACGGACGACCGCCCTGCTGGCTACCCGTTTGGAAAAACGTAACGGCCGGATCGTGGTTAATGGCTTCCGTAAACATGGAGCGAATAAACGTAACATCGTTCACAATGCCCGAGGTCTACGGCATCAATTCGCTGATCATCATGTC
>CBIHPQ010000656.1:0-2661 GCA_966211825.1 uncultured Dyadobacter sp. | reverse complement strand
CAACAAAGCTACCTATCAGACGACAGGGCTATTGCCGGGCACGCACGGAAAAGGTTTTTACTCCGGACAGGGCGTGGCGGTGTATTCCAACAATGGCGAACCGGGACAGAAGGCCGAAAAACAGTTCGATATCGAATCGGGTTCGCTGTCGGAATGGGATGGCAAGAATTGGAAGGTAATCCGCCGCAACCAGTTTGTGGAAGTGACCGGGCCGGGCGGGATTTATAGTAACCCCAATCCCGCGACCGACCCGATCTGGGCTACCGGCTGGGACCATAAATCGGTACTGCTTGGCGTGCGCGACCATGGGAAATGGACTTTTTACCGGCTACCAAAAGCCAGCCACGCCTACGACGGCGCCCACGGGTGGAATACCGAATGGCCCCGCATACGTGACGTTGGTACGCCGCAACAGGCCGATTACCTCATGACAATGCACGGCATGTTCTGGAAATTTCCGGGGCAATTCAATTCACAAAACAGCGCCGGACTTCGCCCGCGCTCGGCTTACCTGAAAGTGATCGGCGATTTTACCCGGTGGAACGAGCAGCTCGTTTTTGGCTGCGACGATTCGGCCCAGCGCGAGTTTTTGAACAAACGCAAGGCGAAGGGCGGGATAGAAGGCCCCGGGCAATCCAACTCCAACCTTTGGTTTACACCTCTTAACCTGCCCGACCAGCTCGGCCCGAACTCGGCAGAAGGCTCGATCTGGCTCAATGAGGCCTTGAAAGCCGGTGAGAATTCTGAACCGTTCCTGTTCGCAGGATGGGCGCATCGCGCTGCGTGGGTACGCAATGAGGGAGATAGTGAAACCAGTTTTGTATTTGAAGTGGATAAAAAGGGAGACGGCAAATGGTCGGCGCTGAAAACGTTGAAGGTCGGTGCGAATTCCGCTGCGAACATTGAATTTGCTGCCGCCGAGTCGGGCGAATGGGTGCGCGTCCACCCCGAAAAGGCTACGAGGGCTACCGTTCATTTCTCCTATACTTCGGATGAAAAACGGGCGAATACAACGAATGCGATTTTTAAAGGGCTTAGCAATACCAATGCAGCTGCGATCCACGGCGGGTTGCTGTACGGCCTCGGCGAAAACCGGCGGGTATTGGGCATGGCCGCCACCGATTTCAGCGGGGCAAAACCTGCCGACCTGGGCTACTACGAACTGGATGGTAATATGAAGCTCAGTCGCCGCGACGACGCTAAAATGCATGGACTTATTAAAACGAAATTTGCTATTCCAAAACAGGTTGTGACGGTCGAAACATCGTCGGTGCTTGTGGTCGACGACAAAGGCCGCCGCTGGCGGTTGCCGCTGGGTAATGAGGCATTTACCGGCCTTACCAACCAGGCAGCGCTGCGCATATGCCGCGAGGTGGCCACGGAGCGCGATCTTTTCAACTGCCATGGCACATTTTACGAGCTCCCGGCCGAGAATGCAGACGGTTATGCCAAAATCCGCCCCGTATCGTCCCATAACCTGCGCATTCACGACTACGCCTCCTACCGCGGCTTGCTGGTCATGACCGGCATCGACGCCAAATCCATGCAGAACAGCGAGCACATTATTGTTTCGGATGATAAAAAGGCGGCCGTGTGGGCCGGGGCGATCGACGACCTCTGGAAACTCGGCAAACCCACCGGCCACGGCGGCCCGTGGAAAGGTGCCCAGGTGAATGCAGGCGAAAGCTCCGACCCGTATTTGATTGGTTTTTATGATAAAAAGACCCTCAAACTTTCGCACGACGCCAAAGAGGCAGTGACTTTTACACTCGAAGCAGATCCCGTCGGCAATGGGCCGTGGATGAAGTACAAGACCTTCACCGTGAAGCCCGGGCAGACCGTCTCATTTACATTCCCGCAAAATTTTTCGGCACGTTGGGTAAGGTTCAAAACAGACAAAGCATGTAAGGCAACGACCTTGTTGGACTATCAATAGGCCCATCATTTCAGGTAAATTTCAAAGACCGTCGAACTGGCCGATGCGCAGTTCGGCGGTCTTTATGCTTGATTCAGGTTCTATGGTGCACCGGGCTGACGCAAAATGTGATCTAAGTCACGCGGTATCGAGCATTTTCTCTGCTTAATTTGCGCAGCGGGTTTCACTTACTGCCCGCAACCTGGATTATGTGGAACCAAACCAATGTTTCCCGCACGCTGGGAATCGAATATCCGATATTACAAGGCCCTTTTGGGGGAAACTTATCGTCTGTGCGGCTCGTCTCAACCGTTTCCAATCTCGGCGGAATGGGCGGCTACGGCGCCTATATGCTCACGCCCGAAGAAATCATCAAACTGGACCAGGAGCTGAAACAGGCAACCGACAAACCCTACAATATTAACCTCTGGATCGCTGACAGCGATTTCACTTCCGGAGAAATTTCCGACGAAGCATTTGAAAAAGCAGCCGCGCTGGTCAAACCGTTTTTCGACGAACTGGACGCTCCGCTGCCGACCAGGCCGAAAGCGTATCCCTCACGTTTTGAAAACCAGGTAGAAGCATTGCTGACGACCAAACCGCCTGTTTTTAGCTTCATTTTTGGTGTACCTTCCCAAACTATCCTGGAAGATTTTAGAAAACAGGGCATTAAACTCATAGGCAATGCAACCACGCTCGACGAGGCGATTGCACTGGACAATGCGGGTATCGATGTCATTATCGCT
>CBIHPQ010000655.1:0-2670 GCA_966211825.1 uncultured Dyadobacter sp. | reverse complement strand
TGAAGCATAACAGATTAAATATAGAATAAAATGGTCGAAGAACACGTCCGCGAAGACTTTCTCTACTCACAAATAGCCGACCGACTTGCGGCGCAGATTGAAAAAGGTATCCTGAAAGCCGGTGACAGGCTAATTTCGCTTCGGGCGCTGAGTAAGGAACAGGGCATCAGCCTTAGTACGGCATTCAAGGCGTACGTGGAGCTGGAAAACAAGGGTGTAATTGAAGCGCGGCCTAAATCCGGCTATTTTGTGCGTTTTTCGCCGCTCAATGCGCCGGAAAGGTTCCCAACCACGCCACCAAGCCCGCTGATCGAGAAGGCAAATGTCGATGAAATGATCCGGACGGTTTACAAAACGATGACCCACGAGCGGATCATCCGGCTGTCGGTGGCCGCTCCCTCCGCTGAACTGATCCCGGAAGCGAAACTGAACAAGGCGATGATGGAGGCACTCAGGAAAAGTCCGCACAGCTGTACACAATATGAAGAGGTGCAGGGAAATCCGGCATTGCGGAAGCAGATCGCCAAATATGCATTCAACTGGAAAGGGAATGTCAGCGAGGACGACGTCATAACCACTCAAGGCTGCATGGAAGCGCTGATTTTTTGTCTGAAAGCAGTGACGGAACCCGGCGATACTGTGGCGATCGAGAACCCGATCTACTTTGGAATATTCAACATTATGAAAAGCCTGGGCCTGAAAATCCTCGAAATCCCTTGCCATCCGGATGAAGGGGCCGATCTGGAATATCTGGAAAACGCCCTGGAAACCATACCCGTCAAAGCGGTGCTCTTTGTCCCTAATTTTTCCAATCCGACAGGCGCCCTAATGCCCGACTACCGGAAGAAAAGATTGGTCGAAATGCTTGCTGCGCGGCAGATCCCGCTCATTGAGGATGATATTTACGGAGAAATGTATTTTGGAAAAACCAGGCCGGGTACTTGCAAGAGTTATGATAAAAACGGCCTGGTAATGCTCTGCGGCTCGGTTTCGAAGACGCTGGCGCCGGGTTACCGCGTGGGCTGGTGCTTTCCCGGAAAATTTAAGGACAAGGTACTGAGTAACAAACTAATGCACACCGTTTCGTCGGCCACGCCTACTCAGGCAGCGGTAGCCAACTTCTTCGAAACCGGTCGCTACGACCTGCATATGAGGCATTTACGCAAAGCCTTACATACGCAATGCCTGCGGTACGTGCAGGCGATCAGCGAATATTTCCCGTCCGACACCCGGCTCGTACGCCCACAGGGAGGTTATGTATTATGGATAGAATTAAACAAAAATATCAATGCATTCGAGCTCTTTGAAAGCGCCATTCAGGAGAGTATCAGCATAGCGCCCGGCCAAATTTTCAGCACCGACGCCCGTTTCAGCAACTACATCCGCATCAGCTTCGGCGCGCCTTACAATGCCGTGATCGACGCCGGGTTACGGAAGTTGGGAGATTTGATTAGGGTACTGGGGTCGTGATGCTGCCTAAGCGAAGAGTTTTCTCCCGCGGAATGGTAACGGCGGGAATGATCACGATCGCATTACCTTTAACTTCCACATCAACGTACTCATCGATTTCAACCTGGTCGAGCATGGTTTTGGAAAGCAAAATTCCCTGGGAATTTCCGATCCGGCGAATTTTAGTGAGCATACTACAAAGTTATAATTTGTTATAACAAATCAAAATTTTGGCTCGCCTCAATGTGCAACTGGCTGAACGATAGTCCGGAAAGAAGCGCAACATTATTGCAATTACCTGATTTTCAGCACCTGTAACCCTGTTGCATAGGTTTGTAACCTACCTTTGTAATAATCCTGCGGCGCATGAGTTGCGCAGCTTTTTACGATTTGATCGATTGCAAAATGAAGCCCGACGAAAAAGTAACCATACATCAACATGCCGACGATTGCTGCGGAGCAGAAACACCCGGCAAACACAATGGCCATAGTCACGACCATGATCACGACCACGACCACGGCGATCACAGCCACGGTTCTGACGACGATGCCGGCATTTTAAGAAGCCGATGGATGTTGTGGCTGAGCCTGACTATTCTGGCTGTGTTCCTGATTTTAATCTACATCTTAAAAATCGGGGTACCACGTCCGGTGGAGATCGGGATGATGCTTGTCGCGTACATCCTGGCAGGAAATAAAACTGTGGCCCTTGCGTTCCGGAAAGCCAGCCGGGGTGATTTTTTCAATGAATTTACGCTCATGACCATTGCGACGTTCGGCGCATTCTATATCGGCGAATTCAGCGAGGGCGTTGCGGTGATGATATTTTATGAAATCGGGGAGCTGTTTCAGGATATTGCCGTAAGCCGGTCCAAACGATCGATCAAAGCATTGCTGGACATCCGCCCGGACGCCGTAACCGTACTGCGCGATGATAAGCCTCAGCAAATAAAGCCCGAGCAGGTTCAAATTGGTGAGAAAATACTGGTGAAAGCAGGTGAAAAAGTGGCATTGGACGGTATCATGCTGTCACCGTCGGGCATATTCAATACCGCCGCGCTAACCGGAGAGCCGAAACCACAGGTGGTCGGGCAAAATGAGAAAGTGTTGGCCGGGATGATTGCCATTGAAAAATCTGTCGAAATAGAGGTTAACGCGCTATTTAAGGACTCAAAGCTTTCGCGTATTCTGGAAATGGTACAGGAAGCGAGTGCCAGAAAA
>CBIHPQ010000654.1:0-2671 GCA_966211825.1 uncultured Dyadobacter sp. | reverse complement strand
ATCAGCCAGAATCCCCAACTTCTCTCGGATCCGCTCGTACATACCTAAATTTGCAATTAGTTAAAGTTGCCTAAAATATCGAACGGTATTAACCAGTTATTAGGAGGTTGCACCGAATGATTATTTGTGCATGAAAATATCAAATATCTGATACTATTACAATCTTTCGTGGGAGAATGTTTGTGAGTCCTTTGCATAAATTTTATATTTGTTTCCTGGTGGCCGTCGGATCTGCCAGATTTTCAGCATTTTGCCAATCCGAGGAGCCGAAAGTTGTCCGCTACGATGGAAAAGTGAGCCAGCAGATCGTCATGACCCGCGACTCTCCGATCATTGATCACGCCACCGGCAAGCGGATCAGCTATGAAGCTTACGACAATATGCTGAAACGGAGCCCTGGTCAATACAAAACCCAGCCGATATTCGACAAATACGGTAAGGCTTCTTCTTTTGAGATCATTAAAAAAAGCCAGTTATACGTGCAGCAGGATGGCTCGATCATGAATAATCCTGACCTGATGCCGGAAGTAGGGGAGCCCATCGCTCCGTTCATTATGCGCGGGCTCGATGGAAAGGAATATGATTCGGAGAAATTAAAAGGCAAATACATTCTGTTGGGCTTCTGGGTGCGCTACGAAAAACCGCTTTACACGCTTGCCAGCACGAAGGTTATTTCAAGCTTCGTGGATGAAAACAAAAAGAAGGGCGTCGAGATCGTTTCGCTCGGGACCACACTCAATACCGAAGACGAATGCCTGCAAGCGATTCCGAAACGGAACTGTGGTTTCATTCCCGTTCCGGAATCGTATGGCTTCAACCACCGGTATAAAATCAGCGAGACGCCCTATTTTATACTGGTAGACCGCAAAGGGATCGTCAAAGCAATGGCGCCGCATACCGAATTTTCCAGGATCAGCGAGCTTGTGCTGCGGTAGTTAACCCAATGCGCCGCTAATGCGGTTGTAAAGGTGCTCAGGATGCCACGTCCTTCGCGGGCCGAGGATCATGCGGCGGGATGTTTTGTACATACTATACCCATTCAATTGAAGGAAGCTGAGCGCGGCAGTATTGTCGATAGTCAATATGGCAACAGGCCTCGATGCAATGCGGAAATGCATAAGGGCCAGTCCGGCGGTGTCGTTGGCGGCTACAATAGGTCCATCGCTCCAGGTAGGCAGGTAAACGCCCTGCAATTGCCCCTGGCGATCGACGTAAATGAGGGAGTCGGCCAAAAATTCTGCCATAACACCCCGCCTGTCCTCGCCGGATACAAACTGGTCGACTGCATAAGCGGCTTCCCGGAAATTCTCTGAAAATGGCCTTACGTACTCAGAATGCGGCATTCCAGGCGCGGGGCCATCACGCCGCAGGTGCGCATATTGCCCCTCTATCTCAAAACCTTGCTTCAAATACACCGGATACCCAAACTCCGTGGCGTCGAGGTAGATGGTAGGATAGCGGTTTTTATCGACGCTTTCGATCAGATGACGCGTGATGGCGCTTCCGAGGCCTTTGTTGCGGTGCCCGGCATGGGTAATGATGCACGCAAACCAGGCGGTGTCCTGGTGGAAGATCGCGGCACCGACAGCAACCGGCCGGCCATTCTCCTCGATCTTGACGGGCTTGCAGCAGTCCGACTTTAAAAAGTATTGAAACCGTGGGCGAATGTCCCCCCATCCCTCCGGTTCGAGCTCGGGAAGGTAGGCAATATCATTTTCTGTAAATTCCTGGCAAATCATGGCATGGATCGTTAACCATGCTAAAATGTCAAAAATCTGCTTTCAACTCGTCAAAATGCGCTATTTTTCTTTTCCAGCTGATGCGGGAATAATAGAACAGCTGTGCGAAAACGATGATTAATGCACTCAAAATGATGTATTTACGCTGCGTGAAAACCGTTTGATAAGTCAGGAACAGCAGCGACGCCGCCGCATACACTACCGACGAGACCATCGATAGCCGGGCGAGTCTTTTCAACGAACGGGCCTGCATTTCCAGCGACTCCCTGATATTGCCGGAAACAGGAGGATTTTGTATTTGAATATATCCTAATACATTGTTTAAAATGTAAAGCAAAATGCTGGAAATCAAGAGAATGTTAATGTAAATCGGCTTTTCGGCTCCATCCAGCGCGTCGTAATAAAGAAATAGCAAACCGGTAAGTGCTGCTATTTCAATGACGAACTTGATCCTTATTTTTCGCAATGCAGGATGATTTCTAACCCGCGTCATCATCGCGAGTTCTTTTTCCGTATGTAATTCCCGGGCGGCGTGTTGCCATTCAGATTTAAGATCGTCGATGTTCATATATTACTGCTGGCTAAAAGTGTTTTGAGTTTTTCTCTAATGCGGTTGAGCTTCACGCCCACGTAATTTTCGGAAATGCCTGTTACCGAGGCGATTTCTGCATAGGAATAATCTTCCAGGTAAAGGGAGATGAGTGCGCGTTCGGAGTCGCTCAATGTGCGCAACGCGCGGAAGAGCCATTCTTCGCGTTCGGTAATTGTTTCGTTCGTTTCGGGAAGGTCTGGCGGGTGTTCGTACAGGGAAACGGGCAGTTTCTGTTTACGGTAGGTCGCCATTGCGGTGTTCAGCGCAATGCGGTAGATCCAGGTACTGATTTTCGCCTCCTGCCGGAATGCCGGAAATGCCCGCCAAAGCTGGTACACGA
>CBIHPQ010000653.1:0-2694 GCA_966211825.1 uncultured Dyadobacter sp. | reverse complement strand
GTCTTGATTCCCGTCACTAAAACCATTGCCTGCAATTTGAACCTGGCCATTGACATCCCATTTGCCGAGATATACGTTTTCATCATTAGCGCTGTTAAGCTCCAATTCTCTCAGATATCCGCTATGCATTCCTGTCACGAATATATTTTTGGAGTTTTGATCGACTATAACGTCGTAGGCGAAATCTACTCTGTCTGAACCCGCACGGCGCACCCATTCGAACGTTTGACCGATACGTCTCCATTTGGCAACAAAAACATCGACGCTATCGACGCTGGTCCGGGAAAGAGAAGAAACATTAATGGTTTTCAGGAAAGCTCCGGCAAGGTATGCATTACCGAAAACGTCGACAGCTATCGCTTCGGGCGCCTGGATATCGGGGCCTGTAATCATTGTCGGGGTGTCAAAGCTGCCATTAACAGCATTCAGCAGCACTAGAAAGCCGTCACGGTCGTTGGCGGGCGTCCGGTGGCTGTCGAATTCGATGTTGTTACTGCTATTGTCGCCTTCCACAGTGCCGGTCAGGTACAGTTTCGGCCCCTCACCGGCCTGGTAAAACGCCAATGACCTTCCCTGATCATTTTTGGGTCCGCCAAACGTCGTGAACCACTTGCGTGCGCCTGACCCGGCATCGAGCATCGCCACAAACCCGTCTAGTTGCCCCTTGGCAGATGTGCCGCTACCCGCTACCGGTCCGCCCACAAAGCCGGTTACGTACAATCGGTTGAGGCTATCAATGGCCAGGGCATTAGCGTGATCTTCGCCCGCACTGCCGTCAGTATATACCCACTGACATTGACCCGTACTATTGTATTTTGCCACAAAAAAGTCGTCGGAACCCTTAGTCAAATTGCTGACTTTCCCATTTCCGAAGTCGATGTTGCCTTGGCCTGTGCCGGAGATGTATACGTTTCCCTTCGCATCAGCTACGATGTCCGTTGGGAAATTTTTACCGCCGGAAATGCTGAATGCCTCGGGAGAAGGGGCTTCGATCTTTACAGTCTGGGTGTAGCCGCTGCTGCCGCCGTCGACACCTTTCACGATCATTTTAACCTGATAGCTTTTTGCTACTTTAAATTCATACTGCAACGAATCCCCGCTTTTCAATTGGGTCCCGTCATCAAGATCCCATTGGATACTTTCCGCGTTTTCTGCCTCGCTCTTAAAAGTAACCCAGCACGGCGCCTTGCAGCCGTTCGCGGGGGTGAAAGTGAACTTGGAAGCGGGTCTTTGCGGCGTTTCGATGTGGCACGCAATGACGATCGTTATCAGGAGAATATAGGTAAAAAATCTCTTCATAGCACAGTATTCATGGGGAGGAGCTATAAAGTTACTGGATTTTTCCGAGTAATTCCGCTGCGCGTTTGCTGTTTGCATTACCGGGATCGGCTACGACCTTCTTCAACTGTTCAGCACATTTTGGGAGGTCGTTCTGTTGCAGGTAAGCGAGGGCAATGTACCAGTCTGCAACACTCTTCACTTGCTGGAACTGGCTGGTTTCGGCCTGTTTCAATTCCTGCAATGCCAGCTCCGCATTGTGCGCGGCCAGGTAGCGTACCCCCTCGTACACGTGCGTGGTATCCGACCGCCACTGTCTGAATGCAGACGGGCTCAGGCCGAGCTTTTCCTTCGAGAACGGGCTTTCGAGCCGGGGTTTTTCCTCGAAATATTCCGCGAAGAAGTCGGTTTTGTCCACCTGGGCCGGCGGTGTGGGCGACTGCTTTTGCTTTGGCAGGATAGTCTTCGCCGTATCGGGCGTTACCTGCGGCTGTGCCGGCGTGGTAGTGTCCGTTACAACAGGCTCTTCGGCTACCGGTACGTCCGAAGCTATCGGGCTGCTTGCGGGCCGCGAATTGAAATACCAGGTAAGCCCGACGGCCATGACGATACTGGCTGCCGCGGCGATGTAAGGCCAGCGCACAACAGAGCGCCTTTCCGGCACCAGCGGAAGGATGTTGCCTTCTTCCGGTTCCGGATCTGTCAGTGCCCCTTCGCTTTGCAGCCGGGCATGAATGTCCTTGAACAGGTTCTTATATTCGTTCGCTTTCAATCCATTACGAATACGGCGTTGGGTAGCGACCTCCTTGGCCAGCGCATCATCCGCCTGCATGCGTTTTTCAAAATCCGCGCGCTCGCCGGGTGTGCCTCCGCCGCTCAGATACTGGTGAATTTCATGAAAAGTTTCTTCCGAAAATTCCATATGTCAAATCGTGATTCGCTGTAAGATTTTACTGGTTGATACGGTTCCCCGCCGATTCTTATCACTACAAATGAAATTTTTCTCTCAGATACCTGGCGCATTTGAACCGTTTCACCGTGGCCGAGGCCTCTGTCATGCCAAGTTCGGCTGCAATTTCCCGCAACGACCGGTCCTCAACATAGAACCATCGTAACACCTTCCGGCAATCTTCGGCGAGCAGCTGAAAGGCGCGGTCGAGCTTCCTGAAAATCCAGCTGCGCTCTTCCTCATCGTATTCCTGAAAAACAAGCTCCTGAATGGCGGCCCCGAATGTGTTACCCTCTTCCAGGCCGGTAATGTGTTCCAATCCCACCTCAGCACGGCGCGAAAGGAGCGCGAGGCGTTTTTTCCATTGGTTGATATAAATGGTCGGGAAATAAGTGGTAATGCGGGTCCCGTCCTGATACACAAAACACCGGTCGCGGACTGTGCTCACAAAGATCGCCCCGCCTTCC
>CBIHPQ010000652.1:0-2718 GCA_966211825.1 uncultured Dyadobacter sp. | reverse complement strand
CCCCCTGACACAACACGACTCCATCGTAAGCACTCTAACACCAACATTCAGCAGTGCAATGGACTGGATCAATCCCGCGATGATCGATATCGACAGGAAGAAGATGATAAAGGAATAAAAATCCTTACTGAGCGGCCTCGTTGTCATAGGTAAAAGCGTTTGGTGAAGGATCGGCTATAAGTCGACGAATAAAGAAAACTTCCGCAACGATTTCCTTTTCTGTTACACGACCGGCCGCTTGTCTGTTTGGATGGCAATTGGTTAATTAGAAATCATTCATGTTTTAATTATCATGTCGCAATAGGTTTGACATTTATTTGCGTAATTTGATCGGGCACTAATCTCTTTACTTCCTTCACCTTAAATATTAACAGCCATGAAAATTATCCATTTCAAAATAAGCATACTAGTTTTAATCGCGATTCAATTGTTAGCATTAAAAGTAATTGCACAAACGCGGCCTGCCGATACTGCGGGTGATTATTATAACCGGTTTAACAATGCCACCCAAATAAACCTCCATGAAGCCACGGCCTTAGTCAGCATCCGAAAACTGGCTTCCGACAAAATCGAGACGCCGCTGTTACAAGACCTTGTACACAATAGCTTCGCGCAAATGGTGATCGACCGGCCGGTTCCGCGCGGGATGGACAGCACAGTTGCCCGGAAATTCGTCCAAGCCAAAGCATTTAACAAAGACCTGATGATCAAGATCATGGCCGACACAAACCGAGTTCTTGTGCAAACGACCAATACTCTTTTTTTGTATTCCAACATCCAGGGCGCAGCCGGGGACAATGCGAGGCTTGCCAGCCTGACGGAGCAGTTTATAAAGGAGGAATTGGCAGATGCAGATGTTTATTCGAACCGCGCCGCCCGGTATGGACTGATGATTTATGGCAAAATCAATTCCATACCGGAATTGAAACCGTTATCCGAAAAGCTGCTGCAAAATTTATATACCCATCTTGAAAAAGGACAGATCCCGGCTTTGGAATCGCCGGGCCGGTATAAATCAGAAGAGCGTGCCTGGTTCAGATATCTGTTTGCCTATGCCAATTACGTGAAGGCAGAAAAAGAAACTGATTTCAATAAAAAGAAGGGGTATTTAAAAAAAGCATTTGATTACAGTCCGGACTTAGCCGACAACAATAATAAGTCAGGTTATTTCTATGACATGTATTTAATCTTTAATCAGGAAAAAAACTCATTTCGTGACGAATATCTCGCATTTCTGACCAACCACACATCCGATCAGGAGGATATGCTTTCAGCTTTGGTACAAATCACATTGCAACAGCCGGAATATAAAGAAAAGCTCAAAACGGCGTTTGCCAAAACAAAAGGAAGTGATGCGGGATTTGCAAAATTCTGGCTGGAAAATGTTAATCAATATGCCAGAACTGCGCCACCTATTTCGCTCTCCATGCTTGACAAGTCAGCATTTTCAAGCGAAGCCGGTGCCGGAAAGTGGCTATTAGTCGACTTTTGGGGGACGTGGTGCGGACCATGCCGCGCGGAGCACCCCGACATGCAGAAATTCTATGATTCAACCATCAAAACAAACAGCAGCAAAATTGCATTGCTTACCGTCGCCTGCCGTGATACCGAGGACAAAGTGACCAGCTATATGACGGAAAAGAAATTTTCATTTCCGGTGGCCATGTCGGACAATCAGATCGAAAAGACTTACAAGGTACCGGGTTATCCGACCAAGCTGCTCGTAACACCGGAGGGAAAATACATTCTCGTTCCGTTCGGCTCGGATTGGATCAGCTTCGTGAAGCATTACGCCGATCTTTAAAGATTTCGGGGATTATTTCCCGGCCAGCTTCTTCGCCTGGGCTTCCAGGATGAGTTGCAGATCGGCACTGGCATCGGTTACGTGCGCGTAGGAGCCCATGCCCAGTTCGGCCAGTTTTTTGAGTTTCTGGCCCGTATGCTCGTTACGTCCAAAGGTGAATACGCTCAGATAAACATCCTGGCGTGCATTCTGGCGGATCATGTCCATTACCTCCTCGCTGACTGGAAATTCACCGTCGGTAGCCAGCACAATGCGGTTATTGCCGGCACGGATGTATTGTTTGTTAGCTGTTTTGTAGGCGAGCTTGATGCCTTCGTTACCATCAGTGTCCCCATCAGATTGCAGCAGGTCGATCATTCTCGAAATCTCCGGCGCTTTGGCCCCGGAGGTCGGTTTGAGCACCACCCTCGCTTTGCCGGAATAGAGCACGATCGAGATCATGTCCTCGGGCCGCACGAGCGTCAGCAGCGATTTGATCGACCGTTTCAGTAGCGGCAATTTATAGGGCGAGCTCATCGACGACGACACATCCAGCAGCAGCACCATATTATTCGGCGCGAAACCGTCGAGCGAGCGGGTTACGTTTTGCAACTGCGCATTGCGGTCGACGTACACGGTGTCCACACGTACGCGCTCCACGTACACGGTATCGCGCTTCGCCTGTGCAATAGGCGCGGCCTCGTTCGTGGCTGGCCGGGCGTCCTGGCGTGCGGGTGGCTCGGGAACGGCGGGCACTTCGGCATTATTTGTTTTAATGCTTGCCGTATTGTCAACCGGCTTTTCAACAGGCAGTTCTTGATTTTTTATCGGCGGCGCGGCTGGTTTTTGCGGCGTTGTGCGCTGGAATGCAAAAACGTCAGGCTGGTTAATGGTTTTCAGAAGCCCTGCCTTCGAAAGTTCGATGAAATTATTGT
>CBIHPQ010000651.1:0-2723 GCA_966211825.1 uncultured Dyadobacter sp. | reverse complement strand
ATCAGCTACTGGAAAACAATGGAAAGGTGAACAGCGCCCTCACATTCAAAGGTGTCCCGATCAAGGTTTTGATTAAACTCGAAATCCCCGTTGGGGACGAAGGCTCCGTTGACGCGGCGGTGGAAACAAAACTGACCTATAAAAACGGAAAAGCGACCGGCGAAGAAACGATCACAACCACCGCGGGCGAATTCAAATGCACGAAATGGGAGTATTCCTATGAAGTATACGTGAAGTTTGAAACCGACGTAACCCAGCCGGAAATCACAACGGACGTCGTGAATGTAACGCTCTGGACAGCACCCGGCGTGGGCGTAGTAAAATCGATCGAAAAGACCGGAGAGGATTCTTCTACCACCGAATTGCGTAAAATCGACTAACCGGAGCCATGAAAAAATGGGTTCTGATAATGCAATGGGCCCTGATGATGGGGCTCGTTGCAGCCTGCACGACCGATGACGAACCCGGCCTGGACGACCAGGGCGCCAAACAGGGATATGCAACGGGAAAAGTGACGGATACGGAAGGCAACCCGATCAAAGGTGTGGAGGTGGTGATCGATAATACGATGATCCATGCCTCGTACTCCCTGGGCAATACCGATGCGAACGGTAACTACGAGATCCAGCTACCCAAAGTAGGGACATTTATGGCTTCGGCGCAGGTAGTGAAGCAATACAACGGCCGCCGCTACGAGCTGGACCTCGACCCGGACGTCTACGAAGCGTTCAGCATCGATGGGGCTGTACGTAACTTTCAATGGAAGCTTACGGGCGAGCGACCGGAAGGAGAGGGCTATTACGGCGCGACGATCGGGCTCAACAAGGCGCTTTACAGCAGCATTTACGACGAAGAAAACATAGAATTCACACTTACGCCCGTAGGGAGCCTCATTGATGGTTCCAAAGGCGAAACGTTGAAGATGAAATCAGGGAAGCCCTATTCCAAAACGTATGGCTACCTGGTAGACATTCCCCTTGGTCGGTACGAAATGACGGCCTATTACAACGGGGAGAGCGGTAAGGCACCGCTAAAACTGCGCAATCACTTTTCGGAAGACGAGTACGAAAGTAAGCTGGTGATCGATTTCGAGCCCAGCACCATGTGGGGACGTAACTCTTTTTACATCAGCTACATGGAGTAGGATGATGCGCAGTATCCAACCAGGAAAACAATAGAGAAATAGGATGGATAATTTGGGACTAGCCAGATCTTTAAGACCTGGCTAGTTTTGTTTTATATCAAAACAGAAAAGCTCTTGAAGATCGCTCCAAGCCTAACCGCATCGAATATACGCGCCTGTGTACCGCCGTGGTTCAGTACCGACTGCTCATGCGAGGTTACGCACATTTCGCAGCCGTTCAATGCTGAAACAACCAGGCTCATCAGTTCGAAAAACTCTTTGCCCAGAACGGGGTTCGCCATAATGCTCATTTTGATGCCCGCAGGCGCATTATCGTAAAACTCCTTGTGCATAAAGTGACGGAAACGGTAGAACACGTTGTTCGCGTTCATTAATGAAACACAGGCAGTTACCTCCGCGATTTCTTTCTCGTCAGCGCCTTCCTGGCCAGCGAGTTCTTCCAATGCCGCGATCAGCGCAGCATTCTTTTCATTAATAGCAACCGACAATGCCAGCAACAATGCCTCTTTGCGGTTCAATGTTTGTGATTTTAAAACATTACCTACATTGATTTTCAGGTCTTTGAGGTAACGGTGGTCAAGAGCCGCGAGCTTGTTCAGCAACACGCTTTCAAATTCCGCAGGCAAATTGACTTCTTTATACAGGGACTCTTTCGTGTTCCCTGTGGCTGCAAATGGATACATGTTTGTTTGAAGTTGAGCGGGAAGGATTTCCCGGTGGGTGATAAAAAAGCAGTTCACAGAACCGGCGTACGAATGACTAAACCGCTGTGAACTGCTTCATGCGGGCAATTAGGCGATAGTTGCTTCGCCTTTTTGCCAGTTGCAAGGGCAAAGCTCGTCAGTTTGCAGAGCGTCGAGTACGCGCAAAACCTCAGAAACGTTACGGCCTACTGAAAGGTCATTAACGCTTACCCAACGGATGATACCTTGTGGATCTACGATGTAAGTTACGCGGTAAGCGATCTTCTCGTTGGCTTCAAGGATACCCAATTCTTCTGCCAGAGACTTTGAAGTATCGGCCAGCATCGGGAATTGCAGGTCGCGCAGGTCGTCGTGGTTTTTGCGCCATGCCAGGTGAACGTACTCGCTGTCGGTAGAAGCACCGATCAGGATTGTGTCACGGTCAGCGAAGTCAGAAGTGTGTTTGTTGAATTCAGCAATCTCGGTAGGGCATACAAAAGTAAAGTCTTTTGGCCACCAGAACATTACCATCCACTTCTCAGCGTTTTTGTGGTCTTCTGAGGTAATATCGTAGAATTCGTTTCCTTTTTCAAGAGATACTACGGATGTCTTTTTGAATTCAGGGAATTCGGATCCCACAGATAACAGTCTATTAGCCATGATTGCTCGTTTGTTTATAAATTGTATTTTTTGGTGTTACAAAACTACGAACGCAGAGTACATCGGGCAAACTCCAACCTGGTACAATGCCAGGAAAGAGTTGATCTAATCAAATGAATTTAGTTTTATTTATAGGAACGGAGAAGTTATAAATGACGCTTATAATGTCATAAATTTTTGCAATATAATTATACTAATATTAACTTTGATAATAATTTATCTATCGGGCATTACAC
>CBIHPQ010000650.1:0-2727 GCA_966211825.1 uncultured Dyadobacter sp. | reverse complement strand
GACGCATTCCCTTTAATATACACATCATTAAAACGGATGAATACAAACTTCGTGGTCGTTTTTGATGTCGAAAGAGTGGGTATCCTCGGGTGTCAGCAGAAACATATGGCCGGGATTGTACCGGAAAGTATGCTGGTTGATCTCCTGAACGCCGGTGCCATCCAGAATGTAGATCAGTTCAAAAAAGTTGTGCTGATGCGTTGGTTTGGGACATTCATCCAACTCTTTGTAGATTATTTCAAAGGGCTCGTGCAGGTTTTCTTTCATGGTTGCTATGAATGTACCGTATTTTGGAAAAATTATACTGCAAAATAAACTAAAAACCGGTACAATTTTGCATTGTTCAAACACAAAATCATTTCAGATCATGAAAGCAACATTTTTGACCGATACAAATACTCCGCTTATTATTAAAGAAGTGGAAACACCGGCACCAACCGACAACCAGGTCCTGATCAAACTGGCTTATTCTTCACTGAACCACCGCGACGTCTGGATCCAGAAAGGCCAGTATGCGGGTCCGAAAACAGGGCTGATACTCGGGTCAGACGGATTTGGCACTGTAACTGAGGCAGGAAAAAATGTCGATCCGGCGTGGGTTGGCAAAGCGGTGATCATTAATCCCAGCCACGACTGGGGTGATAACCCGGCTGCATTCGGGGACCAGTTCAAGATCCTGGGGAATCCCGAGCCGGGCACTTTCGCGGAATATATAGCGATGGACTTAAAATATGTTCACGAGAAACCTGAGCACCTTACCGACATCGAAGCAGCTGCATTGCCGCTGGCCGGAATAACCACATATCGGGCGCTGTTTACGCGGGCCGCACTGAAAGCAGGGGAGCAGGTATTGATTACCGGTATCGGTGCGGGCACTGCATTGCTGGCGCTTCAATATGCGATCGCCGCGGGAGCAAAAGTGTTCGTGACTTCCGGCTCGGAAGACAAGCTAGCCAAAGCCAAAGCACTCGGCGCGATCGACGGCTTCAATTACAAAGAAGAAAATTGGTTTCAGCAGGCGAAAGAAGCGACAGGCGGTTTCGATGTTGTGCTCGATAGTGCTTCGGGTAAAGGTTTCGGCAATTTGATTGAAACGGCAAAACCCGGCGGCAGGATCGTATTCTTCGGCGGTACCGACGGCCCTATCGGAAATATAGTACCCAATAAAGTCTATTGGAGAAACCTCTCCATCCTGGGAACGACGATGGGAACGTTGCAGGAATTTAAAGATATGCTCGCCTTTACCGCCGGGCATAACATCAAACCCATTATAGACAAAGTCTACCCGTCACTATCGGACGCCCAGCAAGCCTTCGATTATATGCATGAGGGCAAGCAGTTTGGTAAAATTGTATTGACTAATAAATAAGAAAAAGGGAGGGAAGGGATGATTTTCTGCCCTTTCCTCCATTACTTCCTTTATTCTACAACAATTCCGTCGAGATCTTCCAAACGGGCAATCAGCGCCCATCCGTAAAAGTCGTTGGCTAATGCCACGGTCAGTTCGTTCTTTCCGGCCTTGAAGGGGATTGTGAATGAGGTGTTTTCGATGGAACACCTGCCGGCCGGCTCTTTCATAATGGGCGAGCCGAAACTGTTCTTATCAACATACAAATAGCGGCCATTCAGGAATACCCACACGTCGTCGCTGAAACCCATCGCTATCTTTTTCTTCTGATCTGTTTTCGAATTGATATTGACCTTCATCCACACGATGCGGCGCTCCTTACTCATGCCGAATTTGCGCGTGAGGTTCAACATTCCTCTCCTTTCGGCCCAGACCGGCTGCCATATTGTTTCTGCTTTGGGTGCGTAATCCATGCTGAAATCCACATTTTTCGGTAGCACCATCGGCTCGCTGACTTGCCATTTGCGGAGGTAGCGCGGGTCGTTCGCGACCGGGTCGGTGCCTGCGTATGCGGGAAGGCCATCGGTTTGCCCCGGCCTGATCACCAGGTTCGAAACAATGCCTTCTCCTTCAAACGCGAGAGTACCTTCCGTTACATTGCCTTCCATTTGTGGTACTTCCATCGTCGGCCGCTGCATATCGTTTACGTATACCCGGAGTTGGTAACCCGAAGCGATCAGCTTCACGTGGTTCCAGGTTTTGTTCTGGAAATTGGCCTTTCCCTGGTAATGCGGCAGCAGGTCCCAGAGATTGACGCCATCGATATTGGGAGTGTACTGCACGGCCTCAATGCCTGTGGTATCGCCGGCACGGTGCGTACGGAAATAGAACAGTTCCGTTTCCTTACTGTCCTTGTACCGGAAATAAAAGGAGGCAAATCGCTGATCGGTGGGAATGTAGTCGAACTCGATCGTGCCGTTGGAAAATGTGGTGTTTTTCAAAATAACCTGGCCTTGTTTGGGAAGGATTTTCAGGGCAGCGCGACCGTCGTGTGTGACGAATTCCGCATTGGCTCCCGGAGCGTCCCAGTTTTCGGCCGTAAGCGCTACCCAGGTGTTCGGGTCTTTTTCTGCTGCTTTCGGTTTTTTCTGGCCAAATGTGTTGAATGCGACGCCGCAGAGAGTGATCAAAATAATTTTTTTCATGGCTAATCGATGCAAAAGGGTTAGAAATTATGGCCAATGGGATTTTTTCTGTTGGTTGCTACCGGCGTTTCGACTTTGTCATTGGCCGCGTCGTTTCCTGTCGCTGCATTTAAATGAACCGTTTGAGCATGCAGCGGTCGGCAAGCGGGTAACAACAAAATGGCTAAAAAATTG
>CBIHPQ010000649.1:0-2730 GCA_966211825.1 uncultured Dyadobacter sp. | reverse complement strand
GGATATACAGGTCGAGCGCGCCTGTCATCGAAGGGGCATTGGGCAAAGGCGCCTGGATGTCCAGGAACAGCCCCGCGTCCTCAACGGCCTTTGCCGTTGTCGGGCCGAATGCCGCAATGCGGGTGTTGTTCTGTTTGAATTCAGGAAAGTTGTCGAAAAGTGACTTGATCCCCGAAGGACTGAAGAACGCAATAATATCGTAGTATACATCTTCCAGGTCCGACAAATCCGCGGAACCTGTCTGATACATAGTTGCTTCCGTGAAATGGAATTCTTCGGTATCCGCAAATTCAGGGATGTCATTCTTCCTGACATCGGAGCATGGGTACAGGAATTTCTCTTTCTTGTGCTTGCGCATGAGCTCGATCAGCTCGGCAGCGGTTTTCGTGCCTGTAAAGATTTTCCTTTTGCGGATCACGATGTATTTCTGAAGGTAATTGGCAGTTTGCTCCGAAATGCAGAAATATTTCATCGTAGCAGGTACTTCAACCCGGCCTTCGTTGCAAATACGGAAAAAGTGGTCGATCGCGTTACGGCTTGTGAAAATAACAGCCGTGTGGTCCAGGATGTTGACTTTTTGCTTGCGAAAGTCTTTGTAAGAAACTCCATCGACCTGTATGAACGGCCGGAAATCTACCTTGATATTATACTTTCTGGCTAATTCATAATAAGGTGAATTCTCGTCTGCTGGTCGGGATTGACTTACTAAAAGGCTGGTTACTTTTTTAAGCCTGTCCTGATCAAAATTGATGGTATCACTCATGTATAATCCTCATTAGTTTATTCCCAAATCATATTCCCTGACTATAAAGCAAACTTCATACTCACAATGAGCGGGATTATTTCGATGACACAAAGGTAAGAAAATAAATAGAGATTAATCAACGAGCCGGCCGGCTTGGCGACAACATATAGTCCTATGAAGCGGGCCAGATAGAAAAAAAGGAACGGTAAAAGCACATAAGGCCTGCTTGCTTCCAGCCAGTTGATATGGTTGGAATACAACCCGAAAATGACCAGAAAAATCAATGCATAAAAGAGGTACGACGACTGTACGATTTTGATGAAAATAATGTCGACCTGCTTGTCCAGATTGAGCATATTGCCCGCCAGGACCATGAATATGTACTTCGCGTAGATCAGCAGGAAGAAAATCACCGAAAGAATGCAAAAGTCGCCCAGTATTTGAATCGTGTTGGCTTTTTCGGAGAGTATAGTGCTGACGGAGAACAGGTTGAGCCGGTTTGCGGAGAGGTATATCACCGTAAAGCCCATCATCATCGAACTGATCGCTACAAAGAAGATCACGGTGTTGCTGTAAGGCTTGTTGATCTTCGAAAGCTGATCGCGCGGGTCGTTGTTGAAAAACTCGATGGGATTTATCAAACGGATAAAAGAAAGTGGATTAAGGTTGAAAATCCATGCATTCAATATCAGGATAATGACCAATGCGATTCCCGCAAATGTGCCGAAAGGTGTGAAAGAAATCGGTTTGATATTAATGAAACCTGAACGGGCCGGTGCGATGGATTCGGAATCCGTCAGCTTTTTCTTGTTGCAGATAATGGCTGTTTTGTCTGCGATGCCCGGGCTTCCGTAGATGGTCAGCAGCAGTTCGTCCTTGTGGTAAATCCGGTACAAACTGTCCAAATTGAGCTCCTGCCATTTGCCTGCCGCGATGCGGTTTTGCAATGCGCCTTCGAGAAAGAGGTAGCTCTCGGTTTCAGAATGCACAAGCACGGAGTACCGCCTGTTTTTAACCAGATCAATGTAAAGGCTTGCAAAACGGGTGCCTTCATTGACGCCCTGGGAGAACGGGACGTAGTTCTTGTATTGCTCGTTGTATACAAGCCAGTCGTCCTGGTAATTGTAAACCGGGAAGAACTGGCCCGGCGGGTTTACTTTCGCCGCGCCCTGCGCCAGTGAACCCGAGAAGGTTACTGCCGTAAAAAAAGCCCAAAAAACAGCCGAAAATATGGACTTCATTGGTACAAAAAAGGCTGGGTTTCCCCAGCCCTTTGATCAAAGTCAATTAGCAATGATTATTTCTTTCCAAGCGCCAGAAGCATCGTTTCGCCGATTAATGCAGGTGATTCTGCAACGAAGATGCCCGACTCTTTCATAATTCTGATTTTCGCTTCCGCAGTGTCGTCTGCACCACCGATGATCGCACCGGCGTGGCCCATGCGGCGTCCTTTCGGAGCAGTCTGACCTGCGATGAAACCTACGACAGGCTTTTTGTTACCAGTCGATTTAATATAGTTTGCAGCATCTGCCTCCATGCTTCCGCCGATCTCACCGATCATCACGATCGCTTCTGTCTCGTCGTCGTTCATGAGGAGTTCAACGGCTTCTTTAGTAGTTGTACCGATGATAGGGTCACCGCCGATACCGATCGCGGTAGTTTGGCCCAATCCGGCGCGTGTCAGCTGATCTACCGCCTCGTAGGTAAGCGTACCTGATTTCGAAACCAGACCGATCGTCCCTTTTTTGAAGATAAAACCTGGCATGATACCGACCTTACATTCCTCCGCGGTGATAATTCCGGGACAGTTAGGGCCGATCAGGCGGCAGTTTTTACCCTTGATATATTCTTTCGCCTGCATCATATCCTTCGTAGGGATACCTTCCGTGATACAAACGATCACGCCGATACCAGCATCAGCAGCTTCCATGATCGCGACAGCGGCAAAAGCCGGTGGAACAAAGATGATGGCAACGTCTGCCCCG
>CBIHPQ010000648.1:0-2737 GCA_966211825.1 uncultured Dyadobacter sp. | reverse complement strand
GGCGGAGCAATTTTCAAACGGGAAGAATTAGTTACCGATCGCCATGAAGAAACCATCATCCGCACCACATTAGATTTTTATTATAATCGCTTACACCCCTTCCCTCTCCCCGCGATTCCCGCTTTATTTGTCATGTTTTTCAAATACACCAATTCAACGAACTCATGACGCTCCTCAGTTTTGCACTTCGGATCAAGGAAGTGAGGGATTTACAAAATTCCTATGCTGCCACGCGCGATGTAGACGTCCTTACTCGCCTGAAAGATATGGAGAAAGAACTTGACAGGCTGATCCACAGCATTGTAACAACTCCACGTAACCCCTTCTAATGCCTCTTGCCGGCGGCGTGAAACCATAACGCTTCACGTCGCCGGCGTTTTTCCTGCCACAGTTTTGCTCACCTGAGCATAAAAGTGTAAGCCTATTCTTCTACGGCCAGCTATCGGCCAAGGACCCGATCAGGGTTGGGTATCCCGATATATTTTACCTGGAAAGTCAGTCCGCTGCGCCAAGTATAATTCCGGTATCCTATTGTTTTTTACATATTCCAATAGCTCATCCTACCTGATCCGACCTATTATCCATTCACGACGCGAGTTTCTCAACACCGCTTCGGCACTTGCTGCCGGGGCGGGCCTTTCAGTCATTATCCCTTCTTCCGTTTCCGCTTTTGCACCGGTTTCGCCTGCTGATAAGATCCGTGTCGGGGCCATTGGTGTCAACGGAATGGGCTGGGCCGATTTGAATGCGATCCTGAAAAATCCCGGCACCGAATGCGTGGCGCTTTGCGATGTGGACAAAAACGTACTGGAAAAACGCGCCGGCGAACTCGCGGGCAATGGTGCAAAACCTAAATTGTACGGCGATTACCGGCAACTTCTGGCCGATAAAGACGTCGATGCCGTGGTGATTGGCTCACCTGACCATTGGCATTGCCTGATGATGGTTGAAGCTTGCCAGGCGGGTAAAGATATTTATGTAGAAAAGCCGATCGGGAATTCTATTGCCGAATGCCGGGCGATGGTGGCCGCCCAGCAACGCTACAATCGGGTGGTGCAGGTAGGGCAATGGCAGCGTAGCCAAAAGCATTTTCGGGATGCCGTCGACTTTGTGCATTCGGGCAAGCTCGGGAAAATCAGGCTGGTGAAAGTGTGGGGTTATTTTGCATGGGTAAACCCGATCAGTAAACTGCCTGACGGCAACCCGCCGGCCGGTGTTGACTATAAAATGTGGCTTGGGCCTGCTCAGAACCGGCCATTCAATCCCAACCGCTTCCATTTTAATTTCAGATGGTTCTGGGATTATGCGGGCGGCCTCATGACCGACTGGGGCGTGCATTTGCTCGATTACGCCCTGCTGGGCATGAAAGCCGCGAACCCCAACAGCATCATGGCCGCCGGTGGCAAATTCGCTAACCAGGATTCCGGTGCCGAAACGCCGGATACCCTCACGACCGTGTTCGAATTCGATGATTTCAATATCCAGTGGGAACACGCCATGGGCATCGACGGCGGTCCGTACGGTCGCCAGCACGGCATTGCCTATATCGGCAACAACGGAACGCTCGTCCTGAGCCGCGACGGCTGGGAAGTGATTCCGGAAGCCAAGCGAATGGAGCCCGTAGCATTCCAGAAAGCTTCGGACAATGGTCTCCACCTGCACGCAAAAAATTTCATCGAAGTAGTCAAATCAAGAAAAATGACCGACCTGAATGCGCCCATTCAGGTCGGCTCCGACATTGCCGTTTTCTCGCAAATGGGCAACATCGCCTACCGTACCGGCAAGAAGATTTATTGGGATAAAGAAAAGGGCAAATTTACCGATGAGGAGGCTAACAAGCTGATCGCCAAGGAATATCACAATGGCTACAAGCTGCCATCTGTTTCATAAACTTTTATTGATAAATATGAAAAGGATCTGTTTTTGGCTGATTGTTCTGTTAATCGCATTCACACACACGGGTATAGCGCAGCAGGCGGGCAAACCCGCAGGCGCGAAGCGATACTTGTATGTCGCGACGCCCGGCATCCGGGACTACCTGGGGTATGGCGGGCATGGGCTGCTGGTATTTGATATTGACAACAACCACCGGTTCGTGAAAAGGATCGCTACCCGTGGCTTGCATCCGAACGGAAAGCCTTCCAATGTGAAGGGTATAGCCGTCAGTCTGCCGCTGAACAGCATTTACGTGAGCACACTGGAAGGACTCCAGCGCATTGATATTTCAACGGAAAAGGTTGTTTGGGAAAAGGCTTTCGAGGGAGGTTGCGACCGGATGGCGATCTCGCCAGATGGCCGGACCATGTATCTGCCGTCGCTGGAAAAAGGCTTTTGGAATGTAGTGAATTGCGAAACGGGTGACATTATCAAAAAGATCAATGTGCACAAACGGGCGCACAACACGATCTACGGCGCTTCGGGCAAGGCGGTGTACATGGGCGATATCGCGAGTCCGTGGCTGCACATCGCAGATCCGAAAACGCACGAACTCGTGGGCAAGGTAGGGGAGTTTGACGGCTACGTACGGCCGTTCACCGTGAACGCCGCCGAAACGATGGCTTATGTGACGGTCGACAGCATGGATAGTAAGTACGCATATCCGTCGAGCGGCGAGGTGATCGACGTAAAAACCCGGAAGATCATCAGCACATTGACCGATGAATTCCGCAACAATGTAGCCAGTGAGAAAATGGTCGAAGTCCAGTTTACAGGAAATAAACCTGTGCGCGCAGGCGAT
>CBIHPQ010000647.1:0-2740 GCA_966211825.1 uncultured Dyadobacter sp. | reverse complement strand
TGGCTTTTATACGCTCCATCGTTTCCTGAAATGTCACAAATAGCGGATAAAACCGGTCAACTATATTTCTGTAAATTTCTTCAGAGATTTCATCGTTGTAAGTATGACTGGTAAGGTTCCTGTTTTTAATCATTTCCATCCAATTATCGCCGTCTGCGATCAATTCGGCACTAAAAGCCTGCCGTGTCGCATCCCTTGATCCTCTGATTTCTGTGTTGCCCTGATAAACAAAAAAATCCTGCATTACCTTCCAGGCCAGCTCGTGCGTGTATTCAAATGCCTGTATGATTCCTTGCCTTTCAAGTTCAGTTAATGGACGTTCTGCATCTAACTGAACAGCTTCGCCTAACTTTTTTATGGCCTTTTTATAATTCTCGAAACGCTGTTCCCAGCGGATATCCTGCTCGCCCATCATTTCAATTTTGTGCTAATTTCAAAACTTCTACTTCCCGATACAAAACTTCGAAAAAATATTATCCAACAAATCATCCGTCACAATCGTCCCTGTAATCTCTCCCAAATGATGCAGCGCCAGCCGAATATCCTGCGCTAGAAAATCCCCCGTAACGCCCAGCGACAGCCCATTCAATACATCACCAAGAGACGCGCTGGTCTTAATCAAATGCTCATAATGCCGCAAATTGGTCACCACCGTATCCCCAGCCGCCTGGCCGTGGACGAGCGAAACCAGCTTCCTCGTGAGTGCAGGTAAATTTTGCTGTGTGTGGGCGGAAATAGGAACAATATCAGACTCTTCCCCAACCAACTCAGCGGCCAAAGCCGGATTGATATCCGTTTTATTCAAAACAAAAAGAACCTCCTTGTCACCCGGCAGCAATGCCGCCAACGCACGGTTCTCAGCCAGCGTTTCGGAGCTATCAAAAAGGAAAATCACAATATCCGCTTTGTCCATAGCTGCTTTCGAGCGCTCGATGCCGATCGATTCGACGACGTCGGTCGTTTCGCGTATACCGGCAGTGTCGATGAAACGGAATTTCAGGCCGTCGAGCACGATCGTATCTTCAATCACGTCCCGCGTGGTGCCCGCAATGGCCGTTACGATGGCTTTTTCCTCGTTTAATAAGGCATTCAGCAAGGTTGATTTGCCCACGTTCGGGGAGCCGATGATGGCTACCGGAACTCCCTCCTTGATCGCATTGCCAAAGTCAAAGGAGCTGATCAGCGGCTCGATAGTCGTTTGCAGCGCCACGATCAGCCTGCGCAAATCGTCGCGTTCGGCGAATTCTACGTCTTCTTCGCCGAAATCGAGTTCCAGCTCGATCATGGAGGCGAAATGGATCAGTTCGGAACGTAGGGAGGCAAGTTTTTTGGAAAAACCGCCGCGCAACTGGTTCAATGCAGTTTTATGGCTGGCTTGCGAGTCGGCGGCGATCAGGTCTGCCACGGCCTCGGCTTGCACCAGGTCGAACTGGCCGTTCAGAAAGGCGCGCTGAGTGAACTCGCCGGGCTTGGCGATCCTTGCGCCTTTGGTGATGAGCACCTTTAATATCTGGCGAATAATGTAGTCGGAGCCGTGGCAGGAAATTTCTACGGAATCTTCCTTCGTGAACGAGCGCGGGGTTTTGAAAACACTTGCCAGCACTTCGTCGATGATCTCGTCGCCGGCATTGATCGTGCCAAAATGCACGGTGTGTGTTTCGACATTTTCGAGGTTTTTCCCTTTAAAAACGCTGTTGACCATGGCGATCGCGCCCAGGCCCGACACGCGTATAACGCCTATCGCGCCTACACCCGAGGGCGTCGCGAGCGCACAAATCACTTCCTGCTGATGGATGGGTACTATGTTCATAATGCAAATATGCTACTATTTGAAAGAACCAATATCCGACGCAGGAAGTTTGAATTTTGTACCTTTACGGGATTTTTCCGCCGACGCGGCGTGTTACACTTTTTTACAACATTAAGATTTTCAATATTTTGCTTACCGAAACTTTGCCTATCGTTACATCAGAACTGCCGGTGATGGAAGCCTTTTACACCTTGCAGGGTGAGGGCCAGCATAGCGGACGTGCCGCCTATTTCATCCGCCTCGGAGGCTGCGATGTGGGCTGTCACTGGTGCGACGTGAAGGAATCCTGGGATGCGAGCATTCATCCCAAATTTGATATAGACGCCATCGGCGCAGGCGCATTGCAGTACCCGGGCCGACTGGCGGTCAGTACCGGCGGCGAACCGCTGATGTACAACCTCGACGAACTTACCGGCGCATTGCAGGCCGCAGGGTTCAAAACCAATATTGAAACATCCGGCGTTTATCCGTTCACCGGTCATTGGGACTGGGTTTGTTTTTCTCCCAAAAAATTCAAAACCCCGCACTCTGACATTTATACCAATGCCGATGAGCTTAAAACGATCATCTATAATAAAAGCGATTTTGACTTTGCGGAAGAGCACGCGGCCAAAGTTTCACCGGATTGTACCCTTCTCATGCAACCCGAATGGAGTAAGCAGGACGTGATGCTGCCTTTGATAATTGACTATATCAAAGACAATCCCAAATGGAAAATGTCGTTACAAACTCACAAGTTTATGAACATTCCATAATGCACCGGGTTACTCTCTTCTGTTTCGCACTAGGCCTCTTTACCCTTCAATCCGTTTCAGCTCAAAACTTTACAGTATCCAGAAAAGCGCGGGAGGTATACGAAAACGCACAAAAAGCCTTGCAGGAAAGGAAGCTTCCGGAGGCGACCGAGCTCTTCGAAAAAGTAATCGAAAT
>CBIHPQ010000646.1:0-2764 GCA_966211825.1 uncultured Dyadobacter sp. | reverse complement strand
GGCGATCTATGAAACGGGGACGCTCTCGGCGGCGGCCCAGGAGCTTTTTATATCCCAACCGGGCGTGAGCCTGCATTTGAACTCATTGGAAGCCTACACCGGGCATAAACTGTTCGACCGGTCGCCGCGGAAAATGGTGCCTACCGAGAAGGGCAAGGTATTGTACAACTTCGTGCTCGATCCGCTCCGCAAGCTGGAAGCCGTGGAGCAGCATTTTCATAAAAGTTCAAAGTCCGAGCGGCCGACGATCAGTGTCGGAATGTGCTTTGAAACATTTCAGTACACACTCGAAGAGCACATTGCCACATTGCCGTTCAACCTGATCATCAAATTCGGCGAGTACCCGCAAATGCAGCAGGACCTGGACAACGGCCTGCTCGACCTGATCGTAACGCCCCAGCAGGGCCAGCAGCAAAACCTGCATTACCGGCCTTTTTCCAAGGAAAGGATCGTGCTCATCGCCGGTAGCCATACCGACACCGCGCCGCTCCGGGATTTGCTGAGGGAACCGAAGAAGGCCAATGCCGCCAACTGGCTCAAACAGCAGATCTGGTACAGTACCGCCGCCGATATGGAGCATTTGAAGAACTTCTGGCTTAAAAATTTCGACCAGCACCCCGATTTCCGGCCTAATTACATTGTACCCAACATCTGCTCGATCATCCGTTGCCTCAGCGACGGAGAGGGTTTCTCGATCGTCCCGCATTTTCTCTGCGTGGAGGCGCTCGAGGCCGGGCAGATCGAGCTCGTGTGGGAAGGCAGCACCCCGCTCGAAAACACATTGTATTTCGGGACCCGGAAAAAAACCATCTACCAAAAAGAAATCGAGCAGTTGCAGGAATTGTTCGTCAGCAAATGGAAAGCGCCCGAAGCGGTGGCGCTGGTCTGAGCGAGCCAAAAAAAAATCCCCGCCCGGACTTAACCGGACGGGGTGTTGAGTGGAGGCGTCGTGCCAACTCAAATGTTCACACTAATAACTACGCCAATATTCCCACGTGTCGCTTTGGAATAAGGACAGGTCTGGTGGGCCGATTCGATGAGAGTGCGGGCGGTTTCTTCGTCCAGGCCGGGCAGGCTTACATTCAGGCGGGCTTGTAGGAAATATTCCGCTTTGGTAAGGCCTAGATCTACTTCTGCGTCGACAGCGGTGCCTTCCGGTAATGCGATTTTCTTCTTCGCGGCTGCTATACCGATTGCGCCGATAAAACATGCAGACCAGCCGGCTGCAAAAAGTTGCTCGGGATTGGTACCAACTCCACTGGAACCTGGTGACGTTAATTTGATATCCAGATTGCCATCCGAGCTTTGCGACACGCCGTCACGGCCGCCTGAGGTGTGGGTTTTTCCGGTATAAAGCACTTTATCAATGGTAGTGGTGCCTGCTGCTTGGGTGATTTCGATTGTTTCCATGATTCTGACCGGGTCGCCGGTGCGATTAAATTAATTGATTTTGTAGTCTTCAAATAGTTTCTGATACTGTCCGAAACCGGCGTCTCCGCTGCGATTTCTGATACAAATAGACTACAATTCCACCGCCCCCGACAACAAAAAACACCCGAACTGGACATATTGAAAGTCGAAATGGACAATTGATCCACCATTATGGACCGGCCGGAAGTCCGCGAATAAGCGTACAAAAGGTCCCCCCCCGCGATTACCCTTTCCTGACCACACCTGACCACTACCCGACCACTACCTGACAATACCCGACCACACCCACCCCTGTCCATCTCGGCATCCAATCTGTCCACTTCGCCCCGAAACCAGTTCCCCGCGGCGGTTTGCCATGCTACTTTTGAGAAAAAAACAAACCGCTATGAACGCCCTGAAACGCCGCAAATACCGCAACGCCGTCGCCATCATCACCGGCATATTATTTACAAGTTTTGTCGTATTGCAGGTCAACAGCCCGGCCGTAAAGAACCCGCCCGTAACTTCGGAATTTCACGGACCGGAAGAAGTGACAAGCATTCTTAAACGCTCGTGCTACGATTGCCATTCGAATGAAACCAACCTGCGCTGGTACGACAAAGTTGCGCCATTCTCCTATAAAGTAGCTGCGGACGTGGAGGAGGCCCGCAAACGGTTCAATTTTTCGGAATGGGACAGCATCCCAAAGGCCGAGCAGGAAGGCAAGCTCTGGTACATTGTCAATATGATCGACGCCGGCAAGATGCCATTGCCTGAGTACACAGCCACACACCCGTCGGCGAAGGTGACGCCAGCCGAGCTCACTATCCTGAAAAACTACGTGACCAACATCTCCCGAAAGCATTATGCGGCCGGAGATACGGCCCGGATCGTTCAAAAACCAACGGTATCGCAGGTTCCCACGTCTATCAACGGCATTCCTTACTTTGACGATTATAAAAACTGGAAAGTCATCAGCTCCACCGGCCGCCCCGATAATGGCACCTCCCGTATTATTTATGGCAACGACATCGCCGTGAAAGCCCTCGAAGAAAACAAAATCCTCCCCTGGCCCGACGGCGCGGTGATCGTGAAGGTAGTTTGGACCAGCCAGGCACCCGACCAGGACGGCAATGTGAAACCCGGCAATTTCAACAACATCCAGATCATGGTCCGCGACGCCAGAAAGTTCAGCGAAACGGAAGGCTGGGGTTTTGCCCGGTTCAGCGGGCTGGATTTGAAGCCTTACGGAAAGACAGCCTCGTTCGCGACGAGTTGTATCAATTGCCACCAGCTAGCCAAAGGACCCGGTTTCGTATTCGATATTCCAACGCGGGTGAAGTAGGCCTTCGCC
>CBIHPQ010000645.1:0-2770 GCA_966211825.1 uncultured Dyadobacter sp. | reverse complement strand
GTGAAATATCGCTTTGAAAAAGAGTGAGTAAGCGGAAACCCGATCAGGCCATATAAGTTCATAAGGATGCGTGCAATGACGGTAACAGTTAAGGCTGCTAAGTTATACCAGCCACCAGCTAATTACAAAATACGTGCAAAATAAGGGCCGGTTAAATTCGCGTATACCATCCATAGTTCAATCCATTCTGGCAGGCATCAGGCTGAGCATCAACTAGTTTCTGGCAAAAGTTAATTTATATTAAACTATGCCCGAATTAATTTGCATAATTATTTGAAATACGGTAGAATTACCTATCCTTTATCTGTACCAAAATTTATGAAGTGGAAAAATCTTTACTACACACTATTGCTGACAAGCCTATTGATTAGCAATGTTAAAGGCCAGCGGAAGCAGGACTACGAAATCCTCCTCAGAAGCGGCTCTTTTGTGCCCGAAAGGAATGTATCATCCGCATCCGGTCGCGCTAATGCCGCATTCAGGTTGTCGACTGCCGGGCAGAAATCATTCGTCGTCATCCAGTTCGACGACATTCCGACCGACGAAGAGCGGCGCGAACTGAAACGCGAAGGCATCGAATTACTCGAATATCTCCCGAATTACGCCTATACAGCCACCATAGCAGCGGGCGGTAACACCGTTGCATTGGCCAGAACCAAAGGAAGGGCCATTGTGGAGCTCAGCGCGGAACAGAAAATGCAGCCAGGCCTTGCCAGCGGGAGTATTCCTTCCCATGCATTCACCGGCCCTACGACGGTCGATTTGTGGATCAGTTACCCCAAATCTTTCACCTACGACGAAATAAAGGCTTCCCTGAAAAGTCGGGACTATGAAGTTGTTTCCGACAAATATAAAAGTTACCAGATACTGACAGTGCGCGTGCCGGTGAAAGACCTGAAACGGCTGGCCGGCGAGCCATTTGTGCAATATGTGCAGGCGGTGCCGCAGCCGGACCGCCAGCTCAACAATAAAAGTACCACCAACAGCCGCGCCAATGTGCTGAAATCCGCGCTGCCCGGGAACAGAAATCTGTCCGGGGCCGGAGTAGTAGTAGGGATCGGCGATGAATCCAATCCGTTACGACATATCGATTTTAATTCACGGATTATCAACCGGGCGCCTATCGAAGCCGGTTCGCATGGCCTGCACGTGATGGGCACGATGGCAGGCGCGGGCATCATGGATGAGCGTTATGCGGGTTATGCGCCCAAAGCGACGGTTGTATCCCAAAGTTATTCCGCTATTCTGGCCTATTCGCCGCAGTATGTGCAGGACTTTGGGATGGTTATCACCAATAATTCCTACGGCTCCGATGTGATTACCTGCGAAACCAACGGGTTGTATGACCTGTACTCGTATATTCTGGACCAGCAGGCATTCGAAATGCCTTATCTGCAACATGTTTTTGCCGCCGGAAACAGCGGTAACACTACCTGTGCGCCATTTGCGGCAGGTTTCGGGACCGTTTTGGGGGGATACCAGACGGCGAAGAACGTCATTACCGTGGGTGCCACCGGCGAAGTCGGCAGTATCGTGGCGAATTCCAGCCGCGGACCGGTGAAGGACGGCCGGGTGAAGCCGGAAATCACGGCGCAGGGGAATGGTATCGTTTCCACGATCCCCGTGAACCTCTATGGAAGCGGAAGCGGAACGAGTATGGCTACACCCGCCGTGTCGGGAGGCCTGGCCATGCTGTACGAGCGCTACCGGCAGCTGAACGGGAACCAGAATCCGAAAAATGGTTTGATGAAAGCATTGCTGGTGAATGGCGCGGTGGATAAAGGCAACGAAGGCCCCGATTACCGTTATGGTTTTGGCTGGCTGAACCTGCTCCGATCGGTGAAAATGCTCGAATCGCAAAGCTATGCGATCGGGCAGGTTTCGCATCAGGCTACCAACAACCTGTCGATCAACGTGCCGGCCAATACCGCCCAGCTTAAAGTAATGCTTTATTGGAATGATCCTGCGGGCAGTACGCTGGCTTCCCAGAACCTGGTACACAACCTCGACCTTCAGGTAACAAACCCGGCGTCGAGCGTAACCCTGCCGCGGATACTTGATCCTGCGGCAGCGAATGTAAACAATGTGGCCACGACGGGCGTCGACAACCGTAATAATATGGAACAGGTGGTGATCAATAATCCAGGCGCGGGCAACTACACGATCTCCGTCAAAGGCACAACGGTCGGTCAGACGCCATCACAGGAATATTTTGTTGTTTATGATATTCTTCCCAATTCCATCACCATTACCAACCCGGTAGGCGGGGAACGGCAGAAGGACGGCGACCCGATTTACATTTCGTGGGATGCTTTTGGCAATAGCGCCAGCACTTTCACGGTGCAGTACAGTGGTAACAACGGCAGTACGTGGACAAACATCTCGACCGCAGCAGCGGGAACCAGCCAACTTGCGTGGGCCATACCGGTGGGTATCCGGTCCGACAAAGTGCGGGTGAGGGTGATCCAGAACAGCACAGGAGCCCAAAGCATTTCGGAACCGTTCACGGTGATCGGCGTGCCGGGCGTTACGCTGTCGGCACTGCAATGCGAAGGCTATATTTCGCTGGACTGGACGGCCGTTACCGGGGCGACGGACTATGAAGTGATGATGCTGAAAGGGAATGACATGGTACCCGTAGCAACGACTGCCTCTACTACCTACACACTGGGAGGGTTGCTGAAAGACTCGACCTACTATGTTTCCGTGCGGGCGCGGGTGGCGGGGCAACCTGGGCGCCGGGCGTTGGCCATTTCGCGTAAGCCGGATA
>CBIHPQ010000644.1:0-2830 GCA_966211825.1 uncultured Dyadobacter sp. | reverse complement strand
AAGAGCCTCGCCGACGGCACGCAACAGCACCCGAACGTGATCTACATACTGGCAGACGATCTGGGCTCCGGGGACCTTTCCTGCCTCAACCCGAATTCCCAAATCAGCACACCTAACCTCGACAGGCTGGCTTCGGGCGGCCTCGTGTTCACGGACGCGCATTCCGGCTCGGCGGTGTGTACGCCCACGCGATACGGGATCCTTACCGGGCGTTATGCATTCCGTTCGCGCCTCAAAAAGGGTGTTTTAGGCGGCTATTCCCCTATGCTGATCGAAAATGACCGGTTTACGGTCGCAGACCTGATGAAAAAAGCAGGTTACCGCACCGGTGTCGTCGGGAAGTGGCACCTGGGCCTCGATTGGGTAAAAGCCGATGCCGCGAAGGCTACGAACCAGGCCGAATATGATGTCGACTGGACCAAAAGTGAAAATCTTGCCCTCGAAAAAGGCGTTACCGCCGGGCCAAACGATCTTGGATTCGACCACAGCTACATCGTTCCCGCATCGCTGGATATTGCCCCCTACATTTACCTGCAAAACGGCAAACCCGCAGACCCTCGCATTACCGACATTGCCGGCAACAAAACACCCCGTGGCGTTTTCTGGCGGGACGGAAAAGGTTCGCGAAGCTTTGATCTGCAAAAAACGCTGGATGTTTTCGGGAACGAGGCGAAAAACTTCATCGCAGGCGCGGCCGGAAACCGCTCGAAGCCGTTCTTTCTTTACCTGCCATTATCCAGCCCTCACACACCGTGGCTGCCTTCGGAAGCACACAAAGGACGTTCCAGGGCGGGCATATATGGCGATTTCGTCCAGCATACCGATGCCGTCGTAGGCGCAGTTATGCACACGCTCGACAGCCTGGGCATAGCAGACAACACCATGGTCATATTCACGTCCGACAACGGCGCCGACTGGAAACCGGGCGACAAGGAAATTTATCCGGCGCATCAGGCCAATTACATTTACCGGGGCGAAAAATCCGATATCTGGGAAGGCGGGCACCGCGTCCCGTTCATTCTACGCTGGCCTTCGGTTGTAAAAAAGGGCGCCAAAACCAGCCAGACCATATGCCTCTCGGACCTTATGGCCACGCTGGCATCCATTACCGGTCAAAAGCTCGACCGAAATGCCGGCCAGGACAGTTTCAGCTTCGCGGCATTGCTCCGGAACACCGCTGATACCAAACCGGCGCGACCGAGCATTATCCACCATTCTCTCGAAGGCATGTTCGCGATACGCCGTGGCAAATGGAAATTTGTGGACGGCAAAGGCAGCGGCGGCTGGTCGTCCAAGGGCGAAGCTTCCGATCCGGAAGGGCAGCTTTATGATATTGAAAATGATCCTGCGGAATCTGATAATCTGTTTGAAAAGAAATCTGATATTGCGAAGGAGCTCAAAGCATTATTGGAAAAACAGAAAGCACAGGGCTATACCCGGCCATTGTAAGAACCAGGATTATATTACAGCAAACGTGTTCTTAAAAACCGGCCTTTTGACTTCGGGCGAGAAAATAGTAGAGTATTCCGCCAAAAAACGGAAAGCAAATGATCACGATGATCCACACCAGTTTGTTGATGTCCTGCTTGAAATCACTCTTGATAGCGTCGATTAATGCCCAAATTGTAATAGCCATTGGGAGGACAACAAACAGAAAGGCCCCAAATCCTCCCAAACCCATAAACAACAGTATCGCTGATAGCATGGAACTTGTGATTTAAGCTGTGACTTTCTGTTTGCGCGAGAGAATAAAATACAATACCCCGCCTGCAAATGGCACGCAAATGATCACGAGAATCCAGACGAGCTTGTTGATATCCTTCGTAAAATCACTACGGATCGCGTCGATCAACGCCCAGAGAGACACAAGCATTGGGAGCAGCATTGCGGAAATCAGAATGAGTTCGATACCTCCCAGACCTAAAAAAGACAGAATGTTCATGCCATCAGTAGTTATATTTGTTCCCAAAATAATATAACTTCGGTTACTAACAAACTAAAAGAATAAATCGAGTTAAATTAACCAAACCAACTCCAATTAGTCGCTAACATGATCATAAAGATAATCAACGGACTCCTGATATTGATTGCTGTATTCATGGGATTCAAACAAGGGTGGTCCATGACGAGCGGCAAGCCTGAAATGCTTGAAATGTTTGGTAAATGGGGGTGATGAAATGATTTCACCACCCTGGTAACAAATACCAATAAACTCAGAAATAGGCCCTCATTGCCTCCATATATTCTTCAATAGGCATTGTATGGCGCATTTGCATTAGCTGGTTTCCGGTTGCCCCAATCACATTCCTGAATTGATTGGTTTCGCGCGTCGCAAGGCTGTGAATCACATTCACAATTTCCATCGGATCGTCCAACTGGCTTTCGTCGGCGCCTGCCATAATGGATTGCAGTTTTTCCGTCAACTGATCATATGCTGTGATTTCGGGATGCGCATTCCAGACAATGCTTTCCCTGAAACTATTCCCTTTCGAGCCGCCCTGCTCGATCAGCCGCAAGTCGATATTCAGCGGCTTCAATTCATAATACAATCCCTCAATGAGTCCCTCCAATGCAAATTTGGACATATTATAAAGCGACCCCAGCGGCACAGCCGTGGTAATGCCCATAAACGAACTGATATTGATAAACATCCCGCCGCCATTGGCGCGGAAATGAGGCAGGAACGCACGGATCACGTTGATGGGGCCGCGTGTGTTTACCGCAAACTGCCAGTCGATATCTTCCTCCCTGGCCAGTTCGAGCGCGCCATAGGTACCCATACCCGCATTATTGACCACCACATCGATTTTTCCAAATGCCTCAATCGCCT
>CBIHPQ010000643.1:0-2835 GCA_966211825.1 uncultured Dyadobacter sp. | reverse complement strand
GAAAAAAAGCCATACGCCAAACCGTTCGTTTATGGGTGTCGCATTAGCTCGGAGCGCTTATCGGTTAAAACTAACTTGTATTCGCTTAATAACACGTACTTGTGAAAGAGAAATTTTACCCGTTCGAGGCTTCGGAAGATTACTTGTCCTTTTGGTTCGAAAGCTGCTCCTCGGGTTGCAGGATTCAAAAGTCTGTGGAGTTTGAGGAGATAGGAGTCGATCTTTATAACTTAGCATTCGGCGATATGGATAAGAAGGGGCAATTAAACGATATGGTAGTGAGCAATAATGGTGACATGAGAAAAGTTCTTGCCACTGTCGTAAAGACCGCTTTGGCGTTTTTTGAGATGTATCCCGAAAGAAGTATTTATTTCTCAGGAAATTCATCTTCAAGAAATCGGTTATATCGGGCCATTTTAACAAGAGATATTGAGAATTGGAGTGGTGTATTTGAAGTACAAGGGATAATGCAAGGCATGCCTGTCCAGTTTTCGCAGAATATGGATTTTGAAGGGTTTCTTATTAAACGAAAATGACTAATGAAGGAGAAAAGACAGCCGCTTGTTGATTTATCAAAGATTAAAATAAATTCCAATTTGAAAAGTCATCGGAACGACCCATTCGTTGTCCGCAAAGTCGAAGAGGCGAAGAGAGTACTGGCACCCTACTTAAAGGAACTCGCCGATAAATCAAAGTAAATTCCGGTCTTTCTGTAAAGTGTCGTATTTTTGTGCGATGCAAAATACCGCTTCTCCCGGAATATTGACGACGCAGTTCTGGTTGCTGGGCCTTAGCTCGTTTCTCTTCTCTTCCAGCTTTAACATGCTGATCCCCGAACTCCCCGCATATCTTTCCAGCATGGGTGGGGCCGAATATAAAGGGGCAATCATCGGCTTGTTTACATTGACAGCAGGACTTTCCAGGCCGTTCAGCGGGCGGCTTACCGACCGTGTCGGGCGGGTTCCCGTGATGGCTTTCGGGTCGTTGGTGTGTTTTGTATGCGGGTTTTTGTACCCGATCTTCACAACCGTCATGCCATTTTTGCTGCTCAGGCTCGTGCATGGCTTTTCCACCGGCTTTAAGCCCACCGGTACCGCCGCGTACGTAGCGGACATTGTGCCCGCCAACCGCCGGGGGGAGGCAATGGGCATTCATGGCATGTGTATGAGCGTGGGCTCGGCGTTCGGGCCGGCGATAGGCAGCATGATCAGTCAGGAGTTTTCTTTGAATGCACTTTTTTATACCTCATCTCTTCTTGCATTCCTTTCCATTGCCATCCTTTTAAATATGAAGGAAACGTTGCAGGAAAAGCAAAAGCTCTCTTTAAAGTCATTTCAAATTACCAAACGGGACATTTTCGAGCCCGACGTGTTCAGTCCGGCGCTCATTACCTTCCTGTGCTATTTCGGATTTGGTGCGGTAGCGACGGTAACCCCGGATTTCAGTGGTTACCTGGGTTTGGAAAACCGCGGGCTCTATTTTATGATGTTCACCATTTCGTCGATTATGGTACGGCTGTTTGCCGGTAAAATATCCGACCGCCATGGCCGGATGCCTGTTACCATCGTGGGGTGTATCATCCTGATCATCGCGATGATCCTTACCGGTTTTGCCGAATCGGTCGCCATGTTCCTCACGGGTGCGGCCTTTTTTGGAATAGCGATGGGCATTCTTTCACCCGTACTTTCGGCCTGGACGGTCGATCTGAGCGGCGACCATAACCGCGGCCGGGCGATCGCGACGATGTTCATTTCACTGGAAGCAGGTATCGGTCTCGGCGCATTTCTTTCGGCCGAGCTGTTCGAAAACCAGCGTGAGAACCTTCCGTTGGTATTTTTTAGCATGGCCGCATTTGCATTGGCGGCGCTTTCCTACACAGTCATTATTTATCAGTTCAAAAAGCGTCGTGCCCGTGTTATTTGACGATACCTACCAGAGCATTGCGCAACCGGCCGAAGGCTTTTTCAAAGATAAGGGAAGCAAATTTCTGGCCTATGCCTTTCCCGTGGAGCACGATTCGCAAGCCAAAGAGCACCTGAACGACCTCTACGAATTGCATCCCAAAGCAGTCCACCATTGCTACGCCTATCGGCTCGGCGCCGACAGAATGAGCTACCGGATGAGCGACGATGGCGAACCGTCGGGAACAGCGGGGCGCCCGATCCTTAATACATTATATTCGAGAAATATCACGAATGTACTTGTCGTGGTGGTGCGTTATTTTGGAGGTACGCTGCTTGGGGTACCTGGTTTGATCAACGCCTACAAAACTGCGACCGAGGCGGCTCTGGACCAGGCTGAAATGGTCACGCGGTACTATTTCAGTGTTTACAGGCTGTCATTTCAATACCAGCAAATGAACGATGTCATGCGGATCGTGAAGGAAATGGACCTGCCGGTGCGTGAGCAGGCATTCGAAATGCAGTGTGTAATGGAAGTGGAGGTACGCTCCACGCTTGTCGAGCGGTTTATGACGCGCTCGGAAAAGGTGGAAGGCCTTACCGTAGAGCTGGTAGATTAGTTGTTTTCACGAAGCATTCTCACAAAATCATCCTCATAATCCTTAATTGCTTTCAGGAGCTCGTTCAATTCTTTTTCTTCCGGTGTGCCTTTTTTAGCATCGAACAGCTCGTCGGCGCGTTCCGAGGCTTTTTCATATTCGCTTTCGTTCGTGATTTTCATGATCGCAGGTATTTGAATAATTCCTCAAAAGTATTTCATTGTTTTTCAAAGCACAAAAAAACCGGCACGAAGGCCGGCTCTTTTGGGGTGCGTTAGTGGGTTATACCGGTTTTAATATCCCGGATTTTGTGTCAATGTAGGTTTGCCGTCTTT
>CBIHPQ010000642.1:0-2836 GCA_966211825.1 uncultured Dyadobacter sp. | reverse complement strand
ATGCGAAGGAGCTGATAGATGAGTTGCTCAAAGCGCGCGAAGTGCTCGTGAACAAGCATCAGGGCCTGTTTGTGGAGTTGCTGGACAACTTTATATTGAAACTCAACCTGTTCGGGTTCTTCTTCGCGAGCCTCGACGTCCGTCAGGACAGCCGTAAACATGGCAAAGCCTGGGAGGATATTCTGAAAAGGCTTGAAAAGAAAATTCCGCTGCTGAAATACAGCGATTACGAGAGCTGGGACGAGGCAAAAAAGATCGACTTACTGCTTTCGCTCAACATACCGCTTCGTGACGAAGATTACGAAGATGAACTCACCAAGGACATTCTCGGGTCGATCAGGGCTATCAAAACGATCCAGGAGAAGAATGGCGAAAAAGGGGCGCACCGCTATGTGATCAGCAATAATACTTCCGCATTGAATGTAATGCAGGTGGTGGCGTTGGCCAAAAACCTGATCGCCGACGATGAAGGCAAGCTGGCGCTCGACGTCGTACCGCTGTTTGAAACCGTGGATGACCTCGCTAATGCACCGGATATTATGCGCTCGCTGTATGAAAATGAATATTACCGCAACCACCTGATTAACCGTGAAAATCACCAGACGATCATGGTGGGCTTCTCGGACGGTACCAAAGATGGCGGCTACCTGCGCGCCAACTGGTCTATTTACCGTGCAAAGGAAGAATTGACCAAGGTTTCGCGTGAATTTGGTATTAAAGTTACTTTCTTCGACGGCCGCGGGGGACCTCCTGCGCGTGGTGGTGGCAATAACCATAACTTTTACTCGTCACTCGGCAAGGATATCGAGGATAAGGAAATCCAGCTGACCGTTCAGGGCCAGACTATCAGCTCTAATTACGGAACCGTCACCACGGCAATGTACAATCTGGAAAGGCTCTTCACCGCCGGCCTCGAAAACCACCTTTTCAAAGGACACCGTGAGGATGAACTGACAGATGCGGACAAGGACCTGATCGAGGAAATGGCGGAGATCGCCTATAATTCCTATCTGGACCTGAAAAACCATCCGATGTTTGTCAAATACCTCGATAAAAAGACGCCATTGCGTTTTTACGGACAAACCAATATCGGAAGTCGTCCGACCAAACGCGGTAATGACGACGGCGGGCTGAAATTTGAAGACCTGCGCGCGATCCCGTTCGTGGGCTCGTGGGCACAGATGAAGCAGAACGTACCCGGGTTTTACGGTTTCGGAACGGCTATTAACGAGCTTGCGAAGCAGGAAGGCAAGGTCGAGGAGATTAAAAAGCTCTACCAGAAATCCCTGTTCTTTCGCACGCTGATCGAAAACTCCATGCAGTCGCTTTCCAAAGCATTCTTCCCCGCCACCAAATACCTGCGCGACGAAGAGGATTACCGGGAGTTTTGGGATAAAATGTACGATGAATTCCTGCTGACGCGCGAGCTGTTGCTGGAAGTATCGAGCCAAAAGGAATTGCTGGACAGCAACAATGTCACCAAAGTGTCCATCAAAACCCGCGAGCGCATTGTATTGCCGCTGATCACGATCCAGCAATACGCATTGCAAATGCTGGCCGGCGATCCGAAAGACCTGCCCGTCGATGTAGAGACTTATAATCAGCTCATTATCCGGGCAATGTTCGGGATTATTAATGCGGCGCGGAATTCTGCGTAGGAGTTTACCGAAGCAATATATTTCAAGAGCCGGGTATCAGCCCGGCTCTTGTTGTTTTAAAGTTACCATTTCACTCGCCCCTCGCCTTATATCTGATGATCCGGGTATGAAACCGGCCATTTCGAAAGCGTAATGTATCCGGCAATACGTTGGACGATCGGGGCTTTCGGGCAACCAATGTGAGCTGAAAACTTCCCTTTATCTCCTTGGTATTTGCATTATAGCCCTCGATTTGAATGAAATTATCTTCGGAATCCGCAGTATAGAAACTGTCTCCTCCAACGTCACCGTCGCTGAGCAGTTCAAACAATGCGACCTTGGGTTTGTCGCTGGATTCGCAGCCGGCGTAGGGGTTACACGACACAAGTTTATGTCGACCTGTATGCGGAGAAAATGGGATGTTTTGAAATAGCAGATGTTGGCGATCATAGCCTTCCGGCGTATGTAGTATTGAAATTAGGGCATAGAACACGCCTTGCGGTTCATCGGAATAACTAACGAATCCGTGTGTAACCTGATACGCATTTTTATATGTTTTACTCCATTCTGCTCCGTTCATGTCAGATATGAGATAACCCCAATTTGGCAGGCGTGGGAGAGGGCCAGGACTGTCAATAACAGCGTCGATGATTTTGCAACCAGTAAATAGTGTGATAATCCCAAGTGCTATGCAAATGGTTAGTGAGCATTTCATTTGTCAATGGCTATTTTGTGATGATTACCCGGCAAGTTTCGATCCTTTGAGCAGTGATCAGTCGAATGAAGTAGGTGCCAATAGGCATACTTTTGCTTTTTATTTTGACCGAATGGCGGCCTTTAAGAGTTAATGTCCTGTCGTCTTTCAGTACTTCAATGACCTTCCCGGATTGGTCCAACATATCCAATTTGACCTGTGTATCTGTTTGAAGCGTGTAGGAAACATTGATTTGATCATCTGCCGGATTGGGAGTGGCAATTAAACCAGCTAACTCAGGTTGCGGCACAATAGTGTCACTTCCTGCCATCGAAACTTTGTAGGGGTTCGCAGGTAATTGGGCAGTTACTGTAATGTAAGCCGTCGCAGATTGGCCATTGGAGGTAACCGTGCCTTTAAGGTAGATCTTTTGATTTTGATAGAAATTCCATGTAAATACGTCGGAGGTAGTGTTTGAAAGAGTGTAATTGACACCGTCGTAGCT
>CBIHPQ010000641.1:0-2840 GCA_966211825.1 uncultured Dyadobacter sp. | reverse complement strand
CTTTGCTGTAACCGATCCGGAAAATGTCAAGGCTGTCGAGACGGTAACGCTGGTACGACAGCGAGTGCGTCATCACGAGGTTGCGGTCCGGCTCTTTCAGACGGCGCCCGAGTGAAAGTGTGATACCGTTGTTATAGTACCCGCCGCGATAGCTGACCCTTCCGCCACCTCCGCTCGTGTTGTAGCCATAGTACGAACTCAGGTCGGTCATGCGGTAAACGGTACGCTGGAACGAAACCCCGAAGTTGATCGGCTTTTTGCCGCCTAACCATGGTTCGCTGAACGACAGCGAGTAGGTTTGATATTGCTTACCATTGGCCTGGAAGCGCAATGAAAGTTTCTGTCCGTCACCCGAAGGCAATGGCCGCCAGGTTTCGCGGTTCGGGATGTTTTTAATGGAGAAGTTATTGAAAACCAATCCAAGCGTTCCCACGAAACCGATATAACCGCCCCAACCACCTGAAAGCTCAATCTGGTCGGATGGTTTTTCTTCCACCGTGTATTCGATATCCACAGTACCGTCAGCCTGGTTAGGAATTGGGTTGATCTGGATTTTTTCAGGGTCAAAATAGCCCATTTGAGCCAGCTGACGGTTCGTGTTGATGATCTCCGTTTTGCTGAATTTCTGTCCTGGAAGGGTAAATAGCTCACGCAATACCACGCGGTCGCTGGTTTTGGTGTTACCGTTCAGGAGAATGCGGTTGATGGTCGCCTGCTTCCCCTCGAACATCCGCATTTCCACGTCGATCGAATCACCTTCGACAGCTCTTTCGGTAGGGTCGATGTGGAAATAGAGGTAACCGTCGTCCATATAAATCGAGCTGACATCGGAGCCAGGAATACCGTTGATCTTCTTGTCAAGTTCCTCCGGATTGTAAACATCCCCTTTCTTCACACCCAGGCGGTCGCTCAGGTATTGTGAAGTGTACAGGTAGTTACCCGACCACGTGATGTTGCGGTAATAGTACTTTTGGCCTTCATCGATCTTCATATCGATGCTGATCGTCTCGTCGCCGTTTTTAATGGTGTCAAACTGGATAACAGCATCGCGGTAACCGTTTTTGCGGTAGTACGAGATCAGTTTCTCCTTATCCTCGTCGTATTTTTTGGGAATATATTTCGAAGGGTTGAAAAGGCGTCCAATGCGTCGCTGCTTGGTACCTTTCATTTTGCGTTTCAGCGTTTTGTCGCTGATAGCCGTATTTCCTTCAATATTGATTTTCTGGATCTTAACTTTTTTGCCTTTGGTAATGGCGAAGTTCAAAGTAGCCTGGCCGCGGGTCGAATCGGGGATTTGAAGGACTTTTACTTTGGTATTGTAAAACCCTTTATCCTGGTAATATTTCTTGATAACCAGTTGGGTGTTCTTGATGATCGTCGGCGTGATCACGCGGCCTTTGATCAGCTTTACCTTGTCATTCAGCGTCTCGCGCTCGCCCTTGCGGACGCCTGAGAACGATACTTTGTAAAGTCTCGGGCGTTCTTTAATGTGGATATTCAGCCAAACCTTTTCGGCTTCGATCTTGGTAGCCATGATCTCCACATCGTCCAGCGTTCCGAAATCCATCATTTTCTTGATAGATGATGTAACAGCGGGGCCCGGGATCCGGATCTTGTCGCCGGGTTTCAAACCGGAAATGGAGATCATCGAGTTCGGGTCGAGGAACTGGGTACCGGAAACGGTAACTTCTGCGATGGTATATTCTTTGGGATTGGCGGGATCGATGCCGAGGTTAGTCGGGGCAGCGGTGGGTTTTGCGCCTCCCAGGCCTACACGCTGTGCCTGCACCGAAACGCAGCAGCACAGCAGGATTAATGCAGAAAGACCTTTGAGATGTGCTAATGATTTATTCAAATTTTTCACTGGGTTCATATAATTCTACTTAGCACCATTCGCTTTAATTTGTTCACCCGTTTTGCCGAAACGTCTTTCACGGTTCTGATACGAAAGTATCGCCTCGTACAAATGTTCCCGGCGGAAGTCGGGCCAGAAAAGATCTTCATAAAAATACAGTTCAGAATACGCCAGTTGCCAAAGCAGGAAGTTGCTGATCCTGTGGTCACCGCCAGTCCGCAGCATCAGGTCCACCTCGGGGCGGCTGCCCGTCGACAGGTTGCCTGCGATGACGTCCTCATTGATTTCTTCGGGCAGCAAAACACCATTGCGAACATCCTCGGCGATTTTGCGCGTTGCCTGGGCAATGTCCCATTTCCCACTGTAACCCAGGGCCAAGATGAGATTCAGGCCGGTATTGTTGCGTGTCGCCTCGATTGCTTTTCCGAGCTGGTTCTGGCAGCTGCGTGGCAGGCTTGCCGTGTCACCGATCGTGTCCAGCTTCACATTGTTTTTCATCATGGTGGGCAGCTCGTTGCCTATCGATTGCACGAGCAGTTCCATCAGCGCCCTTACTTCAAACTCCGGGCGCGCCCAGTTTTCTGTTGAAAAAGCATACAATGTCAGGACAGAAACCCCGAGCTCCGCACATCCTTCCGTCACTTCCCTCACCGCCTTGATCGCATTACGATGCCCAAACACACGCGCTGCTCCCTGGTTCTGGGCCCATCTTCCGTTACCGTCCATGATAACGGCTATGTGTTTTGGCAGATTGCCCGTATCAATGAGCTCCTTCATTACTCCTGACTCCTTTTAACCTTTTTTAACAAAACAAAAACAACATTATCGAAGAGCTTGCCAACCGGGAATGATTTTCAGCTGCTCCGGGTTATTCAGGAATCACTTTGCCAGTAAACAAATACGCAGCAACCTGTCAATGTGTGCCGAAAATCTGCACAATTCATTCCTGCCTCCGTCACCAGCCGATCAGAAAGCCCTGATGGAC
>CBIHPQ010000640.1:0-2842 GCA_966211825.1 uncultured Dyadobacter sp. | reverse complement strand
AAAAGTTGAGCTGCTTGTTGCCCGACAAATAGGTAAGGTCATCCCTTGATGGGCGTTCGCCTCCCTGTTTGGTTCCAAAAGGCGGATTGGCCAGCACACCGTCAAAACCTTTGAAAGATTTGCCCAGCTCAGATAACGTATCGCCCAATTCAATGCGGCTCTCGAGTCCGTGCAACTTGGCATTCATTAAGGCAAGGCGGTGCGCATCCTGTACCAGTTCGCAACCGCTAAATGCCTGAAACTTTTGAAACTCCCGATCGGCAGCCGGGTCAAAGTAATCGTCGTGTTTGTTTCTTAAGTATTGGTCAGCGGCAATCATGAAGCCGAAAGTACCCGCAGCCGGGTCGTTCCAGCGCTCACCAAGCCTGGGAGCCATCAACTCTACCATTACATTGATCAACGGTCGCGGAGTAAAGTACTGGCCCGCTCCGCTCTTTTTCTCTCCCGCATTTTTTTCCAGGAGTTCCTCGTAAATCGTTGCGATTTTGTCCTGTTCGTGCTCGTCATACCAGTTAATGGCATTGATAGTGTTAATGAGCGATTTCAGGTTTACCGGCTTACGCAGCGTGGTAGAGGCATTGGTGTAAATTTCCTGCACCGCCGCATTAGTCGATTTCGCGCTGATCGTAGCGAGCAGCTCGCGGTAGGTTTCAAATAAGGTTACATTGTCGGTAATCCCGGTCAGACGAGCCCAACGGTATTCTTCGGGAATGTCTTCTTCAAATCCTTTGGTTTCGGATAATCGAAGGAAAAGTATGTAGGTCAGCTCATTAAGGTATTGGTGATAGGTCACACCATCATCCCGCAATACATTACATAGCCCCCAAAGCTTATTCGCAATTTCGTCAGCACTCATTATTTAATCGTGATTTATTCGACAGGTTTCTACGATTTTACGCAGTTATCTGATACATATTTTGGTTAATGGTATTGATCACCTGTTCCAGCTGCTTGTCAAAAATCTTATTTAGTTGCTGGAACCCGCCGTCTTCGATGAACGGCGATTGATTCAAGTCTTCCACTTGCAGCACAGATTCCTTGATCAGCTGTTTTTCAAAACGGTCGATCCACTTTAGCTGAATCCGGTTCCAGTTCTGCATCCCGCGCACCCGATCCACTGCCCTTTTGATCCGGTCTTCGTGGCTTTCCAGGGCACTTCCGATGGCAAGTGTGCGAATGAAAGAAATAATATCAGCGCCCAAATCTTCATTTTTTGCCTGTTTCCATGCTGCTTTCACCTTACGATCTTCGAAGCCCTGGTCGGCCAAAGCTATCAATAATTCCTTTAAGGAGCGTCGGTCAAGCTGCTCCGGTCGGGTGCAGACAATTTGTAACGAGCTGATCTTGTTCTGGTTTTCCTTTATAAATCGAGTAAAACTTTCGACGTAATCTTCCGGCCGTTCTGTGGTTCCATAGCCAGTTTCGGTGCGAAGGTATTCATCCTGGTGCTCCGAAAAGTAAAGTGGTCTGTCCGACGAAATTTTCTCATCAAGGAAATTCCACAGGCTACTTAGCTGCTGAATTTTTTCAAGACTTTCGGGCAACGGATTTTTTCGGAGGTTTTGGGTGAACTCATCTATGTCTACGCCGCCTAGCCGATATGTAAATTCATGCAGATTATATTCGCTCATTTGCCCTTTTTTCCGTTGCAATTTGGCAATGATCTGTTCGATCTGCCGCCAGGCACGGGCCTCGCTGTCTATATGTTCCAGTTCACTGGCCAGCTTCACAAAGGTTTCAGTGGGATTGACCACCACAGGTTTCATCTGTGAATACTTTTCCAGGGTATCATAAATTTTGACCGCATCGTAGATTCTAAAAACCTTTTTCCCGATTTCATCACAACGCCTTGTAGCCCGCCCCAGCATTTGTTCGAAAAGTATGCGGGACTTTACCCTGCGCAAAAAAACAATATTACAGATCGCAGGTACATCTATACCGGTGGTCAACAGGTCGACCGTTACGACAATTGTTGGGTACTTTTCATTTTTGAACTTGGTAACTTCTGTCTGCGGATCGTACAGGCTTCCGGTGATCTTCATGATCGCATCATCAGGAAATTGGACGCCCAGGTTTAAGAATTCTTCTTTAAGCAACGATACGACCATATCTGCATGGGCATTGGTCGCTGCAAACACGAGTGTTTTTTCATCGCCATCCGGATCCAGTTCTTTCACCAATTGCTGTATCACCGTCCGGTTGAAGCTTTCTGTAATTACCTTTTTGTTGAAGCCGGATACATCAATCTGCAATTCATCTTCGAGTTCATCCAGTTCAATAACTGTGTTATTTTCTTTATCGAAAGATTTTGGTCTTTCCCCGGCTTTCCATTCAATACCTTCCTCACTTAGTTTTGTTTTAATGAGTGTCGGCGGATCGTGATCGATCAGAAACCCATCTATGACTGCCTCCCGGTAAGAGTAGGTATAGACTGGCTTTCCGAATATTTCGGTGGTATGCAAAGCCGGTGTGGCAGTCAGACCTATCACGTAAGCATCGAAATAGTCCAGTACCATCCGGTATTTGCTTACATAATCCAACTGTGATTTAAAATGAAGATCATCTTCGTCTATCTCTCTGTCCAGCAGGTAGCCCCTGTGGGCTTCGTCGATGATGATACAATCGTACTGATCCACCGGCGGCAGGTCTGATTCGCTATCATTATAGTACAATCGTTTGACCATACTTTGTACGGTGGCAAAATGCAGTCGCGTATCAGTATCGGGAATGGCGTCTTTCAAGCTGCTTATCTTGTATACTTCCGTGAAAGTATTCAGGCTGTACACCTTGTTATCCTTGAATGCATCCAAGGCTTGCGTACCGAGCAAAGTACGGTCAACCA
>CBIHPQ010000639.1:0-2863 GCA_966211825.1 uncultured Dyadobacter sp. | reverse complement strand
GTCAACGCAGTAGTGTAACCCGACTGGCTCATTAATGTCCCCACCGTAAAATCATCCACAGCAAGGTTCGCCCGGCGGACAGTCTGCTTGCCTTTATTACCGGCAATACCGCCGCGGATCGTCGCATTGCCGCGGATGGTCGTGTGTCCCGTGTGCAGGCCCGTGATGAGCACACTGCGGGAAGGCGAGCATACGGGTGCGCCCGCGTGGAAGTCCGTGAAAGTAATGCCCTCCTTGGCTAACCCGTCGATGTTCGGGGTGCGGATGAGCTTCTGGCCGTTCACCCCGATGTCGCCGTAACCCAGGTCGTCGGCGAGGATGAACACAATATTGGGCGTTTGTCCGAATGCCCGGGCGCCGACCAGCAGTGTCAGCGCCCATATGCTTAACTTTTTCAGCATCAGTATTTTATTAGTATTTCAAAAACAATCAATAACCCGGATTCTGGTAATTCCTGATCTGCTCGGTGCCCAGGGGCGCGCCTTTTTCGTCGGTAAGCATATTGATATAAGCCTGCGGAAAAGGTTTAAAAGTATCCTTCGCACGGAAAACGCCTTTGCCATTGCCATTCTGACCATTACCATTGACAGGATTGTCGGAAACCGGCCAGTTACCCGCTTTGGACGATGCCAGCTGGTTATGGTGCAGTACGCGTTCGAGCTGGATGCCCGCATGGTGAATGCCCTCGTACACGATCTGCTCGGAGTTAAACTCGCGCGAGTATTCATTGTAAATAAAGTGAATAAACCGCTTTGCGGCACTATTGGCCTCTGGCGCGTAGTTTTCAAGGCGCGAATTGGCCGATGCGCCGTCCCAGTAAGAAGCGTCCACTTTGATTTTGGCATAAGTATCCGTCACGGCCTGGTAAGGATAGCTTTTCTCGGCCGCCGGCAGTTTTTCGGAACCGGGGTACAGTCGCGCCAGTACTTCGGCACGGCTCTCGCCGGTTTTATACGCAGCACGGGCACGAAGGATATTGATGTCGTTGATCGCCGCCCCGTAGTTTCCCTGCCTGCCGTACACTTCGGCGCGGATCAGATAGGTTTCGGCCAGACGGAAAACCGCCACGTCGCGCGTGCCGAAATGGTTATCGACGGTGCTGCGGTTGGGATCGATGAATTTGCGGGACGATGGCCGAAGCGTGCGTCCGATCAGCAGACCGGTGTTCGATGAAAGCTTGTCTACCCCTGTTTTACGGTAATAATATTCGCCGCCCTTTTTCACCCAGCGTGGGTACAGCACGTAAGGCTGCGACAATGCTTCCTGGAAATCGATGGCCGTTTCTTTGGTATTTTCCAAAAATACGAGCCCCAGGTCCCCCTGCCCTACCTTTCGCTGACCGGCCACCGCCTGGCGCCCGCCCCAGGACGGACGTTTGTAAGCCGAATGAATGTTTGCATTGAAATAGGAAGCCTCCTCCGCCGTCCAAGCCAGCGACTTGTTGTTGGCGTCGGTATAGGCCAGGCCGGGGCCGTCCTGCAAGGTCGCATTGTCGAAAGAAGCGCTCACATACTCGATCTGGAAGCTTTTTTCAAAGCGCGAATCGTTGATTTTGTCGGTAAAAACGTCGTAACCCCAGTCGGTTGGCAGGAAGCCCGTGCCTTTGCGCAGGCCGTAGGCCCACGTTTTGGAAGGAAGGTTCCAGGCTGCATTGGTGTAGTCGCAGGTGAATGCGGCGGTGGTGCGCATTCCATACCGTCCGTTATCAAGGTTGTTGCCGTAAGAAGCCTGCAATATGATTTCGGGATTATTCTCATTGCTCCAATCACCGCGCGCGGTTTTGAACAAATCCCAATAATTCGCAGCGAGCCCGCCGAACTGACCACCATTGGCAGCAGCGTAATAATCAATCACTTCCGTTGCAAAAATGCGTGCCGAATCGAGGTCGTTTGCTCCCTGGCCTTTAAAAAGCAATCCCAAATGCGCATTGGCGTCGGAAGGGTTCACGGAGCCATCGGTATTGCGGTATTGGGCAAATTCCTTACCCTGCCCGCGTTGCAGATAGAGTTTTGCCAGCAAATGCGAAACGGCTCCTTTGGTAATGCGGCCGCGTTCGGTTTGTGCAGCCGGCAAATGGTCGTGCGCGAAACGCAGGTCGGCGATAATGCGGCTGTAAACCTGTGCGGAAGTCGATTTTGGAAAATTGAAAACCGCCGGCAGGGAATTGTTACTGCGCAAAGGCATAGGCACGTCGCCGAGCTGGGTCACGAGCATGTAATACGTCCACGAACGCAGGAAATACACTTCCGACAAGCGCTGGTTGGCATATTCCTTGTCCGAACCAAACTTGCCCGGTGCTTTTTCGGTAATGATTTCAATCGCCTTGTTACAGTCGTTGATGATCGGATAGCTACCGAGCAACTGTGTCGCATAGTAGCCCATGAGGTTGTTGGCATAATTGCCCGCATCGCCCGCAGGCGCCCACACGGCCGGACTGATCGTCGCCCAGTTGTTGTCCGTCGGCTCGGTAATGTCGGTGCCGGTTTCGAAGAGGTACGGGCCCTCCATGAAGCCGTATTTCCAGCGAAGCGTGTTGTAGGACGCCACCACGAGCTCTTCCGCACCTTTTTCAGTTTCGAAATAGTCCTGCGTGATGGTCGACACCATTTTTTCTTCCAGAAACTCTTTGCACGAGCTCAGCGGAAGTAAAAAGAGAATGGGTAAGATGTATTTTTTCATCGTTATCAATGCTTTTAAAGGGTGATTCTCAGTCCCAGCACGAGGCTGCGGTTCAGAATGGTGTTGTTCGTTTGCCCACCCGACTGTGCGCCTGCGGTAGTATCCCAGCCGGTCAGGTCCTCGGGGTTAAGCCCGGCCTTCACCGCGCCGCGCTTCTTCTTACCTTGCAGGCGCTGTTCCTTGC
>CBIHPQ010000638.1:0-2873 GCA_966211825.1 uncultured Dyadobacter sp. | reverse complement strand
TTACGAAACAATAAAAAAAGGGCAAAGTGAAAGAAGATTGATGTTGTGAAGCCGTAATTTATGTCGGCAATAAATGACTGGCAGAAAACTTTCTGCTCTAAAAACATCAGTGTTTCATTCATAATTCAGGTTGATGAGAGTTCTTGAAATAAGTGACTTCCCCAGACGAGAGGGATACAGGAATAAGACAGGCGACGTAAATTCTTATGGGTTCAATTAGCAGCCGGCTGGTAGCAATGAATATCCGTTTACGGTAGATAATAGGTGGCTGATTGCTTTGGTACATCTGATAATTGGAAACTTCAGATCATCAAAAAACCGCTCTCCATGATTGCGTTCAGACAGTCCTTTGCTGCCTTCTTCATTGCCGCAGGCGCCTGCTTCACGCCCGCCTCCGCCCAGGACAAAACCCACTCCACCCGCAGGGGCGCGAATACGCCGGAGCAGCAGCTGGCCGGATTTCATGTGCCGGAAGGGTTTGTGGTGGAACTGGTTGCCAGTGAGCGGGATAGCGTTATTAATCCGATCGATCTGACATTCGATGATGCGGGCAGGCTTTGGACGCAAACCGCCCGGATGTACCCGCTCGACCCGATTTCCGACATTCAGTGGGAGGACCTGCTGAAACTCATGGACGATGAGAATGCCCAGCGTAACCATCCCAATTTCAAACGCGTTTCGAAACTTTACAAAGGCGAAACCAGAGGCGCCGACAAGGTGATCGTGCTCTCCGGGCTTTACGGGAAGGGGCCGGTAAGGCCGCTCGTTTGGGCCGACGGCCTGACCATCCCGATGAGCATTCTGCCATACCGCAACGGCGCGTATATCGTCCAGGGATCAGAATTGTTCTTCATGGACGATACCGACCGCGACGGCAAGGCCGACGAGCGGGTGCCGCTTTTTACCGGTTTCGGGTTCACCGATACGCACACGATGGCGCATGTGCTCGTGCGGGCGCCAGGGGATTGGATCCATTTCAGCCACGGGGCGCTCAACAAAGGACGAGTAAAGTCGCTCGTGAGTGGTGATAGTTTGAAAATAGATTTCAGTAAAATAGCGCGTTTCTCGCCGGATGGCCGCAAAATAGGTCTTGTGAGCCTCGGACTCAACAACATCTGGGGCTTTCAGCTGCGGGGGAATGGGCAATGGTATGGTTCGGAGGCGAATGACATGGGCTATTCTGTCGTGCCGATGGAGCCGGGAACGGCTTTTCCTGGCATCGGAAATGAGAAATTGCGGCCTTACCAGCCGTTTATGCCTGCATTGCATTCGTTCCGCGTCGGTGGTACGGGGATTTCGGGGACGGCGTTTGCCGACGATGCGTCGGGCTCGTTTCCGGAGGCGTTCCGAGATGTGGCTTTTCTTGCCAACCCGATTACGAACACCATTAATGCGGTGAAAATTGTGAGAAATGCGGACGGCACCGTTTCAGCCACGCATTTGCCCGATTTGCTGACGTCCGACGACGACTGGTTCAGGCCGGTGAACATCGAATTCGGTCCGGACGGCTGCTTGTACATTGCAGATTGGTATAACAAAATCGTTTCGCACAACGAGCTGCCGACCACCCACCCCGATCGCGACAAGACGCACGGCCGGATTTGGCGGATTCGGCATGTGAGTCAGCAGCCGAGGGACATTCCTGATTTTTACAAAATGCCCGCTACTGCATTGCCGGAGCATTTGCGCTCGCCCTCGCTTTGGGCCAGGCGGGCTGCCTGGCACCAGATCGCCGACCGGCCACGCGAAGAAATTACGAGCCTGATACCGGCCATTACCGCCATCGCCGCCGACCCGACTGCCGACGACGTTACGAGGATCCACGCGCTGTGGTGCCTCGAAAGTTTGCAGCATTTTGATGCCGCATTGATGGGTAACCTGCTTGCCGAATCGTCCGGCGACATCCGGCGCGAGGCGGTGCGGTCACTAGGTAATTTCAAACTGAATGGCACTGAAATAGCGGCGCTGGTGAAGATTTCGGCCGGCGATTCCGACCCTGCGGTGCGCTCGCAGGTGTTGCGCACGCTGGGCGACGCTGCCGAGCTGGATATGGCGGGCATCGCTACGCTCGTTGCCGCCTGCAAGCCTGAGTTGCCGGGCAAAATGCTCGGAGGGCCTTATGAGCGGCGTTTTGAAAGGTTTCTGGCAAGAATGGCACTGGAAAAACATTCCGACGCATTGAACCGCTTCATTTCCGGGCCGGATGTGGCCGCGGTACCGGTCGAAAACCTCTTGTGGGCCACGCAGGCCTTGCCGAAGGGCGATCGGGAAGCAGCGTTCCTGCGTTTCTGGCCCGAAGCACATGTCGAAAAACTGGACGAGCCGACGTTTGTCAGCGTTGCCGCCATGCTGTCGGACAAACAGGTCGTGTCGATGGTCAAACCAGCCTTTGAAGCGCCGCAGGCGACAGAATATGTCCGTTTTGCGATCGATAACCAGGCACAGGTGCAATCCACAGCGCTGAATAGCCTGCTTGCGGCGCCGGTTTCGAAGCTTTTGAAGAGTAATGTACAGCAAGAAGTCGATATGGGGCTCGATGCAGTCGGCAGGTTTGGAATGAGCGGTGAGGTGGGGCAGGTGCTGACTTTGCTCAATCGCGATATGCCGGCGGCGTCGGTGAAGCTGGCGTTGAAAGCAGTCGGGACGAACCCGGTTTTGAGCAAAAATGCATTGGCAAAAGTGGTTAATAACGGCAGCCAGAGTTTTGACGTGCGCGCTACTGCATTGACGGCGCTCGCAAAGACCGATCCGGCATCGGCGAGGCTGGCCGCACAAAAATGGTTGCCCAAGCTGGAAGCCATAGACAAAACAGAGCTGGTGAAAATGCTGCCATCTTCACCGGCGGGCGCCGATATTTTGATTTACCTTATTAA
>CBIHPQ010000637.1:0-2874 GCA_966211825.1 uncultured Dyadobacter sp. | reverse complement strand
AGAGCTATATTTATTTCCCGTATGATGTAGATCAGTTTTTGAAAGGCAATGTACGGTTTACCAAACGGAAGCTGGGCAACGGCCTGACTGAGTATGCCATCGCGTCTAACAAGCCGCTGTTCCTTTCCGACGCAGACATTGAAAAGCTGGCCAAAACGAACAGCCTCTATTTGTACGGCGTTACACCGAAAGTTCTCCTGTGCGTACCCCTGCGTATAGGCGACCGGGTGACTGGTATCATCGGCGTAAAATCGTACGACGATCCCAATATGTTCGATACCCGCGACCTGGAACTGCTGGAATTCATTTCGGGCCAGGTAGCGATGGCGATCGCGCGGAAACAGAGTGAGGAGGAGCTGAGCAAGTACCTGGCGCGTTTGAATGCGATTTTCGATAGTAGCTCGCATTTGATATGGTCGGTGAATAAATCGCTGCAACTGACCTCATTTAACCGAAATTATGCCGATCTGATCCATAACCAGTTGGGCGTTAGGCCGTCCCTGCAATCCAGCGCCGAAAAATTCGGCTGGCGGATGGTCGGTAACAGCAACCGCCGCACGCTCGAAACCAAGTACCGGCAGGCATTGCGCGGCGAGCCGCAGTATTTCGAATTCAAGATCGACCGCAAAGATGCCGGCGAAATGTGGCTGGAATTTTACCTGAACCCCATCCATTATGCCGACGGCGTGATTGAGGAAGTATCCGGTATCGCCCGCGACATTACGCGCCGGAAAGAGGCCGAACTTTCGCTGCGGCATAGCGAGGAGCTTTTCAGGGGTATTTTTGAAAATTTGCAGGATATTTATTGCCGTATCAACCGAATGGGTGAGATTACGATGATCAGCCAGTCGGTGCTGAAACGGTTAGGATATTTGCCTGAGGAAGTGATCGGGCACAGGATAACCGAGTTTTTCGCGGACAAAAAGCGCATTCACTCTGCATTGATACGTCTTCGCAAAACCAAGAGCCTGCGGAATTTCGAGATCACGATGTACCGCAAAGATGGTACCGAGCGTCAGTTTATGATTAATATGCTGATGTTTACCAATGATAAAGGTAAGCCTACCGAAGTGGCCGTGCTGGCGCGGGACATTACCGAATTGAAGCGCAACGAGCTCGAACTGCTGAAAGCCAAGGAGCATGCAGAGCGTTCATTGAAGGTAAAAGAAGGCTTTTTGGCAAATATGAGCCACGAGATCCGCACGCCTATGAATGGGGTAATCGGGATGATTGACCTGCTGGGTGAAACGCCGCTGAATGTCGAACAGAAGGATTATGTGCTCACGATCAAGCGGTCGTCGGAGACCTTACTCAATATCCTGAACGACATTCTCGACCTTTCGAAAATCGAGGCAGGTAAAATGGAGCTGCACGAGGCGCCCATTGCCGTGGAAGAATTGCTGCTGAAACTGGTATCGCTGTTCGGCCAAACCGCTAAGAGCAAAGGCAATACCCTTACTTACCACATCGGCCCTGAAATCCCGAGATTCATCATTGCAGACCAGACGAGGTTGTTGCAGATCATGTCTAACCTGACGTCCAATGCATTGAAATTCACGGAAAACGGCTCTGTCAAGGTTTTGTTGACATTAGTAAAAAAAGAAGGGCTGTTTCACAAGATCAAAGTGGAAGTGGAGGATTCGGGGATCGGTATCAGCGCTACCGACAAGCAGATCTTGTTTACCTCATTCACACAACTGGATAACTCCTCGCGGAAGTCGTTTGGCGGAACGGGCCTTGGTTTGGCTATTTCCAAACAGCTTTGCGCATTGATGAACGGGGAAATCGGCGTCGAATCGACGGTGGGCGAGGGGAGCACGTTCTGGTTTACATTTGAAACAAAAGAAACCTCCATTGCCCAGGTGAGCACGATTACCCAGCTGGAAGACACGCCGATCGAGGATTTATTCAGCGACTACCATCCGCTAATCCTGCTCGTGGACGATAATGCCGTGAACCGGAAGGTCGCGAATGAGATCTTGAAAAAATCGGGCTGCGAAACCGACTTGGCCGAAAGCGGTTTTAAGGCCATTGAAATGGTGGAAAAACGGTACCATTCCGATGCGAAGGGCTATGATATTATTTTCATGGATATTCAAATGCCGGATATGGACGGTGTCGAAACGACGCAGGAGCTGAAAAAGCGGTTCTCGAAAGGCCTTGCACCGATCGTAGCCATGACGGCCTACTCGATGAAGGAGGACCGCGACCGGTTTATGAGCCAGGGAATGGACGATTACATTGCCAAACCCATACGTGCGCAAATGCTCGTGCAGAAGGTAAAGGAGCTCATGGGCAATATCGAAAACCGCAAGCTGGAACAGAAGCAGAAGGAGATCGCGCAGGAGACCCTGGTACCCGTGCTCGACAAGGAAATCATTGATCAGCTCAACGGGATTGGGGGCGCCGATCTGGTATGGTCGGTATTTGAAGATTTTGTGAGCGAATCCAATGAACTGGTGGCAGGCGCATTGGAGGCCTACCAGAACGGCGATATCAAAACCGTGAAAAGTAACCTGCATACATTGAAGGGTAGCGGCGGTACCGTGGGCGTTTCCCAAGTGGCCGAGATTGCGCGGGATGCCGAATGGCGGCTGAAATCAGACGATACCAGTACGCTTGCCGAGGCGCTTCCGCAATTGGAAAAAGCCTACGAGCGATTCCTGGCAAGTTACAGGGGCTTGCTGGGCGAATGGCTGAAATAGTCGAGTATTGACCGCCGATAGCTCATTTATTTCGTCGGTGAAAATGGGCTGTTGGTCTATTAAAATATCCGGAACTGTCGATTGTAAGGGTTTATTGCCTGAGCGCATTAAACTTTGGTAAGAAAGGAAGCTCTAACCAGCAATAAACCTTTACAAGTCATGAACAGAT
>CBIHPQ010000636.1:0-2887 GCA_966211825.1 uncultured Dyadobacter sp. | reverse complement strand
ATTTTTGCACCCGTTTTAGCGGCGAGTCCGGCGCGTTTCCTTACTGCATTCAGTTCGGTATCACCGCTTTGTGCCGACCGGATCTTTGCCTCGGCCACCAGCAGATACACATCCGCCGAACGCAGGAAAGGCGCATTCAGGCTCTGGCTCATGTCGCCGGCGTCGGTAAAGCTCGTGTATTTGCGGAACGAGTAGCCGGTTACTCGGGTCATATTGGCGGCAAATGTCGTAGATCCCGCCGATCCGCGGTCGACCTTATCGCCCGGACTGTAAATAGAGTATGAGCGGCGCGGGTCGCCTTTTTCAAATTCCTTCACCAGGTCTTCGATCGGCTCGTGAAAGCCCCAGCCGCCGAATGCTTGCGGCGTGTGGTAGAAAGTCGGTGAATTGTCAGTCGTCCAGCCGGTTTCGTATTGCAGCGAAAACAGGACTTCCGGGTTGTTTTCGGTCACCAGCTGAAAGTTTTCGTCATAGCTGCCGGCCAGTTTGTAGGCTGCATTACCGATCACTTTCTGGCCTGCCTCAATGGCTTTGGCCCAGTTTTCCTGATACACATATAATTTGGCCAGAAAACCATTGGCAGAACCCTGCGTAGCCCTGCCTGCCTCACCGGCATCGTGGCTTACAGGTAACAGGCTCGCCGCTTTCTGAAAATCCGATTCAGCCTGTGCGCGTACCTCCGCCAGCGTCGCTTTCGGTTTGTTGTAACTGTTGCTCAATGCATCCGCTTCCAGGATAATGGGAACCTCGCCATAGATCAGCGAAAGGCGCCAGTATACGAACCCACGCAGGAAATATGCTTCGCCCATGCTGCGGTTTCGCAATGCTTCATCCATTGTCACTTTCGGGGCGTTGATCAGCACTGCATTCGCGCGTGAGATCACCTCATACTTCGTCGACCAGGTGGCGAGAATGTGCGAGTTGGCGGCGTCGAATGTGAACATTTCGAGCGAGGTCTCGTCGGAGTGGTCGCCGGCACGGTTCATGTCGTCGGAACAGTTGTCGAACGTGTATTCCGTGTGCGCGAAGCCGTCTTCATTGAGCAGCGGGGCGTAAATGGCGTTGGTAGCCGCTACCACGTCGTCGCCGTTGCGCCAAAACTGCTGTGAGGTGACCTGTCCATAGGGCGTGCTTTCGAGCAGGTCGTCGTTACAACTGGTTGCGGCCATCAGAAAAAGCCATCCGGCCAGCATATATATCTTTTTCATATCGGGTTGTCTGTCTGGGTAATCAAATGGGACTGGTTCCCTTCCTGTTTTGATTTAGAATGATAAAGTAGCACCGATGGTCCATGTGCGTGCCTGCGGGTACTGTGCGTAATCCACGTTCAGCTGGTTGTACAACCCTGCCGCTTTGTCGCCGCCCACATAACCCAGCTCGGGGTTCAGGCCGGTGTATTTGGTGATCGTGAACACGTTCTGGCCCGTCACGTAAATCCTTGCCTGCGAAAGCTTCACCTTTTCGATCACCGCTTTTGGAATAGTATAACCCAATGTGAAGTTTTTCATCCGGAAGAAATCGCCTTTCTCAATGAACAGGTCCGACGGACGGAAGTTGCGGTTGGGGTTATCAATGCTCAGACGCGGCACCGTATTGCTGGTACCCGCACCATTCCAGCGCTCATTCGCCTCCTGGTACAGATTGAACGAGTAGCTGGCATCCAGCCCCTGCATTCTGTCGGCATTGAAGATCTTCACGCCGCCTACCCCTACAAAAAACAGGTTGAAATCAAATCCTTTGTAATTCAAACCCGCATTGATCCCGTAATTGACCTTCGGCTGCGGGCTTCCGATGATCGTCCGGTCTTTGTCATCTACAATGCCGTCGCCGTTCAAATCCACGAAACGCACGTCGCCCGGATGGATCTGTCCGTTAGTTTTCCGGGAGTCATTGGCGATGTTGGGATCGGCGTCGATTTCGCCCTGGCTTTGGTACAAACCGTCGGTCTTATAGCCATAGAATGTGCCATAAGGATTGTTTTCATACGTCCGTACGATTTCCTGCTGGCCGCGTCCGTATAATTGCGAGGCCAGGAAACCTCCCGGGGTAGCGAGTTGGGTAATGCGGTTTTTGATCAGCGTGGCATTGGCGCTTACATTAAAGGTAAGGTCGCCGAATGAGTGGCGGTAAGACGCTTCTACCTCCACGCCCTTGTTCCGCAGCTGACCGATGTTCTGGTCGGGGATAATGGAAGTACCGATCGTTCCGACAGACGGCGGCGCCAGCAGCATTTTCTTGGTATCTTTTATGAAGTAATTGACAGAGAGGTACAATGCATTCTTCCAAAGTCCCGCTTCCACGCCGAAATTGGTCATTTCAGCCGTTTCCCATCCTATTTGCAGGTTAGCCAGGCGGCTTTGTGCGGCGCCGGAGATCGGGTTTTGCGTTCCGCCCGCGCCCAATGCGTAACGATACGATGAATTGATCAGGGCAAGGTATTGCAGTGAGTTTACGTTCTGGTTACCCAATTGCCCCCAGCCGCCCGTCAGCTTGAAATTGCTGAAAACCGGCAATGCGTTTTTGAAGAAATCTTCCTCGGAAAGCCGCCATCCCAGCGAGAATGCGGGGAAATAACCCCAGCGGTTATCGGGTGCAAATTTGGATGAACCATCGGAACGGAATGTGGCCGTGAGCAAATAGCGGTCCATAAACGAGTAATTGGCGCGACCAAACCACGAAGCGAGCGCGTCATAGCTACGGTTGCCATCTTCGCCCGCGACGGACACGATCGTACCCGCATATTGCAGGTAGCGCAGTGTGGGATCTTCGCTCGCGAAATCGCGGCCCCGCTGTTTCGCAGCAATGCTGTTGAACGTCTGTGAAGTGTAGCCACCGACAAGGTTCAGGCTGTGATTCCCGAATTTTTTGTCATAGGAAAGAAAATATT
>CBIHPQ010000635.1:0-2894 GCA_966211825.1 uncultured Dyadobacter sp. | reverse complement strand
AAAGTTCATTTTAATATATCATTATGGTAGAGTAAAATGCCGGGGTAAAACGGTTTGTATGGGTAGCAACTTTAAAAAGGATTTGAGAAAATATTACAACAGCATAATGGCTATCAGGAGCAGTTTGAGAAGGGGTTTTCGTGAGCGGAAATCGCATGGTTTTGTGGGGTTTGCATTGATTTTGGGGATGTTGGCCATGGCGCCGGCCCTGGCGCAGAATAGTGGGAAATTGAAGGTTACAGGCAAGATTATCGACGGCGCCAGCAATGCGCCGCTGGGCTATGCGAGCATCAGGCTCTTCAAAACGGCCGATAGTTCGTTCGTATCTGGCGCGATCACCGACGAGACCGGCGGTTTCATTGTGGATATCGTTGCCGGTAACTATTATGCATTATCTGAATTCATCGGTTATAAGCCGAGTTATACTGCTAACATAAAAGTGAGCGCGGCCAATTCTCCGCTCGATCTGGGCTCCATTAAAGTGGCCGCTTCCGCGAAGACGCTCGACGAGGTGACCGTGCAGGCGGAGAAAAGCTCGATGGAGTTGTCATTGGATAAAAAGATATTCAATGTCGGTAAAGACCTTGCGAATGCAGGTGGTACGGCGGTCGATATCCTTACGAATGTGCCTTCCGTGGCGGTGGATGTAGAGGGGAATGTCAGTTTGAGGGGAAGCGGCAATGTGCGCATCCTCATCGACGGCAAGCCTTCCGGGCTGGTGAGCATTAAGGGTGCGAGCGGGTTGGCACAGTTGCAGGGGAGTATGATCGAGCGGGTGGAGATCATCACCAATCCATCGGCGCGGTACGAGGCCGAGGGGATGGGCGGTGTGATCAACATTGTTTTGAAAAAAGAACGTAAAGAGGGCATCAACGGCTCTTTCGACATTATTACCGGGCATCCTACCAACTTCGGTGGCGCGGCGAACGTGAATTACCGGAAGAAAAACCTCAATTTCTTCATTAATTATACGATGTCCTACCGGAACACGCCGGGCAAAAACTACGTGTACCAGGAGCTTTACCGCAACGATTCCACATTCATTATGGAGCGCGATATGAAAAGCAACCTGAAAGGGATGGCCAACAGTGCGAGAGGTGGTCTGGATTATTTTTTCAATACAAAAAATGTCCTCACAGCCGCATACACGTGGCGCACGAGCAAGGGGAAGCGGTTTTCAACACTCGATTACCGCGATTACCTGACAAGCCTCAATAATATGACCAGCTACACGCGCCGCACCCAGGATGAAACCGAGACGGAACCGAATTCGGAATATGCATTGACCTACAAAAAAACATTCAACCGGAAGGGACAGGAGTTTACGGCTGACGTGCGTTACCTCGACAACTGGGAGGATTCGGACCAGTATTACCATGAAAATGTGTACAAGCCGGATGGCAGCCCATCGGGCATTCCGCCGCTTTTGCAGCGCGCTGTGAATTACGAAACGGAAAAGCAATTGCTTTTCCAGGCCGATTATGTGCATCCTTTTGGCAAGGATGGCAAGATCGAGGCGGGCGGCCGGAGCAGCTCGCGGGATATGACCAACGATTACACCGTGACCCAGCAATCCAGCGACGGCGGTTGGGTGACGTTGCCAGGACTTACCAACGACTTTTTATACGAGGAAAATATCAATGCGGTTTACGGGATGATCGGTAACAAAACCGGCAAACTTTCTTACCAGGGCGGCCTGCGGGCTGAATGGACGGGTGTAACCACCACATTAAGGACCACGAGCGAAGTCAACGACCGGAAGTATGCCAACCTCTTTCCCAGCGTGCACGTTACGTACGATTTTGCGAAACAGAATGCATTGCAGCTGAGTTACAGCCGTCGCGTCCGCAGGCCGCAATACAACGACCTGACGCCATTCGCGACTTACAGCGATAACCGGAATTATTGGAGCGGTAACCCCGACCTGAACCCCGAGTTTACCAATGCATTTGAAATAGGGCACATTAAATACCTCAATAAGGGGTCGCTGACCTCGTCGATCTACTACCGTCATACCAATGGCAAGATCATCAGCATCCGCACGGTGCAGGACGACGGAAGTTCCTACACGCGCCCGGAAAACCTCGGCACGGAAGATGCCTACGGAGCGGAGTTTACCGGCTCGTTCAACCCTTTTGCATGGTGGAAGCTCGACGGAAGCGCCAACTTCTTCCGCGCGATCACCGACGGCACGGGTGTGGATGAGGAGTTCCAAAGCGACACTTACAGCTGGTTTGTGCGTTTGATGTCGCGGTTCACGCTTTGGAAAAATACCGATGTGCAGCTGAGAGGGAACTACGAAGCGCCTCAACAAACGCCGCAGGGCCGCAGGAAGTCATTGGCGACGCTCGATCTGGCCGCGACCAGGGACATTCTGAAAGGTAACGGCACGCTGACATTGACCGTGGTGGACGTGTTTAATTCACGGAAATTCAGGTCGATCACCGAGGGTGCGAACTTCTACGCCCGCAACAGTTCGCAGGGGCGTTTGAGACAAATTAACCTCACTTTAAACTACCGTTTGCATCAGGCCAAAAAGAAGCCGAAAGAGAGTCTGGAAGGCGAATTTTAATGCCAATAAATTTATTTAACGGTTTTTATTAGCTACCTTGTTTATTCTAAACAAGGGGATTGACTGCTACTGTACCTCGATTGGGTTGAATGTATTGAGCAACGTTTATGTTATTTCAGAATACTTAAATTCGGGTTATGAGCACAAAACCAAATAAATCTATTTTCCTGGCCGACGACGATGAGGATGATTGCTTGCTGTTCGAGGACGCGCTCAGGGAAGTAAGCACTTCTGCCGAACTGCTGAAGGCGAGTGACGGGGTCGAGCTGATTGACCTGATGGAGAAGGCCGTACCGCCTCCGCCTGACGTCATTTTTCTGGA
>CBIHPQ010000634.1:0-2910 GCA_966211825.1 uncultured Dyadobacter sp. | reverse complement strand
ATTCCTATTTTCGGGAATGGCGATATCGATACGCCTGAGAAGGCATTGGAATACAAAAACACCTACGGCGTCGACGGCATTATGATCGGCCGCGCGACCATCGGCAACCCGTGGTTCTTCAACGAGATCAAGCATTACCTCAAAACAGGCGAAAAATTACCGCCGCCGACGATGGAACAGCGCGTGGACGTCTGCCGCAGGCACCTCGAATTTTCGATCCGCTGGAAAGGCCCGGTAGCAGGTGTTTTTGAAATGAGAAGGCATTATACCAATTATTTCAAAGGACTCGAACACTTCAAACCCTACCGAATGCGACTCGTGGAAGCACCTACATTTGACGAACTCGACAGCATCCTCAAAGAAATCTCGAACGATTACAGCGAAATGGTATGCTGAAAGTAAACGTCGGCAACAAGCCGCAAGGTGAACAACCCGGGCAAGGCAGTACATTTGAAATAGACCAGCAGAAAGATGGCTGGTTTATCGATGGAAAAGCATTCGATGGCGACATCGTAGCACTCGGCGGCAACCGTTTCCACGTGATCTGGAAAAACAAATCCTACAATATCGAGGTCTTGGAGCGCAACCCGGCCGAGAAATCGACACATTTGCTGATCAACGGACAGCATTACCACACGACAGCGAAAGACGATCTTGATCTGTTGCTTGAAAAAATGGGTATGCAAAACGGCTCCGCTCAAAAGATCAACAATGTGAAAGCGCCTATGCCGGGCCTGATCCAGTCCATTGCCGTGGCGGAAGGTGACAATATTGTCAAGGGCGACAATCTGCTTGTACTCGTTGCGATGAAAATGGAGAATGTAATCAAATCGTCGGGGAGCGGCGTAATAAAAACGCTGAAAGTGGCCCCGGGGCAGATTGTGGAAAAAAACCAGGTATTATTGGAGTTTCATTAAATAACTTGTGAATCTGAACTTCGTCCGCTTATTTTTACGGATCAAAACACCACAGCACAACCATGCCGGAACCAAAATACAAACGTTTATTACTGAAACTCAGCGGAGAAGCACTCAACGGTGGCGACAAAGGCCAGGTCATCGACTTCAACATTCTCGATAGTTATGCCAGGGAAATCAAAAGGATTACCGAGGTAGGCGTGCAGGTGGCAATTGTAATTGGTGGTGGAAATATCTTCCGCGGCGCTTCCGTGGAAAAATCAGGGATCGACCGGGTTCAGGGCGATCATATGGGCATGCTGGCAACCGTCATCAACGGGATGGCCATTCAGAGCTCACTGGAAAAACACGGTATGAACACGCGATTGATGTCGGCTATTAAAATGGAACAGGTTTGTGAGCCACTGATCCGCCGCCGCGCAGTCCGTCACCTCGAAAAAGGCCGCGTCGTGATCTTCGGCGCCGGTACCGGTAACCCCTACTTCACCACCGACACTACCGCAGGCCTTCGCGCCATCGAATCGGAGTCGGAAGTGGTTTTGAAAGGGACCCGCGTGGATGGCGTTTACACGGCCGATCCGGAAAAGGACCCGAGCGCTACCAAATACGACCAGCTTTCATTTGATGAGGCTTTGTCCAAAAACCTCAAGATCATGGACCTTACCGCATTCACATTGTGCAAGGAAAATGATCTTCCGATCATTGTATTCGATATGAACAAACCCGGCAACCTGTACGATCTGGTCATGGGCGGAAACGTCGGAACGCTGATCTCGAACCAATAGAAAAATACAGCTTACTATAAAACAATGGAAGAAATAGAATTATATCTGGAAGACGCCAAGGATACAATGGACGGCGCGATCAAACACCTTATTATTGAATTGGGTAAAATCCGCGCCGGAAAAGCATCCCCACAAATGCTGGAAGGTCTTCAGATCGATTACTATGGTTCAATGACACCAATCCAGAACGTGTCGACGATCAATACGCCCGATGCCCGGACGATAGCGATCAAACCATTTGAGAAAAAGATCATTAATGACATTGAAAAGGCCATCCGGAACAGTAACCTCGGATTTTCGCCTTCCAATGACGGCGATATGATCCGCATCTCAGTTCCCCCATTGAATGAAGAACGCAGACGCGAGCTGGTAAAGCGTGCCAAAAACGAGATCGAAACGGCGAAGATCAACGTCCGTAACATCCGTCAGGACGCCAACAACTCTTTGAGAAAACTAACGAAAGAAGGCGTTGCGGAAGACCTGGTTAAAGCCAGCGAAGACCGTGTTCAAAAATTGACCGACAGCTTCATTGCGAAGATCGAACAGATACTCTCCATCAAGGAAAAGGAGATCATGGAAGTGTAACGACTGATTCCCTACCTTAACCAACAAAAAACCCGCTTTATGCGGGTTTTTTGATTTATAGGATCCCCAGACTGATGTCCGGGGCAGATATGATCACTTGTTGGCGCTGAATCCTTCGAAGCCGCGGTGGTTTGACTCTTCGTACAAACGCTCCTTCGGCAGGCTGCGGAAATAATCGTAGGTAATGCGCAAGCCTTCCTCGCGCGATACTTTCGGTTCCCATCCCAGGATCTCCTTCGCCTTCGAGATATCCGGCTGGCGTTGTTTCGGATCGTCCTGCGGAAGCGGTTTGTAAACCACTTTCTGGTCCGTACCGGTCAGCTTGATGATCTCTTCTGCGAATTGTCCGATCGTGATCTCCTTAGGGTTACCGACGTTGACAGGCAACGAGTAGTCGCTCATCAGCAGGCGGTAGATTCCTTCCACCAGATCATCCACATAACAGAATGAACGTGTTTGCGTACCATCACCGAACACGGTTATATCCTCACCACGTAATGCCTGGCCCATGAAAGCCGGCAATACCCGTCCGTCGTTGAGTCGCATTCTGGGTCCGTAGGTGTTAAAGATGCGGACGATACGGGTTTCCAGGCCGTGGTAGCGGTGGTAGGCCATCGTGATAG
>CBIHPQ010000633.1:0-2922 GCA_966211825.1 uncultured Dyadobacter sp. | reverse complement strand
ATGGCAACGAGTTTTTGGATGAGAGCGACAATGTGATCACATCGGAGTACAAAGCCGCCGATCAGAGTTTTCGGATTGAAATTAAAGGACTTAATGAGACTTATAAAGGTGTTTGGGATGGGAAGGAGTTAAAATGAACGAGCTTAACTGTTTTTCCAAAAAGTCACTTTTTAACGCAATCCGTCTATCTTCGCGCCCTATTTTAATTTTAAACAACACCAATGAAGTATTTTTCCCGAATTACCTTTTTAATCCTGTTTCTGATACCAGTGCTGACCACCGCGCAGCAGACCGAGGAGGTGAAAGTCAAAAAGACATTTGACGCTTATAAGTCCGCGATACTGAATGATAAGGGCGAGGAGGCTGTTGAGCAGGTTGATACGAAGACGATAGCCTACTATGGCAGTATTCTGGAAAAGGTGAAAACAGCGGATTCGTTGCAGGTCGATAAGTCTTCTTTGATGGACAAACTGATGATCCTGATCATTCGCCACCGCATTTCGAAAGAAGAGATCATGACCACAAACGGCAAGCAGTTGCTGGTAACGGCCATTAAAATGGGTATGGTAGGGAAGAGTTCTGTGATGAACAATGAGGTGGGTGCCGTGAAAGTGAATGGAAATTTTGCTTCGGGAGAACTTTTGGTGCGTGGGCAGAAAACGCCGCTCGCATTTGAGTTTCATAAAGAAAGCGGCGCATGGAAGCTGGACCTCACGGCACTTTTCCCGGCGGGTGAGGCGGCGTTTCGTCAAATGGTGAAGCAAAGCGGCGAGCCTGAAAATGGATATTTGTTGTCACTGATCGAGGTGACGTCGGGCAAGGATCCAGGGACGGAGGTTTGGGTGCCCACCAATCAGCGATAACTTCATAATGGCTTGAAAAACTTTCAAAGTATCTTCACCGAAGCTAAAATCTCCAAAACCACATCCTCGTCCTTGCTCCGGCCATAAATGCTGAGTTTTCGGAAATCATCGATTTTCATATGCAGGCCAATCAATCCTTTTCCGGGTGTTTTTGGTCTGACGGTGAGGGTTTTATAGCCGTTTTGGATGGATTCGGTGCGGTAATGCGTCGCGTCGGTTTCTTTGGTGAAAGGGTAGGAGTACATGCCCATGTCGTACCGGAGCGTGTCTTTTCCGTTGGTAATGCCACCTACTTTGGAATCGTAGCCCTGCGCCTCGAATTTCTTCCAGCTGGATGGCGCTACAAATGAAAAATCGTCGAAGGACATGGGCGTTGGTTCGTCCTTTTTGCAACCCAGGATCAGAAGAAGCGCGAGAATCGGTAGAAAGGTCTTCATAGCTTTAAGTGGGAGAATGTGAGGTAGTTCGAAGACCAAAATGCGTGGAACTTGGTTGGAAGCCGCGCAGCATTCTCCGGTAGAATGCATTCAAGGCACTGTCATGCAAGTACCTTGAATGCTGAGAAATTTTACGCAATCGGCGCTTCTTCTTCCGGTACCGGCGGCTGAACGGTTGCTCCTTCGAGTTGTTTCAAAACGTGCGATACGACAGGCCTGCAACTGAATAGGTATGCGTGGTGCTTCATCAGAAAATCCTTCTCCCAGAAGGTTTTGAGCAGGTTAATGCTGCTGTAATCGCCAGTCCTTGCTTTCATCATCGCCTCGTCGTCGTTGTCCAGGAAACCGTAATACAGAGGATCCGGCGCGGGATCTGGGCTTTCTTTGATGATATCCAGCACATTATGGAAATTAAAACCTTCTTCGAGTTTGAGATTAGGATCTTGTTTGAAGATTTCGTCGCCGTAAGAGCCCAGGTTACGGAAATCGGCGGTGAGGCCTTCGGCATCGGGGCGGGGATCAAAGCTGGCGGTGTTTTCGTTCAGGCTAAACTGTTTGGAACTCACGTACAGCAGGTAGTCGCTCGGGTCGTAGTAAATGTGCACGTGTTTGCCGAGCTGTTTTAGCGGGGTGTAATTGTAATGAAAATGCGGTCCTTTGAATTTTCTCCGCATATTTCTCAGCTGCACGCCTCCCTGCTGCACAGCCAGGTGCGTCACGTCCGGGGCCATGAGGAAGATGTTCTCGAAAATGCCTGTCGGAATACTATGACCGTCGCCGGGATTGATCATGCCGTTCAGCAACTGGTGGCCGAATGAATGTACGACCAGGTTCAGCGTTTTGCCCGCTTCTTTTAGCTTTCGTGAGAGCACTTCAAAATATTCAAACAATCCATTTCGCGTAAACTGCTCGCCGTAACCGATCGAGCGGTCGTCGGCTTTTTTGCGCCAGCCATATGACGGCCAGCCGAAGTAAAGCACATTCGCCACGCTGTTTTTGGGGTGCGCGAGGTAGCTTTGGACGAATTGGGGCACAAGTTCCAGTTTGAGGCCCGGTTCCCAGTCGAACCCGTGAATGTAAACAAAGACGTGTTTTCTCGATTCCGGTAACCGGCTCACAGCCTGTGTCACGCCCGTTGCCCATACCTCCGGGAACAGTTCTGTGACCCGGAAATCGCGGTTCGGGGATGGAGGGAGGTTGGCGAAAAAGAGCTTGTTCGGCGCGTCCGCCATATCGATGATCGGGATGCCTGCATTGTGGGCGCGGTAGCAAATGAAGAAATTGGATTTATCAAGGTCCGAAAGGCCTGAATACGCATCCAGCTCCACTTTATTACTGATCACCTTCGCTCCATCCTCGGTAATGTACCACAACTGGCGACCGTCATGTTCGGCGCTGAGGATCTTCACTTTGTTGCCTTTTGAGAAAAAGGGTCGCGCGCCGTGCTGTCCTGGGCGTTGCGTCTGCCGGTCGAGGTCGTCGTTGATAATTCCTTCCATGGAGGTGGTTGTTTAAAGGTCAAGGTATTTCGACAATTTAATCACAATTAGCCGCACGCTCAATGGCATGTTATTAAGCGGTTTGGTTTGGTATGATTTTGGAATAAATACACACATAACCAT
>CBIHPQ010000632.1:0-2923 GCA_966211825.1 uncultured Dyadobacter sp. | reverse complement strand
TCAAAAACCTGAAAGCCCTGGGGGTCGACAACTATGAAGTGAAGGTAAAAAACCACAAACGTACCTATACGTCCGTTCATGGCGACAAGCTGATCATCCCGGGCGACATGCCTGAATTTGACTGTGCAGAGGCATTTGAGCTGGAAGAAGTGAAGGCGGCCATCAAACGCGTTCAGGATGGCGCTACCGATTACCACACGTTCCTGCGCGAGATTGGGGCCGCGGGCATACACACGTACGTAGCCGACCTGTCGGGCATGAAAGTGATTTACCAGGGCCCCAACTCCGAATATGAATACGAGGAAATTATTCCCGAGGTTTAAAAGGTTTTGAGCTTGCTGCGCATAGCTTCCAGGTGATCGTCGGTAAAATCCAGGTGTGTTACAAACCTGACGAGCCCTTTTCCGAATGTGACGGCCAGGATCCCCTTTTCGGCAAGACGGCTCATATATTCCTTTTCTGAAATACCCTCATGAAGCCTGATGATAACGATATTCGTATCCACCGGGAAAACTTCCGCAACCTCTGCACGTGCGCCGAATATCTCCCCGATCACCCGGGCACGGCTATGATCTTCCTTCAACCGGCCCACGTGGTGATCGAGCGCATAAATGCCCGCTGCGGCCAGGTAACCCGCCTGCCGCCAGCCTCCGCCCATTACCTTGCGGAACCGCCGCGCCTCACGGATCATGTCGCGCGTACCCAGTAGCAGCGAACCGACCGGGCAGCCAAGGCCTTTGGAAAGACAAATACTGATACTATCAAACGCCTCACCATATTGCACGGGCGTCTCGCCCGTCTCCACCAATGCATTAAAAAGCCTCGCGCCATCCAGGTGCAAGGGAATATGACGCTCCCGGCAAACGTCGCGGATCGCCTCGATTTCTTTGAAATCATAATAGCAGCCTCCGCCCTTGTTCATCGTGTTTTCCAGCGAAACCAGCCTGGTAACCGTCGAATGGACATCGTTTTCCGGGCTGATCGCCTCGCTCACCTGCTGCGCCGACAGTCTCCCGCGGTCGCCGTCGAGGAGTTTCACGGACGAAAACGAGTTTAGCATAATACCTCCGCCTTCGTACAGGTAAATGTGCGAATGCTTATCGCAGATCACGTCGCTGCCCGGGCGTGTGTGTACGCGGATCGCCAGTTGGTTGGTCAGGGTGCCGGAAGCGCAGAAAAGCGCATCTTCCATTCCAAACAGCTTAGCGGCCTTTTCCTGCAATGCATTCACCGTCGGATCGTCGCCAAAAACATCGTCGCCTACTTCCGCCGCCCACATGGCTTCATGCATTTCCCGGGTAGGCTTTGTAATGGTATCGCTGCGGAGGTCTATTTTCATTTCAAAAACATTCATGGGGTATTGATTGCAATTTTGCGCCAAATTAATGCTTAAAGCTGATTTGCGGGCAGGCATTGCTTACTTTAAACGGGTATATTGCAGCCAAAATCTAGCAATATGGAGTTCGAAGAATATCTGAAATCAAAAAAAATAGACGCGGCCGCATTTAAAAAAGGCGACGTTTTGCGGTACCAGGAGTGGAGCGGCCTTTTTGAAACGATGCATCCGGAAAGCTTCACCGGCCATAAGAAATTCCTGATCAACGAAATACGCCGGCGATACCTTTTGAAGGAGGATTAACCTTTCATTTCCTCCATCAGTTTCATCAATATCCCCACGGTTTTCTCCGTTTGCTCCTTACTCGGCGTCGTGTCCCAATTGCCCACAATGCCATTGCTGCCAATGTAAATGCCGTCTTTTCTGGAAATGAAGTTGGCGCCCTGGGTGTAGAGTTTATAGTTCACATCACTTTGCGGGATCAGGCAGGAAAGCTGGCCGGAGACGGGCGTCAGCTCCTGGTCGTTGAATACGGGCTTTGCTCCCAGCCCCATGCAGTTCACTACCACCTTTTCGGGCAATGCGTCGATATCTTCCACTTTCTTGATCTCCTGGATCTTAACCTTACCGCCGAACATTGTAAAATCCTGCAACTGGTGGCGCAGATAAGTCGGGATATTGAACATGATATTCGTCCGGCGCGTCACATTATCAGCCTTGAACGGGTGCTCTTTCTTTTCCAGCCGCACACGCTCGGGTAACAGGCCATGTATTTCAAAATCTTCGCCGCCTGCGCCCGGCGTATAAACCGGTTCCTCTCTGAAAACGCCATATTCCTCCGCCCAGCACGCGATATCGTTCATACCTAGCAAAAACTGAAACCTCCGGAAGGAAAACCGCGTCGCATCTTCCCACACCGCCTGGAATTCCGGCTTGGCGATCTTTTTATCGCAAACCCGCGACGCCGGCGACCAGGTGCCGGTAGCAAGGTTGCTGGTCACATTTGGGGGCACGTCTTTCGTGTAAATGGTCACCTCGCAGCCGCTTTCCTGTAAGAGCCGCGCCGTGGCGATCCCCACGGTCCCGCAGCCGAGAACGGCTATTTTCTTTTCACCTGTGGCCAGCACATTCTTGCGCGCGATGTTGCCCGTACCCCACGACAACGACCAGCCGCTGCCGCCATGGCCGTAGTTGTGCACGATCGTCTTGTTGCCAAGTTGCTCTACATCCAGCCTCGGGCCTGAGGCACGGAAAGGCCGTAAACCGACCGTTTCCTTCACAATGCGGTCCATGGAAAGGCGCAATTTGGGGATCTGGTGATAGCCCCTGCTGATATGGAAATGTTTGTCGGGATACCTCAATTCGGTTCTCGGCGCACAGGAAGTCGCAATAGCCCCTAATGCGAAGCTGGCGGGAATGGCTTTTTCAAAGAAATTTCTGCGGTTCATTGGGTTGGGAGTGAATGGTAATGGAATTGTGGAATTTAGGCACCAACCGCTATGAATGCAAATTTTATATTGCAGTCTTAAAAAACATCAAAATATTCTTTCTTGAAATACATTTTTCACCCGATCAGTTTTTGGATAG
>CBIHPQ010000631.1:0-2940 GCA_966211825.1 uncultured Dyadobacter sp. | reverse complement strand
AACGAAATTATATTGGTAAAAAATAACATGCATGGCTGTTAATCGCGTCAGCATATCCACCCTGTCCGCAGAAACTTGCCTATCCGATTTCAATTTAGCCAACAATTGATCATAACTCCTTTGCAACGAGTCTTTTGCTTTTAAAAACTCGTCTTGTCCAAGTCGAAATGCGTAAGTACCGTTCCATTCATTAAAATCGTTTCCTAGCTCGGTTGATTCATTGAAAATTTGATTGGCAATTGCCCCGTCGCCCTCAAATCGCATCGCCAGCTTCGATCCTTTCGACGACGGCAGGATCTGAACATCGTCGCCAGGGCCAATCAAAAGGCCTGCTACCATATGTTCACCATTGACATAGACAAAAACCGGCTCACCCACCTCGGCTTCAATGACACCTTTTCCGGCACTATCCAACCGAACCTTCCCAAGCTCGATACCGGCCAAGCTTATCATATTGGTCCTTCCAACGACGACGGTATCACCCGCGGCCTTGGGATAGTTTATAGATATTTTAACTAAATTCTTCTTCTTCTGGCTACACCCGGCCATTTGAAAAGCCATACCAATAACTAGAAAAAGAAAACAGATAGAATAGCGCATTGGATTGAAGTTAGTTTGAAGATCAGTCGTTCAAACCTTTTTACGCTAATAAAATTACTTTTGTGGAGATTAGGGTTATTCTTTCAAAAATTTAAAATATTTCAATTCATTCTCACTTCCCTTTCGAACGGCTAACACATACAAGCCCGGAGGCAAAAAGGAAACATCAATCGTATTTCCGGACTTAGTAATATCATTTGCATTTAAAGAATACATTCTACCAGAAATCGCGATAATTGAAACGGGCTTGATAGCGACATTTTGATTTCCCCCTTCTATTCGCAAAACAGATTGAACAGGATTCGGCGCAATGACAATATCGTTTCTTTCGCCACATTCTGCAACTATAACCCTCGTTTCCTGTGTCTTGCCATCCAAATCATATTCCTTAATTCGGTAATAACCCTGGTTTAATGCATTTTCTACATTAAAGAAATAATCATTCGTTTGCTTTGAGTTACCCGCCGAGCGTACGATACCTATCGCATCCCAATGCCGCGCGTCGTTGCTGGCAAGTATTTCAAAGTAATCCGCATTCACTTCTTCGGTCGTCTGCCAGCTCAGCCGTGCATTGTTACCGCGGCATTCGGCATTGAAGCTACTGAACACCACCGGTAATGGTTCCAGGGTTTTGGTGAGGGTATTATTGCGTGTGATCAGCCATACATCTGGGTCGAAAATCACTTCTGTGGCTTCAAAACCGAGATTATCTATAAAGAACTGGCCATTAGAAGTGTTGTCAAGCACCACCAGTTTCTGCTGGCTGGTGCCCGCATTGCGGAAGAGCAAAGGTACCGGCAGCTGGAAAAAGCTCACGGACGCGTGCGATTGCGTCTGGTTCAGTCTCACCTGCACCGAATTACCTGTCGGGTACCATTCAACCTGGTACGACGGATAACCCTGTCCGGTAAACCATTGGTCGAAAAAATAGGTGAGGTTCTTGCCGCTGGCGGTTTCCAGGTGGGTTTTCAGGTTAGCAGTGGTCACGTAGCCGTAGGCCAGCGCGGGATCGCTGATGTAGTTGTTGACTGCCGCGAAAAAGGTAGCGTCGCCCATTATCCAGCGCAGCATGTAGAGCAAATGCGAGCCCTTGAGATAGCTCAGCCGGTTGCTGAAAATGCGGTTCACATCATTCACATTATCAACCCACACTGACCCGCCTGGCTGTGAGGTAATGCTGTTGATTTCGTTGGTACGCGTCGTTTTGGTGTTGGCCGGGTATTTTGCTTCCGTATAAATGCTCGCAAGATGTGTCGCGAAGCCTTCGTTCAGCCAGATATCCTGCCAGCTTCCACAGGTAACCTTGTCGCCAAACCACTGATGGCCAAGCTCGTGGGCGATGAGCGTTTCACCCATATTAACCATAAACGAGCAGGTTTGATGCTCCATACCCCCGCCCCACCCGAATTGAACGTGGCCATATTTTTCATTTTTAAATGGATAGTCGCCGAAAAGGTTGCTGAATTGTACCATTGCATTCAGTGCATTCTGAGCGCCGTTCTGGAAAGTCGCCTGGCTCTCCGGGTAACAGTAGGTTTTAAAAGGCACATTGGTTCCGCCGATCAGCACACTGTTGTCCAGCACATTGTAATTGGTTACCGCAATAGCCACCAGGTAGCTCGCGATCGCATAACGGTGTTTCCAATACGTCCGGATTTTGGACCCCGCAACGGCCGTTTCACTTTTCAGCAACCCGTTGGACGCAGCTTTGTAAGACGCGGGATGCGTGACGTAAACGTCCAGCGAATCGGCCTTGTCGTCCAGGCCGTTCTTGCACGGCCACCAGTCGCGGCTGCCGTATGGTTCGCTTAACGTCCAAATTATAGGTGTCCACACAATAGGACTACCCGATCCGTGAACAGAATTCACAAAAGAGCCATTTGTCGCTGACGGTATTCCCTCGTAGGTGATGGTCACCGAGTCCTTCGTTCCCTGGGCGAGTGGGTTTTGCAGGGTAATGCTCAGCGCGTCGCCGGAATGCACAAATGCGACATTGCTGCCGCGCTGCTGTACCGTCGAAACCGTCAAAGCATTTGACAAGTCGAGGGTAATGCTATTTCCGGCAGCGCTCATCACGAAATAGGGTGTCACGACGCCTTTTATGTAATTCACGGCGGGGTCCACCTCCCATTCGCAGCGGTAGTATTTCACGTCGAAATTATTGGAAGCCATCACCCGCATACCGGGCGCATTGATCCGCAGGCCTGCGCTCCTGCTTTCGAGCGCGGCAATATCGGACGTAGTTAAATCCGGAGCATCTTGCTGTGCAAACGCCTCTCCGGCGAACAATAGAAGTAATAGCAGGAAAGGTGTTTTCATAGCGCTCGATTATTTGTAAAT
>CBIHPQ010000630.1:0-2941 GCA_966211825.1 uncultured Dyadobacter sp. | reverse complement strand
TGATCGCGTCGATAATCGCAACGTTGGCACCGCACCGGCAAAGATTACCGCTCATAAGCTCCTTCACTTCCTCGCGGGTGCGGGCCTTGCCTTCGCTCAGCATGCCCGCAGCGCTACATATCTGCCCGGGCGTGCAGTAGCCGCATTGAAATGCATCGTGTTCGATAAATGCTTTTTGCAAAGGATGAAGCGTATCGCCATCGGCAATGCCTTCGATCGTCGTCACCTCCGAGCCGTCCTTCATAACGGCGAGCGCCAGGCAGCTCAGGATACGCTTCCCGTCGCACAGCACAGTGCAGGCCCCGCATTGCCCGTGGTCGCAGCCCTTTTTGGTACCCGTGAGCTTCAACCGTTCACGCAATGCGTCCAGCAGCGAAACCCAGGGAAGGATTTCCAGTGTATGCGGGCGCTTGTTTACATTCAATGTGATTGTTGTCATGGTTTGAAAATTTGCCGTTGCCTGACAATCATTGTGCCATCACCCACCGGGCCACGACTATGATCAGGTATCGGCGAGTTGCAGATGCACGTAAAAGTCGTTGACCGAGCGCGTATGCCAGTCGATTGCCAGCACGCTCGTCAGCAAACTGCCCAGTTCCTCCATCGAGCTCGGTTTGGACAAATAACCCGTAGCCCCGAGCTTGCGCGCCTGCTCCACTGTGAGGCGGTCCTGGGCGGTGGAGAACAAAAACACGGGAAGGACTTTGGAGTAATGCTTTCGGATGCTTAGCAGGCATTCCAGGCCGTTTTGTATGGGCATATTAATGTCGAGAAAAACAAGGTCAGGCTCCTTCTGACCCGCTATTTGTAATGCATCGAACAGCTCCTGGCCGTTTCCGAATGTGTTCAGCGCGTGGCCGGATTTGAGGCCGTTCAATGCGCGTTCGAACAGGTAAATATCATCGTGGTCATCTTCTGCCAGAAAAATCAACTGTCCATTGTTTCGTTCTTCGGCTGGGTTTGTTTGCTGCGGCTTTGGGTTTCGTTCCATGGAAGGTAAAAAGGTGTGGTTTTTGTCGATGCATAACTTGCCAGTATATGTTAAATTCTGTGCCATGAAACAACCCCTTTCTACATCCAAACAGACCGCTGATCCGTGGCTTTTGTTCTACAATGCTGGGGAAACTGATTTGAACTCATATAGCGCAAGACCCAAACCGGCCTGGCACGAATATTACCAGTGCCGCCGCTGTTTGACTCTTTAAATTTGCTATGGACACACATATTGAAAACCAGGTAGAGGATGCCGAAGCCGGCACCGACCTCAGGGCTTTGCCGGGCAAACCTTACCCGCTGGGTGCGCAATGGGACGGCAATGGCGTCAACTTCGCAGTCTTTTCAGAAAACGCCGACTGCATCGAACTATGTTTGTTCAACCGGGAGGGCGAGGAGTATGCGAAGATCAAAATAGAGGAAGTCACGCATCATATATGGCATGTGTATGTGCCTGCACTATCGCCGGGGCAGCTCTATGGTTTCCGTGTCTACGGGCCTTACGAGCCTGAGAAAGGGCACCGGTTCAATTCGGCCAAGCTGCTGGTTGACCCCTACGCCAAGGCTCTGGACGGGACGCTGCATTGGGATAATGCGCTCTTCGGGTACCAGATCGGCGATCCGCAGGAAGACCTAAGTTTCAACACCGACGACAGCGCCCCGTTCATCCCCAAGGCCGTCGTGATCGACGAAACTTTTGATTGGGAAGACGACCAGCGCATAGATCGGCCCTACCACGAAACGATCATTTACGAAGCGCACGTGAAAGGTTTTTCACAACTTAATAGCGAGCTACCGGAAGAACTCCGCGGCACCTACGCGGGCCTGGCACACCCGGCGTCGATCGGTTACCTGAAAGACCTGGGAATAACTGCCATCGAGCTGCTGCCCGTGCATCACTTCGTGGCCGACAGGCACCTGGTCGAGAAGGGACTTACCAACTACTGGGGCTACAATACCCTGGCTTTTCTCGCGCCCGATCCCCGCTATTGCAGCTCCGGCGATCCGGGGCAGCAGGTGAATGAGTTTAAGTATATGGTTAAGGAACTGCACAAAGCGGGCATTGAAGTGATCCTCGACGTCGTCTACAACCATACCGCCGAAGGCAACCATCTGGGGCCTACCCTTTCGTTCAGAGGCTTCGATAATGCCTCTTACTACCGGCTTGTCGAGAACGACCGGCGGCATTATATGGATTACACCGGCACCGGCAACACGCTGAATGTGCGACTCCCCAACGTACTTGCACTGATCATGGACAGCCTCCGGTACTGGATCACCGAAATGCACGTCGACGGCTTCCGGTTCGACCTCGCCGCGGCGCTCGCACGGACACTGCATGATACCGATAACCTCAGCTCTTTCTTCAACATTATCCACCAGGATCCCGTCATTTCACAGGTAAAGCTCATTGCCGAACCCTGGGACATTAACGAGGACGGCTATATGGTCGGGAAATTTCCGGTCGGCTGGGGTGAATGGAACGGCTTGTACCGGGATCAGATGCGGGCATTCTGGCGAGGCGGCGAAACCAAACTCACGAATTTCGCCCAGCGTTTCACAGGCAGCCCCGACCTCTACCATAACAGCTACCGACGACCGACCGCCAGCATCAATTTCATTACCGCACACGATGGCTTCACGCTCCGCGACCTGGTGAGCTACAACGACAAGCACAACGAGGCCAACGGCGACGACAATAAAGACGGCGACGACTCGAACAATTCCTGGAACTGCGGCGCCGAGGGGCCCACAGACGATCCGGGGATCAATGCATTGCGCGCGCGCCAGCAGCGGAATTTCCTGGCAACGATGCTCATGTCGCAGGGCGTGCCCATGCTGGTTGCCGGTGACGAATGCGGCCGCAGCCAGCAGGGCAATAATAATGCTTATTGTCAGGACAATGAGATCTCGTGGATCAACTGGGAGCAGGCCGATCGGCAATTAC
>CBIHPQ010000629.1:0-2948 GCA_966211825.1 uncultured Dyadobacter sp. | reverse complement strand
ATGCCGAGATTATCTTCCAGGTCGTAAACAAGCAGGGCGATATCAACTTCTCATCATCCATTGCCCGCAACAACCAGGCGAAAGGTGAGACGGTCAACTCATTATTCGCATCGTCGGGTTCGGGAGGCAATGTTACGCCTGATCTTGTGCAGGATTATGAAGAAGGTGATGTGAGAAAGGATTTTTCGATCAAGTACGCCAATGACCCGATCGTGAAGGACTATTTTATCACCAAATACCGCGATGCCAGCTCGGCAGCGACTACCAATGGCTACGGCGGCAACGACTGGATCCTGATCCGCTATGCCGACGTACTTCTGATGCTTGCCGAAGTGAATATGCAGCTGGGCGACGAACCGGCCGCTATCGGCTTCCTCGATCAGGTCCGCGAGCGCGCCGGCCTGCCGAAATATGCCGCTTCCAAAGCCAATGCGGCCTACGCAGCCAATTATCCGACGTTGAAACTCGCTATCCTGCATGAGCGCCGGGTAGAGCTTGCATTCGAAAACCACCGCTGGTTCGACCTGCTGAGGTTTTTCTCGACCGACGAGCTCGTGGCTTATTTCAAAAGTAAAAAACAGGAGAACTTCGGCATTGCGAAACTCAGCAACTTTGGCAAAAAGGACCGCTACTATCCGATCCCGTTTGATGAAACCAAGCTGAACCCGGAAAAAATGTACCAGAACGAAGGCTACTAAAATCTGAACCGGACTATTTCAAGCCCTGTGCCTTTGAGCGCAGGGTTTTTGTTTTGAAGACGCGGCGCTCGTCCGATCACCCGGCAACCTCCACATTCAGCCCCGTTTGCTGTAATGCGCTGGTCTTCCCGGCATCGGCACCCGAATCGGTAATGAGTGTATGGATGGCCGAAAGTTCCGCGAATTTTACGTAGCTGTCCCTGCCGATCTTGGAGGCATCGCAAAGCAACATTACCTGGCCTGCGTTGCGGATAAATGCCGTAGTGATACTCGACTCGTGCTCGCTATGCGCGGTAAGGCCATTTTCGACGGAGAGGCCGTCGACGCCGATGAACGCCTTGTGTGCGTGGTAGCCATGGATATGTTGCACCGCCTTGTCGCCGTGCACGGCCCTTCTGGCCTTGTTCAGTTCCCCGCCAATAAGGTTGATCTGGATCGATGGCACGTCGATCAGTTCGGCGAGGATTGGTAATGAGTTGGTAATGACGCGAATGCTCTTCTTTTTCAAGAAACGGCACATCTGAAATACCGTGCTGCCGCAGTCGAGGAAAATAATGTCGCCATCCTGCACGTAAGAAGCGGCTTTTTCTGCAATACGCTCTTTGGTGGGGCTGTTAACGCCCGATTTCTCTGAAAAGCCGGTCAGTGCCGGGTTTTCCATTTTCATCGCGCCCCCGTGTGTGCGCACAAGCAATCCTTCTTCCGCAATATCGCCCAGGTCGCGGCGGATCGTCGCCGGTGATGCTTCCAGTATTTCAGCCAGTTCGAATACACTGAGGCTTTCAGCGTCGTCAAGCGCGGCAAGAATTTTCTTCTTTCTTTCTTGAAAGTTCATAGCAATTGTTTACTTTTGATCAAAAATAATCAAAAACGATTAGTTATGATCAAATATGAAGCTTATAGTTAACTCTGATGGGCTCAAAAGTAGCATATCTGATCATTTTTAATAAAATCATTTCAATTTAAATCAATTAGCCATGAAAGGATTAATGATCCTGGTCGCCGGGCCCTACCGGTCGGGTACAAATGACGACCCCTTACTAATGCGTAAAAACCTCGACAAGCTCGAATCGGTGACGTTGCAGCTTTTCCGCGCCGGGCATTTGCCTGTGATCGGAGAATGGGTAGCGCTGCCGCTGCTGGAACTGGCGGGCTCGAAAGTGCCGGGTGATGCGCCTTATGAGGAGATTTTGTATCCGGTAGCAGCCCGCCTTTTGGAGAAATGCGATGCGATTCTCAGGTTGGAAGGGGAGTCGAAGGGGGCCGATGAGGATGTCAGGATCGGGCGTGAGCGCGGGTTGCAGATCTATTTCGACCTGGCCGACGTGCCTGGGTGCGCATGATCATAGCAAATTAGGCTGCCGCACATGGCTTTTATCGTACATCGGTACCGCGATGTAGAAGCTGGTGCCTTCTCCCGGCGTGCTTTCCAGCCAGATCTTACCGTTCTGGGCCTTGATGAATTCCATACAGAGCATCAGGCCCAGACCAACCCCTTTCTCATTGTTGGTCCCGAAAGTGGATTCGACATTCAGTGAAAAAATCGACTGCTGTTTTTCTTCCGACATTCCAATGCCGTCGTCCATGACGGAAATCAGGCAATTTTTGCCCTGAGCCTCAGCTTTTACAACAATATGCCCTCCCATACCGGTGAATTTGATCGCATTTCCTACGATGTTGCGCAGGATGAGCTGCATCATGTCGCTATCGGCGTAAATGCCCGCCGAGGGGTCGAAGTAGTAATCGAGGCTGATGTTTTTGCGGGCTGCGATATTGCGTTCGAGGTTCAGCGTCGGTTCAAATAGCGCCTGGACGTTCAGGTATTCCATATGCGCGGAAACGCCGTGCAATTGTGATTTCGACCAGTCGAGCAGCTTCGAGAGCATCGCCAGCGTGTTTTTGGTTGAATTGAGGAGGTTGTTCTCAATATCGAGTTTCTGTTCTTCGTCCAGTTCGTGCTGCGTGAGTAGTTCAAGGAAGTTCTGGATGCTGCCCAGCGGCGAACGGAGGTCATGCGCAACAATAGACATCAGCTTGTTTTTCTCCGCATTCAGTTTTTCCAACTCTTCGTTCTGCTTGCCGATCTGAAAGTTTTGCAGTTCAATCGCCTTCGATTTCTCGAGAGTCAGCGCCTTCTCACTTTCGTAACTGCCTCTGATATAATGAATGCAGAAATAAGTGATCGCGGCAACTACGGCGTAGGCCGACATATGGTCGACAAACCGGTTGGAGCGTGTCGTATACGTATCC
>CBIHPQ010000628.1:0-2976 GCA_966211825.1 uncultured Dyadobacter sp. | reverse complement strand
TTGATCTCCGCTGCGCCCGCGCCTTCTTCCTTGTTGTTCAGCACTTTTTTCAAGTCGTTCAGATCTACCATCGGCAGATCCTTATCGTCGGCATATTTGAACAGGATAGCGAGCACGCCTGCCTGTGTTTCATTCAGTTCGAAAATCTTGGAAAGCAATATCGGCCCGAATTCCAGGACGGTCGCCCGCATTTGGGCGCCTTTTTTGCCGCTAAGCGAATATAGCTCCACCGGAAACCCCTTAGGCTCGAAAACGGTGCCGAGTACCTGTGCCCGTTCTTCCAGTGCTGCATTGGTTTTGCCCGGCTGCGCAATCCCGGAAAGGTCGCCTTTAATGTCGGACATGAACACGGGCACGCCTGCCGCGGAAAGCTGCTCGGCAAATACCTGTAATGTACGCGTCTTACCCGATCCGGTAGCCCCGGCCACGAGCCCGTGGCGGTTCATCATGCGCAAGGGAAGGTTTACGCGGGCCTCGCCGATGATCTCGCCGTCGAGAATGGCCGACCCCAAATGAATTACAGGTTTGTCAGTTTGATAGGATTTCTGAATTGCTGCAATAAATTGTTCTTTCTTTGACACAGGAAATACGGGTTATGGTTTGATGAAAGGATAAGTTACAAATTTTAAAGGTTTCGGGAAGATTCCAAGACTGCGGGCCGAATTTTGCAGAATAATATTTTGGAAGGAAATAATATTACTTTTTGTATATCCTTGTATTTGCAAAATTTTATTAGGTATTTTGGTTTGATCGCTTAATAATTATTCTGATTTACAATTTTAGAGACATTACTTTCCACTTATGTTGAGTCGAGTTGCGAATTCTATTTACTGGATGAATCGTTACATGGAGCGGGTTGAGAATTATGCCCGTTTCGTGGGAGTTAACTTTAACCTGGCCCTCGACCTTCCGCCCGATGTGGACGAACAATGGGAGCCGCTTCTGATCGCGACGGCCGACCATTTTCTGTTCTATAAATACTACGATAAGCCAACCAAGGAGGATGTCATCCATTTCATGACATTCGATAAACGTAACCCGAACTCGATCATCAGCTGCCTGTACGAAGCCCGCGAGAACGCGCGAACGATCCGGGAGACGATATCGAAGGAGATGTGGGAAAGTATCAACACGTTTTACCTGGCCATTAAAGGGACTTCACCGGACGATTTCCGGAATATGGACCATATGCAGGCATATTTTACGGATATCCGCAAAAACTGCCAGCTTTTTCACGGGGTGGTCGACTCGTCGATCACGCGCAACGAAGCCTGGCATTTCGGAAGGCTCGGACGGCATATCGAGCGGGCCGACAAATGCTCGCGCTTCCTGGACGTGAAGTATTTTACATTGTTGCAGGATTCGGGTACGTCGGGCTCGACGCTCGACCTCATGCTGTGGACGGCCGTACTGAAATCGGTGAGTGCATATAACATGTACCGTCAAACGCACCGTGCGCTGACGCCGATGAATATTGTCGCGTTCCTGATCCTGGACAAGCTCTTTCCGCGGTCGATCGCCTATTGCGTACGCCAGGCCGAGCTTTCATTGTATGCGATTGCCGGTTCCATTCCCGAGCGTGGCTATACCAACCCGGCCGAGCGAGCATTGAGCAAGATCCGCAGCGAACTCGAATTCACGGATGTGGAGGATGTGTTCAAAATGGGCCTGCACGAATACCTCGACAAGTTCCAGATCAAGAACAACGAAGTGGACAACAAGATCTTCGATATGTACTTCGGACTGGAGACGGGGCAGTCGCAAAGCCAGAGCCAGGGGCATTTCAAAAGCCAGTGGATGAACTGATCGAAATCAGTGGGGTGCGTTGCTGGGCTATTCCGTACAAAATTGTAGCGGGAATGGATGCACCGGTATTGCTAAAAATGGGTAAAATTTCGAGGGTGTAACGGTCGAATCGGGCCTGAAAACGTATATTATAGCTGCTTTTCCGGCAAATCGGTAAAGCTGTGACCTGGCGGAAAATAGGAGTCCAGAAACTCAATTATTGTTTTTTGTTTGTAGAAAAATCTAATTGCGGAGAGGGAATTTAGTATTTTTGCAACTAAACATAAAGAGGAATTCTAGATCGTGACGTTAATTAAATCTATCTCAGGAATCAGGGGAATAGTGGGTGGAAAATCGGGTGAGGCGCTGACTCCGATTGATGTTGTGAAGTTTGCTGCTGCATACGGGACATGGGTGAGGCGTACAAATCCACAGAATCTCAAAGTTGTGATCGGCAGAGATGCCAGGCTTTCCGGTGAAATGGTAAGCCGCCTGGTAGCCGGTACTCTGCAAGGCGTAGGCCTTAATGTGCTCGACCTTGGCCTTTCCACTACTCCGACTGTCGAGATAGCCGTGAAAGCGGAAGGTGCGGCGGGAGGCATCATACTCACTGCCAGCCACAACCCGATCCAGTGGAATGCCCTCAAACTGCTCAATAATGAAGGCGAATTCATCTCAGAAGCGGAAGGTGCAGAAGTGCTCCGTATCGCGGATGAGGAGGATTTTGTTTTCCCCGATGTAAAAAAATTGGGCAGCTACTCAGTGGATAACACTTACCTGCAAAAGCATATCGACCACGTTTTATCGCTTTCGCTGGTGGATGCGGAGGCTATTAAAAATGCCAATTTCAGGATTGTAGTCGATGCGGTGAACTCTACCGGCGGTATTGCGGTACCGCAGCTGCTGGAAGCTCTGGGCGTTGATTCGAAAAGCATCAAAAAGATGAATTGCGAGCCAACCGGGAACTTTGCACATAATCCAGAGCCGCTTCCCGAACATTTACACGATATCAGTAAGGAGCTCAACAATGGCTCCTACAACCTCGGTATTGTCGTGGATCCGGACGTAGACAGGCTCGCGCTCATGTGCGAGGATGGTACGCCGTTTGGCGAAGAATACACGCTCGTAGCCGTTGCAGATTATGTACTGAAACACACACCGGGTAACACGGTATCCAATCTTTCATCGACG
>CBIHPQ010000627.1:0-2977 GCA_966211825.1 uncultured Dyadobacter sp. | reverse complement strand
ATCACTTTCTGGCCGTCGGCGGCGTAAACGAAGTCGTTGCCGAGGATCTGCCCGTATGGCTCTCCCTCACGCGCAACGAGCGTCACGAGGCTGTTGGCAAGCTGGAAAGTATTCACGCCCGGTGCCAGTTGGATCACCTTGTTGCGGTTTCTCGACCAGTTAAGGCTCGAATTCCATTCAAATCCGTTGGCGCGGATCGGTGTACCCGTCAGGGTTACCTCGATACCCTTGTTATTGATCTTACCTGCATTGATCACCTTCGAGTCATAACCGAATGCCGACGACACCGGGATGTTGATGATCTGGTTGCGGCTCACATTATCATAATAAGTAATGTCCAGTCCGACGCGGTTTTTCAAAGCCTGGATATTCACACCGGCTTCCCAGGAGCTGGTAATCTCCGGTTTCAACGATTGGTTGTTCAGCTGTGCCGGCAGTTTGTATGAAGGCAGCCCGTCGAACGACTGGCCCGCTTCATAGGCGCGTTGCAACTGGTAGGGATCGGTGTCGTTACCCACCTGCGCCCAGCCGAGGCGTACTTTGGCAAAATCCAGCCAGCTGATATCCTTCACCCCATTCAGCTCGGTAAGGATCAAGCTGGTCGTCAGGGATGGGTATGCAAATGAATTCCGGTTCAGCGGCAGGGTAGAAGACCAGTCGTTACGCAACGTACCGTCGAGGAAAAGCAGGCTCTTCCAGCCCAGTGAGAAGCTACCGAATATCGAGCTGATCTGCTTGCGGTAGGCATTCGAGTTCACCAGTACCGAGCTCGCGTTTTTCAGGTTGTAATATTCCGGAATGATCAGCCCGCCTTGTGTGAGGGCGTCGCTGATGCGGCGGCGCTGGCTCATGATGTTACCACCGGCATTCACATTCAATGAAATATCGCCCCAGCTCTTGGTGGCCGAAGCCAGCAATTCATAGTTGAACTCGCTGAAATTGTTATTGTATTCCTGGTATTGCGACTGCGTGCGCGAGTATACGGCAATGCGGTCCTGATATTGATACTGGTACACATCCGCATTCACCTTTCCGCTCAGTTTCAGCCAGCTGTTCACGTCGTAAACCACGCCCACATTGCCGTAGAAACGGTCGCGGTTCTCTTCGAGGTAGCTTTGGTAGGCCGACCAGTACGGGTTATCGATAAATTTCGCTGCTTCCCCGGCTGGCGTATCCTGGTAGCCGCTGCGGTTCCACAGGATCTGGCTGCCGTCGGCGCGCTTGTAGTTTTTCAGCTTTTCGTAATCCACCTGCACCTGTCCCCACTGAAATGCTTCGAGGATAATGTTCCGGTTGGTAGCACCTGTCCACGGCCGGCCGGTCGACTGGTTTTTGATATAATTGAAATTATTATAAAACTTGAACTTGCCCGCCTGCGTCGAACCTGAAAAGTTGATCGAGTTACGTTTCAGCGACGAGTTCGGTACAGTTCCTTTTACATTCTTGTTGGTGAATGAAATGCGGTAGGTAGACGTGGCATTACCGCCGCTTACCGCGAGGCTGTTCGTGTTCGAAACGCCGGTTTCGAAGAAGGTATGCACGTCGTTTTTAGGGTATGCCCAGGGCTGTGGTTTCAGGTATTCCGCTGTGTTTTCGGGATCGAGGTTGTACCAATGCAGCACAGGTGTGCCGTCCAGCTTGGGCCCCCAGCTTTCATCCACCGCATATTCGGCGATATTGTAATCGGTACCGCCGATGTTGGCTTTCTGGAATGTATTCGAAAAGCCGCCGCCGTATAGTTTCTGGCGTTTCGGGAGGCGCACGATGTTTTCAAACTCCAGACCCGTGTTCAGCGTGATATTGACCTTGCTGTTCTCCTTGCCTTTTTTGGTCGTGATCAGGATCACGCCATTCGCGGCGCGGGTACCGTAAAGTGCCGCTGCGGATGGCCCTTTCAGCACCGAAATGTTCTCGATATCGTCGGGGTTCAGGTCCTGGATCATGTTACCCACGTCCTTGCCGCCGCTTCCCGAGCTCGTAGCCGCGCTGTTGAGGTCCGCATTGTCGATCGGCGTACCGTCTATCACGTACAAAGGTTGGTTGTTGCCCGATATGGAGTTGATACCCCGCAGCAACACCCGCGACGAGCCGCCCATGTTACCGCCCGAAGTCGTCACCTGCAAACCGGCCACTTTTCCGGACAATGCGCTCAATGCGTTCGTAGGACGGGTTTGCAAAGCTTCCCCTTTCACTTCCTGCACGGCATACCCCAGCGCGCGTTTCTCGCGGGAGATGCCCAAAGCGGTTATTACCACTTCGTTCAGGATTTTAGCGTCCTGTTTCAGGGAGATGGTGATCTTGTCGCTGTTGCCCACCGTCACCTCCTGGGTAATGTATCCTATAAATGAAATCACCAGTACGGGCGATTCCGTACCGAGGTCGAGGCTGAACCCGCCGTTGGCATCGGTGAGCGTGCCGGTTGAAGAGCCTTTTATCGTGACGGAAGCCCCGGGAAGCCCGCTGGCATCGTTGGCGTCGGTGACGGTACCGGTAATGGTCCGCTGCTGGGCACGCGCCAGGCCGGTCGCAAGCAGGGTCACCAGAATGAAGTAGATAAATCTCGTTTTCATGAATTGTATTTTGGTGAGGATTTGTTTGTTTGTTGTCTTGAAATTTTCTCCTGTTTTTGGCTACTTAATATTAAAATTGATTTTCTGTAAACCGAATTTTTTGAAATATAATTCCGTTAAATCCATCAAAATGAAGTTATTGTAAAGGTTGTATTATTAAATATTTTGTAAATCTATTAAAAATAAATTAAAAAATGCTTAATATCTATCGGAGTAATAGATTAAAAAATTAGAATGTCGGTAATAGGATTGTTTCAAGTTGTGCACCACCCTGTAACAATCTCTGGGCCCTTCGTACTGATCCTGACGAATATTTCGGCGTCGTGATCCCGCAGGCCGCATTGGCGCCGAAAGGCAATGCGCACCTCGGCAGCATACGGTTTGAGCAGTTTATCGAATCGGTACTG
>CBIHPQ010000626.1:0-2981 GCA_966211825.1 uncultured Dyadobacter sp. | reverse complement strand
GATCGGCCTGAGCTCGCGGCTGCTCATCATCAGGCACATTCTCGTGGAGGCCGACGTCGCCGCCAGCTCCTACACCCGTGACATGACCGCGGCGGAGGTGCAGGCGGAAGGTAAAAATCCCGTGTACCGCCTCGTGGGCAAGCTTATCACGCCCCGCCTGTCCACACAACTCACACAGGCGACCCAGGCCGCATTGGGGTACCAGAGCAAATGGGGTTCGGTGAAGTTCCAATACAAGCGCATTGATCCTAATTTCCAGACGATGGGGGCCTACTATTTCCAAAGCGATATCCAGAGCTACACCGGCAATGTCGCCCTCAATCTGCTGAAAGGCAAAGCGCGGCTCGCCGGAAGCTACGGGAAGCAGTTCGATAACCTGGCCGATAATAAAAACAGCCGCACGGGCCGCTCGGTAGGCTCGCTGATGGTGTCGCTGAACCCCGATCCGTCGCTCGGCCTCGATATTTCACTGTCCAACTACGGCCTCAGCCAGCGTGCCGGCCTGCGCCCGCTGATCGATACGCTCCGCATTGCCCAAAATAATTTCTCCGCCAATGCAAATCTGCGGTATTCGATTTTTAACAAGGATTATTCGCACATCCTGACCCTCACAGCCACGCATCAGCAGCTCTCCGACCTGAATGCCGCCACCGCGGCCCAAACCGAAAACAATAGCCAGAATGCAAGCCTTGGCTATTTTCTGCAATCGACGCAAAGCGGTTTTGGGGCGAACCTGCTATTGTCCTACACTCAAACCGGCCTGGCGGCAATGGCCCCGAACAATGGCAAGCTCCGGTTCTACGGCCCGACGCTGGGGAGTAATTATGCTTTTTTCAAAAAGAAAATAAATACCTCCGCAAATGTCTCCTACCTGGTGAACAAACAAGCCGAAGAAACCGGCAAAGTGCTCACAGCCACCGCGAATGCGGCTTACCAGCTGGCCAAAAAACAGAATATCAGCATATCGCTCAATTACCTGAAATCCGACACAGGCGTTCAGGCGGAAAAATTCAATGAATTCAGAGGAAATATCGGCTATGGAATTTCATTTTAAAAGACCGGCCATTGCGGCACTCCGGCAAACCGTTTCGGGAATTTTGGTATTCCTGGCTTTCGTGCTGCAAGCAGCTTCGGGGCAGAACCAGGTGCGCATTACGACCCATGTGCTGCCGCCGTACAGTCCTTACATTCAGGACTATCCGGGCTCGGGCAACCGGGTACAGGTGTTCATTTCCAACCAGTCGGGGCGGGCCATGTCGGTGCGTTTGCTGGGAAAACTGGAAGGGGACAATGGCGTGGTGATCCGCACCTCGCCGAACTACCGCCCCCTGCGACCCCTTGAACTGCGGCCTACCGATGTGAACCGGCTGATCACCCGCGCGGAGCTGGAAGGGCTTTTCGACCTGGGCCAGATCGAGGTCGAAGGCATGAACAAAGAGCTGCTCTATCGCGGACTGCCGCTACCGGAAGGCAACTATCAGCTATGCATTCAGGCATTCGATAACGCCACGACCAGGCCGCTATCCGCCGAATTTCCGATGGGCTGCAGCGGACTGATCCCCGTGCGGATTGTGGAGCCGCCGATCCTGATCTCGCCGATGGCCGACGAAGAAATTGCCATCAAAACGCCGCAAACACAACTTTTCACCTGGTCGGCACCCGTGGGCGTTATGCCCAACCAGGTGGAATACAGCATCCGGATCGTGGAGTTACCCGAAAGTAATGTCGATCCGAATGTGTTTATCGATGCGATGATACTGCCGAGGTCGGGTGTGGAAGTCAATCATCTGAGAACGACCACATTCGTGTACGGCCCGCAGCATCCGCCCTTGCAAAAAGGCAAAAGGTACGCCTGGCGCGTGCAGGCCACTCCGACCGACCGGCGACTGAATTTTATGAACGACGGCAAAAGTCCCGTACAGGCATTTACCTATGGCCTGCAAACCCCTGCCGGACCCGATTTGGAATACATTACCATCACCCGGCCGGCGTCGAAAAGGAACACGGCAGTGGAGGTCGGCAACAACAATCCGTTTGTCGTTGCGTGGAAGCTGGACCCGGAATTTGACCAACTGCTCAGAAAAGCATTTGAAGCCCAGCCCCGGAAATCCATCGTGGAGCAATTTCCCGAGCTGAGCTATCGCGTACAGATCAAATCGGCGGAGCGGGGCAATGCGGGTAAAGTACTGATCGACAGGCTAGTGCGCGGCGAAGAGCTGGGCCTTCAAAAATCGGAACTGCCTGCGGATATGCCAACCGGCAGAAACTACCAGGTACAGGTGGAATTACAGGGAATGTCGGACCTGAGGAGAAAACGCGCCCAGCTGGGAGATGTACCGCTGCTCTCGAAGCCGAGGTCGTTTTTATTAATTGAAAAAAACAAAGGCGATGAAGCCGACAGCCTTACGATCCGTGGATTGCTGGCCTACAAATTCCCCGGCGAAAGCGGCGCCCCGCACCCGCTGCCGAATACGAAAGTGACGCTGATGAAGGTATTTCCAAACAAATACAGGGCCACTGTTGCCTATGGTAAATCCGATGCGAACGGGAACTACCTCATCAAAGTGGCGAAAACATCTTTGCACGGCATGGATACCAGTACCGTATTCACCCGGTGCCTCGTGGATCCGGTGCACCCGTTCATACAGCCCATCGCCGAGCCCGGTTACTATCAGAACACCACCGAAAACACCTTCCAGATCGCCAGTAGCGAACAGGGAAGCTACGACGTGCAAGGCATTACCTGGCTGGCGGCGGGCTACACCCTGGACGTGACGGCCCAACTGGCCTACAAAAACTGGCCGGGCGCGCCGGGCATTAACCTCGAAGGAAAACACCTGGTCATTTACCGTAAAAAAGGCGTTTCCAAAGAACATGACAAATACCGCCTGCCATTTGAAGGGACGGAGCAGTATGTTCCCGGCAATGTATCCCCGACGGTCCAGGCGGATATCAAGCAGAATTTCCAACCCGTCGGCGGG
>CBIHPQ010000625.1:0-3010 GCA_966211825.1 uncultured Dyadobacter sp. | reverse complement strand
AATGTGGCCGCATTCTCGGAATCCGCCGCACCTCCGCAACTTCTACGCGTCATGCGGGGGAACCTGGGAGTAGTTTCCGGTTCTTTCAAGGCACTGGCCGGTATCTCGGCTTATCAATTACGGATTGAAGTTCCTTTTCAAAATCAGTCTTTTGAAACGACTGCCCAGATAACCGGCACGGGATTCCAAAATTTTACGGTATCGCACGGGCTGGGTGACAACAGTATGTTCTCGCTGCAATACCGCATCAGCAAACAAGGCATTTGGAGCCAGTGGTCGGCACCGATTTGGCTCGAAACGCCGGTCTCGACCCTGCATAGTGCTTCGGACAGCACCCGGATCTTGTCCTCGAAGCCGATTCTCGCCGTCAGGCAATGGGTACCCTTGATAACGAACGAGGCTTTCACCGGACAGGCACAGATTGCCACCGATCCATCATTCCAAAAGATCGTTTTTGAAGGTCCGTTTTCCAATAATGCATTGGGCGCCCCGTATACCGATAAGGAGTTGTTCCGCCCATCGCTCAACGAGCAAACCACCTATTTCATCCGCTCCCGCCTGGCATTGTCCAACCAGGTAACCTCGGCATGGAACGTTTCAAAATTCGCCACGGGCGTTGATGATACCCGTTTCAGCTTTGTAGAAACCGCCTCGAAAGGGTTGCAGACCAGCACTTTCAGTTTAACATTAGCGCTTTCCAATCGTTTTGTAAAAGCCGGCGACCAGCTGTATATATTCAACTTTCAGGGAGGTTACCATAGCACCACCGACCTCCTATCATGGGAGAATTTCATTCCTTCCAAAACCAATGGCCAGAGCCCGCAGATCCTCTCGGCATTTGGCGCGTCGCCCGATGGCAAAGTCTTCGCGGCCGACCCTTACCAGGGATTTATGCTGAAAACAGGTCATAAATACGAATGGATTTCCCCTCCCACCAATATCAGCTGGAATGACACCGAGACAATGCTGTATTCGGAAACTTCCGGCTTTTTCCTGAGGAGCTACGACAAGGGCATTGTTCAGTTCCACAATGGCACTTTTACCTACCATCGTGCCGCTATGCAGCTCGGGACGCCTTTTTGCCTCGGGAAAGACAATCAGGAACGCATCTGGACCGTGGGCGACGGCGGCGCGGTATGGCGGTTTGAAAACAACCAATGGACGAACCAGACACACTTTCCGTTCCGGGCGGATGGCATTTACGGTATGACGTTCGACAAAAGCGACAATTGTTACATTTATGGCGATTTTGGAGTCGGTAAGCTCAATAGCGCCGCCGGCCGGTGGGATTTGATCGAGCCTTTGCAAAAATTCAATGTCAGAAAAGTCATTTTCGATGCGGATGACAACATGTGGCTAGCTTCTTATTTTATTAATTATGACAAGAACAGCCTCGAAAACTACGCGCTCGTCAAATTCGCGAATGGCAAAGCAAATGTTTATTCCGACGGCCTGAATTTTCTCCGGGAGCCGTTCGACATTGTCTATTTCAACGATAAGTTGTGTATCATGACGACCGGTGGCGAAATTCAAACCTTCGACGAACGCCAAATCCTCGCTTTCGAACCGGAGGCCACCTACCCTGCCGGCTCGCCAATTACCGTGAAGCTCAGTACGAATTCCACATTCGGGGCAGACAACCGGATCACCATCCTGCTGAACAACCAAATCACCGGCGCTCAAATCAGTGTAGACTCGGTAACGATAGCCGGCCATGCGGTGAGTTTCACGCTCCCCGACACGCTCAGCGGCGACCAGTACACGATTAACCTCCTCACGACAGCCCCGGAAATCACGAGTAACGAAAGCCTGCCGTTCCGCGTCGTTCCAAATGACTCGCCGATCAATGAGCACCCCAATGAAGTGGTATTACTTCAAAATTCGCCCAATCCCGCATTGGGGCCGACCGAAATCGCATTCTACCTGCCACAAGCCGCCGAGGCGCGGTTGGAACTGTTCAACCTGCGTGGGCAATTCATGAAGCAGCTGGGTAATAAAGCCTTTTCGGGAGGTTGGAATTTCGTCCAGCCAGACCTTTCCGGCCTGCAATCGGGCGTGTACGTCTACCGGCTTACGACAGGCAATGTAGTGAAGTCCCTGAAAATGATCCGGTAAGTGCTACTTGACCCGGCCCGGGTTTTCGCTCACGAACGCGCCCCAGCCGCCTTTTTTGGCTTTTTTAGAACCACTGGACGCGACGGACGCCGGAGAGTTGGCATGGTACTGATGGCAGATTGCGATGGCGATGCCGTCCGTAGCATCCATAAATTCGCGGCTGAGCTCCATTTTCAGGATCTTTTCGAGCATATAGGCAACCTGCTCTTTGGAAGCATTACCACTGCCGGTAACCGATTGTTTTACTTTTTTAGGGGAATATTCTACGATCGGAATGTTACGGGCCAGCGCAGCGGCCATTGCTACGCCCTGCGCGCGGCCGAGTTTGAGCATGGATTGCGCGTTTTTGCCGTAAAATGGATCTTCAATAGCCATTTCGTCGGGCAGGTAATCCTCGATGAGCTGGGTGAGGCGCTCAAAGATTTTCTTCAACTTCAACTCATGCGTACTATATTTGCTCAAATGAATCACCCCGTATTGAACCAGCGAAATTTGCTGTCCTTTAACCGATATGACCCCGTAACCCATCACCTGCGTGCCGGGATCGACCCCAATAATGACCTTTTCCGAAACCTCCGTTTGCTGCGTTTTTAACATGGTGCAAGATAAGGAACTCTCTCCTCCAAAGCCAAAAAGCAATCAGGCAAACCTGCTCTGGGTAGTCAAGCTCGTGGTGACAGCCCTGGTACTGAGCTATATTTACCGCACATTCCGAAATGAGCAAAAAGGCATTGGTGATATCGGCAGCGTATTCGGGGCGATATGGTCTTTGCAGAATGCCCCGGTACTGATACTTATGCTTGCGCTCGTGCCCGTCAACTGGGCGTTGGAAAGCCTCAAATGGCAGAAACTCATTTCCCGCATCATACCGATTACATTCCGCGACGCCATGCGC
>CBIHPQ010000624.1:0-3015 GCA_966211825.1 uncultured Dyadobacter sp. | reverse complement strand
TATTGAATTTGCCTCCCGACAAAATTGAAATACAAATGACCCGGATGGGCGGTGGCTTCGGACGCAGGGCTTATGGCCATTATCTTTCAGAAGCAGCTTTGATTTCCCGAAAAGCCAAAGCACCTGTCAAGCTCATGTACACCCGCGAGGATGATATGACCTACGGCATTTACCGCCCGATGTACACGGCCACATACCGCGCAGCACTCGACGCGGACAAAAAACTGATCGCCTTCCATGTGAAAGGAGGCGGCATACCCGAACATCCCGTGCACGCCAATCGTTTCCCCGCAGGAGCGGTTGACAACTATCTGGCAGAAGGCTGGCAGATCCCGTCCAATATCACCATCGGTGCGTTCCGGGCGCCACGTTCCAATTTCAATGCGGCTGCCGAACAATCCTTTCTCGATGAAGTAGCAGAAGCCGCAGGCAAAGACCCGATCGAATTCAGGTTGGAACTATTAAAGAGGGCAAAAGAGAACCCGGTGGGTAAAAACAATGAATACGACCCGGCCAGGTATGCCGGTGTGTTGGAACTGGTGCGCGACAAATCAAACTGGAACAAGCCGGGCAACGAGAAATATAACCGCGGCGTGGCCGCCTACTTCTGCCATAATTCCTACGCGGCCCACGTGGTCGATATGGTCACCCGAGACGGCCAGCCTTATGTAGAGCGTGTATTCAGCGCGATGGATTGCGGTATTGTGGTGAACCCGGATGCGGCAACCAATATGGTGCAGGGAGCCGTGGTAGACGGTATCGGCAATGCTTTTTACGGCGCGCTCACACACAAGGACGGTGTGGTCCAACAAACCAATTTCAACAATTACCGCATTATCCGCCACAACGAAGCCCCGAAAAAGATCGAAGTCCATTTTGTCCAAAATGATATAGACCCGACAGGATTAGGCGAGCCGCCGTTCCCACCCGTATTCGGCGCGGTGGCCAATGCATTATATAAGAATAAAGGCAAACGGTTTTATAATCAGCCTTTCCAGCCGGAAATCGAGAAGGTGATGTAGGTGTTTTGAAACATGATTATTGCCCGGGCTAACGTTTGCAGAAGGCTAAAAATTGAAAGAGGTGATGCCCGAAAGCTCACCTCTTTGTTGTTTTCGGTAACCAAAACGGGACTTAACTTTTCAGCGAAGCCAAGTCGATCACAAAGCGATACTTCACATCACCTCTTAGCAACCTTTCGTAGGCTTCGTTAATTTGGCGGATATCGATCATCTCAATGTCTGAGACAATGTTATGCTCAGCGCAGAAGTCAAGCATTTCCTGCGTCTCGGCAATGCCGCCGATCATCGAGCCTGCGAAACTCTTCCGGCCCATGATCACGCTGAAAGCCGCGACTGGTAACGGACGTTCGGGTGCGCCAACGAGCGCGAGTGAGCCATCCACACGGAGCAGGTTCAGATATGCATTGATGTCATGCTCGGCAGAAACGGCGTCGAGGATGAAATGCAGCTTCCCACGGTAAGCCGCCATTTGCTGCCCATCTTTGGACAAAACCACTTCATCGGCGCCCAAGCGGTGCGCTTCGGCAAATTTAGACTCCGATGTGGTGAATGCAATTACATGGGCACCCATGGCCTTGGCAATCTTGATCCCCATATGGCCAAGTCCGCCGATGCCCACAATGCCAACTTTTTTGCCGGGCCCCACATTCCAGTGCCGCAACGGCGAATAGGTGGTAATACCTGCGCAAAGTAATGGAGCCGTGGCTGCCAGATCAAGCTTTTCGGGAATGCGCAGCACATAGTTTTCATCCACCACCACACTTTCGGAATAACCGCCGTACGTCTGCGTGCCCAGGTATTTATCGGGTGAGCCGTAGGTGCCGGTCATGCCCGGTTCACAGTATTGTTCCAAACCTTCATGGCAATACTGGCATTCACGACAGGAATCGACAATACAGCCTACGCCCACTGTGTCGCCGATATTGAACTTATGTACATGATCACCTACGTTCACGACTTTACCGACAATCTCATGACCGGGTACGCACGGGTAAATGGTGCCATGCCATTCGTTGCGTGCGGTGTGCAAGTCGGAATGACAAACGCCGCAATAGAGTATTTCAATCTGCACGTCATGTGCGGTCGGTTTTCTGCGACTGATATTGAGCTGGTTCAGCGGGGCCTCGGCTGCAAGCGTTCCATATGCTTTGATTTCTGTTGTTGTTGTCATGTTGTAAATGGGTTAGTTATTCTAAATTCTCTTAACAACTTTCGCCGGTATGCCTGCTACCACGGTATTGGGCGGCACATCACGACTGACGACCGCACCGGCCGCTACCACCGAGTTTTCTCCCACCGTCACGCCAGGTAAGATCGTCGCCCCTGCACCGATCCATGCATTTCGCTTGATGTGCACAGGCTTGGGGATTAAGGCGTTCCGATCCGCTGGATCGAGCGGGTGGTTTTCCGATGTGATGTTTACACGTGGGCCGATCAGCACATCGTTCTCGACTGTGATGCCGCCAATGTCAAGAAACGAGCAGGCATGATTGATAAACACATTTTTTCCTAGCGTAGTAAACCGTCCGAAGTTGGTATAAAACGGCGGGAAAATGGTGGTCGATTCGTCAATATGCTGACCAATAATCTCGCTTAGCCGCTCTCGTACCTGATCGGTATCGGTCGCCTGCGCATTCATTTGCGTGCAGAGCCGTATCGTGCCGGCTACTACCTGCCCGAACGCTTCATAACCGGGATCATCCTTTCGGATTGTCTCACCTGCGCGCATGCGGTCGAAAATGTCTGTATTTCCCATTACTTACTATTTTCTAACTCGAAGCTAACCATTACATCGCCGGAACCAAGCGCGGAAACGAGCCCAGCAGCATTATCAATCTTACCAATGCTTGTGTATTGATACGAAGTGGGAAATGTTTTGTAAAACAGCACCAGCGTATTGGAAGTGTACAGCATTAAATCGCCGCTTTCGATCCTTCCGACACCTGCCGGGTTACTGGGCAGGTGTGTTGGAAAACGGTAATACTTCTCATTT
>CBIHPQ010000623.1:0-3021 GCA_966211825.1 uncultured Dyadobacter sp. | reverse complement strand
GGCGATCAGATCAACAAGAACATGACCTGGGACAACGGCACGCGGCCATCATACCTCGGTACCGGCGGCGGATCCAACCAGCCCACCTGGGAGATCGCGCAGGCTTTTCCGATGAAAAATGGTAAGAATATTGAGGAAAAAAGCTCCGGCTACGACGCCCAGCCTTTCTACAAAAACCGCTACCCGCGTTTCAATCAGACGATCGCGTTCAACTGCGCTACCTGGGCGATTAACGGTAATACGAACTACCGTTTGTGGACCTATTTTGTAAACAATAAAACCGTCGAACAGAAAGCTACCACCACAGGTTTCTATTGCCGCAAGGCCATTGATCCCAATCTACCGGCCGGGGCGGTCGCCAACGCCGGTACCGACTGGATTGAAATGCGTTATGCCGAAGTAATGCTCAACTTCGCCGAAGCAGCTTGCGGGGTGAATAAACTCGACGAGGCTTACACTCAACTGACCGAACTTCGTAAACGGGCGGGCATCGAGCCGGGAGCGGACGGTTTCTATGGTTTGAATCCTAAAATGACGCGCGCGCAAATGTTCGAAGCCATCTTGCACGAAAGACAAGTGGAGCTCGCATTCGAAGGAAAACGCTTTTATGACCTTCGCCGCTGGAAGAAATTTGAGACGGTACTGAACGGTAAAAGCCGCAACGGGGTGACGATCAACCTGAAAGCATCAGCGCCCGAAGATTTTGCAACGCGCCGCGACGGCATGAACCTCGATTCTGTTTACAGAAATTACCTGGAAATCGTGCCTAAGAAGCTGGATACCAAATACCTCGTGAACTGGAAACCGGAGTACTACTTCTTCGCAATCCCGCAGCAGGCATTGACCAACAACCCGAGATTAGAGCAACACATAGGCTGGCCATCCGGCACATTCGACCCGTTGAAATGATGTTCGATGTGAGTGTGAGAGAAAGATGTAAAAAAATGTGCAATGTCGATTTGAGTAAAGTGCAATGTCGGTTTGGGAAAATGGACAATGTCAATTCGCGAAAATGTTAGTCTGAGAAAATGTTGAATGTCAGTCTGAGCGAAGTCGAAGACAGTCCATATGGCGACATCGTGCATGCCCTTCGACTGCGCTCTGGGTGACGAAGGGCGATCTGGGTGACGAAGGGCGCTCAGGGTGACAAAGGGCGCTCGGGGTGACGAAGGGCGCTCAGGGTGACAAAGGGCGCTCAGGGTGACAGAGAGCGCTCAGGGTGAAAAGCCTTCCATAAGAAAATAGTTAAGTTCTTGATCAATTTTAACGGTTAGACTATAAAATGATATCAATCCCAAAACTTTCACTCCAGCTAGGAATTGCCGGCCTGCTTTTAGGCACAGCCGCCTTCGCGCAGTACCCGAAAATCCCCGCCGCCGCCAAAAAAACAAGCGATTCGCTTCTCGCTGAGGCGGAACGCAAATCCGAAATCGCCTGGCAGAAGGCACTGCCTATCATTGAAGCGGAGGCGAAAAAAGGCAAGCCTTACATTCCCTGGGCGGCCCGGCCGGTAGATCTGCCGCAATCCGATATCCCGGCGTTTCCGGGTGCCGAGGGCGGCGGCGCATTCAGCTTCGGTGGTCGCGGAGGGCAGGTGTATGTGGTGAAAAGCCTGGAAGATAGCGGTCCGGGTACGCTGCGGGATGCCTGTGAGAAGGGCGGGGCGCGCATTATCGTGTTCAATGTGGCGGGCATTATCCGTTTGAAAACCCCGCTTATCATCCGCGCACCGTACATTACCATCGCGGGCCAGACGGCACCGGGCGACGGCGTTTGCGTGGCGGGCGAGAGCGTGTGGATCAATACGCACGACGTCGTGATCCGGCATATGCGGTTCCGCCGCGGCGAGACGTTTGTAGGCCGCCGCGACGATTCGATCGGTGGCAACCCGATCGGCAACATCATGATCGACCACGTGTCGGCGAGCTGGGGACTGGACGAAAACATGTCGATGTACCGGCATATGTACAATGACAGCACCGGCATTCAGGAGCAGAAACTGCCTACTGTCAACATTACCATTCAGAATTCGATTTTCTCTGAAACGCTCGATACCTGGAACCACTCGTTCGGCAGCACATTGGGCGGAGAGAATTGCACGTTCATGCGCAATTTGTGGGCCAACAATGCAGGCCGTAACCCGTCAATCGGCTGGTTTGGGATATTCAATTTTGTAAACAATGTCGTGTTCAACTGGGTGCATCGCTCCATCGACGGCGGCGATTACCGCGCGATGTATAATATCGTAAACAACTATTTCAAACCAGGCCCCGAAACGCCGAAGGACTCGCCGATCGGCTACCGTATCCTGAAACCGGAAGCGGGCCGTAGCAAACTGAAATACCAGGTTTATGGACGTGCTTATGTGAATGGCAACATCATGGAAGGCCATGACAAGGTCACTAAAAACAACTGGGACGGCGGCGTGCAGGTGGAAGAGCAGCCAAATGCCGGCAAATACACCGACAATATCAAATGGCACGAGCCGCTGCCTATGCCGCATTTCCCGATCATGAGCGCGAAAGAATCGTTCGATTACGTGATCGCCAACGCCGGTGCCACGCTCCCGCGCCGCGATCCGGTGGACGCGCGTGTGACCACACAGGTACGTACAGGAAAGATCAATCCGCTGGATAATGTAAAATTGCCGGAGAAACAATTTGAACACCGCCGCCTGCCGATCGATTCGTACAAAAACGGCATTATCACCGACATTTCACAGGTAGGAGGCTACCCCGAGTACAAAGGCACGCCTTACCCGGATTCGGACGATGACGGTATGCCCAATGATTGGGAGACCAAATATGGCCTGAACCCGAAAGACGCATCAGATGCCCGGAAAGATATGAGCGGCGACGGTTATTCCAACATCGAGAAATTCATCAACGGCATTGATCCGAAGAAGAAAATGGATTGGAAAAACCCCAAAAACAACCATGATACCCTGGCCTCGCTGAAAAGCGCGCCGGGTCAAAAATAGGATTCCATTGGACAAACTGAGATACTTGGTTAAGGTGATGA
>CBIHPQ010000622.1:0-3024 GCA_966211825.1 uncultured Dyadobacter sp. | reverse complement strand
ATGAGCCGGATACTACTCCGCAACCTGTGTTGGCTGTAACCGCTATCGCACCCGCATCCGGTCCTGTTGGAACGAAAGTGACGATTACAGGAACGAAATTCGACCCGACGCCTGCTAACAATACCGTATTGTTCAACACAACACCGGCTACTGTAACAGCTGCTACTACCACTTCATTGGAAGTAACTGTGCCGGCTGGCGCAACTGCCGGGGTGATTTCCGTGACAGTAGGCGGTGCTACCGTAAAAAGTACTTCAAGCTTCACCATATCCGATCGCACGACGGTGGAGGTGAAAGACGAAATCAAGGCTAACACTGTCTGGACCAAAGACAAGCTTTACGTATTGAAAGGCTTTGTTTACGTAACAGCTGGTACTACACTGACGATCGAAAAAGGAACGATCATCAAAGGTGCCGGAAAAGACGCAGATCCTACTGCTTCCGGAAAAGGTGGTGCATTGATCGTCGAGGCAGGTGCGAAACTGGTAGCTATCGGTACTGCCGAAGAGCCAATCGTATTTACTTCTCTTAACGACCCGGGCAAACGCAGCTACGGAGACTGGGGGGGTATTGTTTTGATCGGTAAAGCGCCAAACAACCGTCCTGGCTCAACCGCATTCGAAGGCGGTATCCGCGGAACCATCGGCACAGGAACTGCTGCCGACGACAACTCAGGAACATTGCAATATGTACGTATCGAATTCGGTGGTATCGCATTGAGCGCAACACCTAACTCGGAGATCAATGGTTTGACACTTTACGGTGTAGGTTCAGGAACGACCATCGACCACGTACAGGTTTCTTACTCAGGTGACGACTCTTACGAATGGTTTGGTGGAACAGTAAATGCCAAAAACCTGATCGCTTTCCGCGGTTACGACGACGATTTCGATACTGACTGGGGCTTTACAGGTAAAGTTCAGTATGCGGTTTCTCTCCGTGACCCTGAGGTTGCTGACCAGTCGGCTTCCAACGGTTTTGAATCGGACAACTACGCCGGAACAGGTGAGCCTGCAACCGGACCTAACAATGGTCTTCCTTTGACAGAGCCTACTTTTGCCAACGTAAGCCATTTCGTAACAGACAAAACGCCTTCTACCGTTCAGGCTCCTAAGGGAACAGGTCCTTACCAGTCGGCCATGCACCTTCGCAGAAACACGGCTATCAGCATCCTTAACTCAGTATTCGTAGGTGCTCCGGAAGGTCTTCGTCTGGACGGAACCGCAACCGGAACCTGGAAAAACGCACAGGATGGCAAGCTGGATCTGAGGGGTATCGTATTGTCGAACAACCTGACCCCGGTTGTGGGCAAAAGCGAAATTACCAACGCTCAGGCTACTACTTATTTCAATACTGCTGCACGCAAGAACGAAACAAAGGAACTGGCTTCCCTGCTGCTGAACAGCGCAACTTTCAACCTGGCGGCTCCCAACTTCCTGCCACAGGCTACCTCCCCACTTTTGGGCGGCGCTACCTGGGAAGGCAAAGGTGCTGACGCATTCTTCACGAAAGAACTTTTCAGAGGTGCTTTCGGAACCACAGACTGGACTAAAGGATGGGCCAACTGGGATCCACAGAATACGATCTACAAATAAGCATTCTCAAAATCTTATATAATTGGTGTCAGAATTTAGAAAGGCCGGAAGCACATGCTTCCGGTCTTTTTCTTATGGGTACCGCTAAAATGCAATGCGCGATGTAGCATTTTACCGACATTGTTGGTTTACAATACCGAAAGAAATATCTTCGGGTTTATCTATTTTTGTCTTGACAATTAATTTGTCGGGCGTCACATCTCCTAACCCTAGTTTAATGTCCGAGTTCCAGGCTTACCTTCAATTAGGATTCAACCACATCACTGATTCCAATGGCTATGATCACATTCTCTTCATCATGGCAATCTGCTCGGTCTACACGTTGGTAGATTGGAAAAAAGTAATCGTGCTGGTGACGGCATTTACCGCCGGTCATTCCATTACGCTGGCATTATCCACATTAGGTTATGTCAATGTCAACGCCGACTGGATCGAGCTGCTGATCCCAATCACCATTCTTATCACGGCTTTTATCAATTTTTTTCACAGGATCCCCAAAAACTCCTATGCGCCCAAAGAGAAGGCGCCGGCATTCAGGTACCCGCTCGCATTAGGCTTCGGTTTGATTCACGGGCTGGGCTTTTCGAACTACCTGAGGGCATTATTGGGCAATGAAGCAGATATTTTCGGGCCACTGCTGGGCTTTAATGTCGGGCTCGAATTGGGGCAACTCATCATTGTCTTTATTATATTAGTCATCGCATTTGCCATGATAGAGCTGCTGAGGGTCCAGAAATTGAGCTGGATACAAATAATATCCGGTATTATATTTGGAATGGCGCTCTCGCTGATCCTGAACAATGAATTTTTCCGCACACTTACAGGCATGCCTGTCGACGCATAAAACCAAACTATTTATGACCAACCAATTATGAAAAAAACGCTGCTCCCGTTACTATTGCTGCTTGTGTCGCTATGCTCCATGGCACAGCAGCTCCCCACCTCCCCCAATTACCAGGCCAACGACCGTTTTGAACAACTGGGAACGGTCCTGCCCACGCCCAATACCTACCGCACCGCTTCCGGCGCGCCGGGTAAGGAATATTGGCAGCAACGGGCCGACTACGACATTAAAGCCGAACTCGACGACGATAATCGTCGCATTATCGGCACAGAAACCATTACATTCTTCAACAACTCTCCGGACGACCTGAAATACATCTGGATGCAGCTCGACCAGAACCTTTTCAAAAACGACGGCATCGCTGCCTTGTCACGGACGGGCACTGTCAACGAAAAAGGGATGAGCACCGCGCAATTGCAGGCGTTGAATACCGGCCGGGGCTCGTCGCTGGACCCGAAGATCCAGTATGGCTACAACATCACGGCGGTGAAGGATAAAGCAGGAAAAGCATTGCCGCACACGGTCAATGGCACCATGATGCGCATCGATCTGCCGGCGGTCATGAAGCCTGGCACGAGCGTGGTA
>CBIHPQ010000621.1:0-3044 GCA_966211825.1 uncultured Dyadobacter sp. | reverse complement strand
TGTATATCCGCAAAGCGAACAACGTATAAACAGCTTAATCAAGGCACGAAAAGCCCCGGAAAAAATCCGGGGCTTTTTCATGTTTATATCAATTTTTTTCAGCAATATGCGTTATCAATCTAAATCCGAAAGCATATCAGCGTGATCTTTAAATCTATTCCTGCGGCATGACTTTGACTTTTACTATTCGAAGTACCAGATATATCCGGCCCTTTGCATTACTGCTTTTTCTGCCACTCTGCGCCATTGCCCAGAAAGACGCGCAGTTCAGTTTGTTCTCGCTGAACCAGCTTTACCTGAACCCGGCATCCGCCGGCTCCGATGGCCTGACCAAATTCCAGCTCACGCACAGGACACAATATGCAGGTTATCAGGGCACTAACATTGATGACACGGGAGGTGCGCTTTCCACGCAGCTTTTTTCGTTCAGCATGCCGATCAAAAATTTCGGCATTGGTTTCTATGCGCTGAATGATAAAAGCGGCCCCAGAACAGACCAGGATTTCAAAATTTCAGCTGCATATCACATTCCCCTGGCCGGGGGCAAGCTGGGCGTAGGCGCCAGTGCGGGACTTTTCCGCCAGTCGATCGACTATGGCAAGCTCCGCGCACGCGACCCGGACGATCCCATTATCCAGACCGGTACTATCGCGGAAATGAACCCGGATTTCTCCGTAGGCGCCCGGTTTGAAAACGAGACGTTTTATGCGGGTGTATCATTGAATCACTTTATGAAACCCAAATACCAGCTCGGCGCCGAAACCGGTACAAACCCTTTGCCACGTACATTGTATTTCAATGCAGGTGTAAATCTTGAATTAGGCTATTTACTCGACATCCAACCAATTGTTCTCGTAAAATCGGATATCAGCACCGTGTCGGTTGAAGGAGGCGCTACCGTTACCTATAATAAACGTTACTGGATCGGCGGTACCTATCGCCAGCAGGACACCTACTTTATCATCATGGGAGGTATCTATCTGCTCTCCGACCAGTCGCTGCGTCTGTCAGGGGCCTACGATATGGTGGTGGGCGGCAATAAAGCCAAATCGCCGTCGTCTTTCGAAGTGATGCTCTCTTATGCCCTGCCTTCGCCGAAATTCGGCAAAAAGGTGCCTATCCGTACCCCGCGGTTCCGCTTCTAGCAAAGCTGCCTAAAACGTGTCGCAGTATATTACTATTTCATCACCTAATTATTAAAAATCCAAGATTTGAATGTCAAATCGACGTTTTTTACGAACCTCTTGGTAAGTCGTATGAATCAGTTTGCGAAACTTTGATTTATATTTGTAAAATGTTCGGCTTCCATACCAATTGCATTATTCTTACGTTTAGTCGATAAACACCTGATTTAGTAATCGATCCATGATGATTTCAGCATCGAAATCAAGCAGCACTCATTCTGGCAGGCGTACACATTTTGTTTTATTTCAAGTATACTAGATATCATTCGTTGACGTTTTTAGGCTAGCATTTTATTATCAAAATTTACAAAACCACTATGAATGTGAAAGTGTTCTATCGGGATGGAGTCAAAAGCCTGCTTCTGGTAGCCGCATTGATGCTCTTGCAAAGCTGCGGTTTTCTTAAGAGCAAGTTTGGCAAGGGAGGAAAAGAAGAAAGCGGTATTCAAAACGGTGAAATCACTGCTACTGCCCGTAAAGGATTCAAGCAGACCACACCCGCAGGGATGGTCGTGATCCCCTCAGGTTCATTTGTGATGGGCCAGGCCGATGAAGATATTGCTTCCTCCATGAACAACATGAACCGTCGGGTGACTATCAGTTCATTTTTTATGGACGACACCGAGATCACCAACAACGAATATCGTCAGTTCGTGAACGCGCTTCTGGTTGACTCCGTGTCTGTACTGGGCGAAGAGGAAATCATGGCCAAGTACTATCCCGATACAACCGTTTGGAAAAAGGATTTTGCTTACTCTAACGGCGACCCTTTCGTAGAATATTACTACCAGCACCCCGGCTTCGATACTTATCCCGTAGTTGGAGTAAGCTGGATCGCTGCATCATACTTCTCAGAATGGCGCACCAACCTGCTCCATGATTTCCAAAACAAAGAAGGACAGTTCAACTCGACAGGCTTCCGCCTGCCGACAGAAGCTGAGTGGGAATGGGCTGCCAGAGGTGGCCGTGCGGTTGCCAAATATCCATGGGGTAATCCTTACACCATGAATGCGAAGGGCTGCTTCCTGGCGAACTTCAAGCCGCAACGCGGAAACTACGACGCCGACGGATACCCTTACACCGGGCCGGCCAACGCCTACAATCCAAACGATTTCGGGCTTTACAACATGGCAGGAAACGTAGCCGAATGGACATCAGATGCTTACACCGACAATGCGACAGCGATCGTATGGGATATGAACCCAAAATACAACGACCCCAACGAGCCCCGCAAGGTGGTAAAAGGCGGTTCGTGGAAAGACATCGCTTATTACCTGCAAACAGGTACCCGTACCTACGAGTTTGAAACCGAAACCCGCGCATTCATTGGCTTCCGTTGTGTAATGGACAATGTAAATGACCGCGGAGGAGCCCGGGCACGTCGCTAAAAAACACTTTCATATCAAAAGAAGCAGCGTTTTTACACTGCTTCTTTTTTACGATCAGACCGAATCAGTCTAACACTTTACTAACTATAATTTTTTCACTGTAACCGATTTCAATTCACATGGCTAAGAGTAGCGGACCTAATTTTTTTTGGGATAAACTAGTACCAACAATATACAGTGCAGGTGCTGCCGTCGTAATTTTAGGAGCTTTGGCAAAAATTCAACACTGGGATTTCGGTGGCCCTCTCTTGACAGCAGGTCTGGGAACCGAGGTTCTCATCTTTTTGCTTTACGCACTGCAAACTTTAACCCAGTCGTCAGACAGAGAACCGGATTGGACCAGAGTATATCCTGAACTTGCCGACGATTACAATGGCCCGGCTATCACAAGAAGCTCGGCTCCCAGCAGCAATATCACTGCAAAACTTGATAACATGCTGGACAATGCGAAAATCTCTCCCGAGATTTTCGA
>CBIHPQ010000620.1:0-3045 GCA_966211825.1 uncultured Dyadobacter sp. | reverse complement strand
GGTGACGGTGATAGATCTGTCGACGGCAAATCCCAGGCGCAAGACCAGCCAATACATGGGATGCTACGGCATTTTCCTCAAAGATGTCGTATGCGGGGACCTTCGGTACGGAAAGGAATATTATGATTACCAGGAAGGAACGCTCGTTTTTATGTCCCCGGGACAGATTTTTACCGTGGAGAATGACGGGGAATTGTATCAGCCCAAAGGACATGCCCTCGTATTTCACCCGGATCTGCTATTAGGCACTTCCCTGAATGCGACCATGCACGAGTATTCGTTTTTTGGCTATCAATTAAATGAAGCGCTGCATGTCTCACGGCGCGAAAGGCAGATTGTACTGGACGCCCTCGGCGCTATCAAATACGAGCTCGAACGCGCCATCGACAAGCATAGCAGAAGGCTTATTGTCTCCAATATTGAATTGCTGCTCGATCACTGCCTGCGCTTTTACGACCGGCAGTTTCTCACACGCGAAACGGTCCACAAAGGCGTGCTAAGCCGGTTTGAAGAGCTGTTGGGAAGCTATTTTATGTCGGACAAACCCAAAACCGTCGGCCTGCCCACGGTGGCCTACTGCGCGGGCGAGCTCAATTTGTCGCCGAAATACTTTGGCGATCTGATCAAAAAGGAAACCGGTCAGTCTGCCCTGGAATACATTCAGTTTAAGGTAATCGAGGTAGCGAAAGAGAAAATCTTCGACGGCAGCAAAACCATTAACGAGGTAGCTTATGAGCTGGGATTCAAATACCCCCAGCATTTCAGCCGGGTTTTCAAACAACGCGTCGGTCAGACACCCAACGAGTACCGAATCTTCAAAGATTTGAATTAGAGTACTATTCCGGAGAATTGTAAGTATGAAATATCAGAAAAATTCGGCCAGTTTACTCCTGGGCATAGTTTGTGTTTTCACCGGCTTCATTGCCAGCGCCCAGGACAAACCAGCTGCCACCGCTGATCAGCAAGCGATTTTCCCCAAAGGACGACGCGCACCGGAAAGCAATTTTACGGGCGCTGCCTTTGTGCATCCCTTAATCGACCCGGATAGCATCTTCAACATCCCCGTTGCCAGCGTCACCTTCGAGCCGGGCGCGAGAACGCACTGGCATACGCATGCAGGCGGGCAGGGACTGATCGCGATCGACGGGATCGGCTACTACCAGGAAAAAGGCAAACCCATTCAAATACTCAGGAAAGGGGATTCGGTAAAATGCCCGCCCGACACCGAGCACTGGCACGGCGCTTCTCCGGAAGTCGGGTTTGTGCAAATTGCTGTTACGCCCAATACCGCCAGGGGCAGGGTCACGTGGCTACGGCCAGTGACCGATCAGGAGTACAGAAGCCTCAAAAAACAATGAGAACACCTGACGTAAAGTGGGATATCAAAGTTTTAGGGAGTTTCTTCCCGCCTTCAAAGGAACCGTTTTGCCTTTCCAAACGAATTGGCCAGACGTCCCTGCCGGTAGATTAATTTCAGCCTGCATTGTTCCTTGGATCAACCGATAACTTACCGAGATCGCGCCATTGGGATGCGGCATCTCGCCGCTGATCTCCGTTATCGCACCCAGATGTGGCGTAATGAGAACTTTTGAAAAACCAGCCGCGTCGCTGTCGATACCGAGAACCGTTCTGAAAAATTCAATGTTGGGGCTTGATCCCCATGCATGGCAGTCTGACCGGGATGTACTTACGTCGGAAGTTTCGGCCCAGGTCGTAAGCCCTGAGTCGATATTTTCGCGCCATTTATCCAACCAGCTCATGTAATCGTCGCCGAGCCCAGCCTTTACCAGCGCCTGATGCAGATAGAATTTGAAGTAAATGGATGCAGGTGCCAGGCTGTTGTCAGCCAGCATTTTGGTAGCCAAAGGCTTTGCCTGATTTGCCGCCACGACGCCTGAAAGAATCGCCAGCGTGTTGGCATGCTGCGAATAGTTATCCTTCTCAGGCGTGTTGGCAAAAAGTCCTTTTCCTGCATCCCAGTATTTGGCCTGAATAGTCTTTTTCAGCTGTGCCGCGCGGGCTCTGTAATGTGCCGCCAGGTCTTTCAAACCGAGGTTGCTTTCCAATTCCGCCGCCAACTGATATGTCCATAACAACTGCATGTCCAGCACCGCCGACTCGCCGTTCTTCCCCACCGGTGCCATACCGAAATCCCAGCCCTTTCCCTGCGACCAGTCGGTAAAGATCCAGTACGGCACGTTTTTTAAAGAGCCGTCGGCCTGCTGGTAACGCTCGAAAAAGGACAGCACCTGCCTTGCCCCCGGAAGCTTGTCTTTGATAAAAAGACTGTCGGGACGGTACTTATAATAGTCATGCAGCATCGCGACCCACCACAGCGAAAACGTAGGTATCTGTTGATGCAGATCCGTCGGGTAGCGGCTCAGCGTAATGCCTTCGGCAATGCGGGAGTGGTCCATTAAAGTCAGCGCATTGCGGACAAGCCGGTCGTCGCCCGCGTTGTACATGGACACCAGTGCCTGTATACGCGCGTCGCCGATGTACTGCAACTGTTCGTAGTAAGGGCAATCCATATAAGTTTCGAAAGCGCAAAGCCGGGCGGTCCGCCATCCGATGTCCAGCATCCTGCCCATTTCGCCATTCGGCGTTTGGAGTTTTGCCTTTTGTTCAAATGGGTAGCCTGTGAAGGTCCCATAAATATCGTCGATCACCAGCGGGTGGGCTTTTGTTTCAACGCTCAACCGGATGTAGCGGTAAGTTCGCCAGCTGAGCGGGGTGTATTGCTGCCCTGCCGCTCCATTGGACCGAACACTGTCGGCGCGGCCTATGAAAAGCTTCCCGTCCACTTCGTTGCGGTTACCTTTTGGCAGCATCGGCAGCCTGGGACTTTTGAGCACTTCTTTGTTTCCGATATAAAGCCCCTCGGCGTAGCCCATTGATATGCCCGCCTCTTTCCCTCCGCTGAATTCTAGTGTCGGATATGCGTTAGTCAGATGCCCCTGATCGAGCAAAATGACAGCTTTGGTATTGGCCGGAATGCGCAGGCTCGTTTTGGTGCCCGGAAATGCAGCCGGGACCTGGACGCCT
>CBIHPQ010000619.1:0-3082 GCA_966211825.1 uncultured Dyadobacter sp. | reverse complement strand
AGTTTTTTCAAAATAGGCGACTATATTATTGTGACATGATGCTTTTTCGGAAGTGACCAACTACCTAAATCCTGATCAACCCATGAATTTTTCCAAAATGCTTCGGCTGAGACCCCTGCGCTTCGGGTTACCAGCGGCATGGCTGCTCGTTCCTATGTTCTCGGGAACGGCACTGTGCCAGTCCATCGATATGCTTATCAAAGGCGGCCATGTCATCGATCCTAAAAACCGGATCGACGGCGTAATGGACGTTGCGGTTACCGGCGGTAAAATTGTGCAGGTAGCGGCGGCCATCCCTGCCTCCAATGCCAAAAAAGTGGTAGAAGCCGCTGGACTGTACGTTGCGCCCGGTTTTATCGACATGCATGTGCATGTTTTTAATGGTACCACGCCCGATGCATACATTGCCAATGGGGCTACCAGCGTAGCACCCGACGGTTTCACATTCCGCACCGGCGTTACCACGGTGGTAGACGCAGGCTCTTCGGGCTGGCGTAATTTCAAACTTTTCAAGGCGCAGACGATCGATCGTGCGCAAACGCGCGTGCTGGCGTTTCTGAACATCGTCGGTACCGGTATGGCGAGCCGTTACGAGGAGCAGGACCTGAGCGATATGAATCCGCAGATGGTCGCTAACATGATCAAAAGGCTTTATCCCAATATCATCGTCGGGATCAAATCCGCACATTACTGGGGCGATTACAGCCAGGTACAGAAGGCGGTAGAGGCCGGGAAGCTCGCCGATGCGCCGGTAATCGTTGATTTCGGGGAGCACAAACCGCCATTGTCCATCGAAAAACTTTTCAGGGAATACCTCAGGCCCGGCGACATCTTCACGCACACCTACGCACATGGCCCCGCCGACCGCGAAACGGTGGTCGACGACCAGGGGAAAGTGAAACCATTCGTGCTCGAAATGCAGAAGAAGGGCATTGTATTCGACGTCGGCCATGGCGGCGGCGCATTCGCGTGGCGACAGGCGGTGCCTTCCCTCAAACAAGGTTTTCTGGCCAATGTCATCAGTACCGACCTCCATACCGACAGCATGAACGGAGGAATGAAGGGCCTCGACAATGTCATTTCCAAGTTTCTCAATATGGGCATGTCGCTTTCCGATGCCATCCTGCGCGTGACCTGGAACCCCGCGCAGGTCATCAGGCGCCCCGAACTCGGCAGCCTGAGCGTCGGGTCGGAAGCTGACATTACCGTTTTCAGCGTTCGTAAGGGTGATTTTGGCTTTCTGGATGCCCGAAAACTCAAGATGAAAGGTGATAAAAAGCTGGAAGCCGAACTGACGCTTCGGGCAGGCAAGGTCGTATGGGACCTGAATGGCATCAGCGCCGCTTCGTGGGAATCTGAAATGCAAGGCAAATGAGCCGGCCAAAAATGATAATCGCCCGTTTTATGCCGATATGGTTTGGGCTGGCATTGATCATGTCGCAGAATGCTTGGGCGCAGACGTACGAGCTGGTGATCAAAGGCGCACAGGTGATCGACCCGGCCAATTCCCGAAACGGCCGGTTGGACGTGGCAATCAGCGACGGCAAAATCATAAGAGTAGCCGCCAATATCAGCGAACCCGCCACGCAGGTGATCCATGCGGACGGGCTCGTTCTCACGCCAGGATTCATCGACCCGCATACGCACGTATTCGTAGGCGCGCAGGCGGGGTTGTTTGCAAATGGCGTTAACAGCGTTTCGCCTGATGATTTTACCTTTCGCTCCGGCGTGACCACGGTCGTGGATGCTGGCACTTCGGGCTGGCGTAGTTTCTCATTGTTTAAAAAACAGGTGATAGACCAGTCTAAAACACGCATTCTGGCCTTCCTGAACATCTCAGGCGGCGGCATGACCGGCGCGGCGCACGAACAGGATCTGGCAGACATGAATGCAGACTCTGCCGTCGCGGTGATGCGGCGGTATCCCGATATTATCGCGGGTGTCAAGATCGGGCATTACAATGGAAAAGAATGGACGCCATTCGAGAATGCACTGAGTGCCGCCAATCAAGCCGGCAAGCCGCTTTTTGTAGAATGCCATTTACCTGAATATTCCCTGGAAGACCAGCTGAAAAAAATGCGGCCGGGCGATATGATCACCCACACTTTCGAGAACATTAAAGAGCGGTTGCCTGTTGTCGGCGAAAACGGCCAGGTTCGCCCGTATGTGCTCGAAGCCCGCAAAAGAGGTGTATTGTTCGACCTCGGGCACGGAGGAGCGGGTTTCTGGTTCGATCAGGCTATTCCGGCAGTGAAGCAGGGGTTTTATCCCAATTCCTTCGGTACCGACCTGCACCGTTTCAGTATGAACTCGGCTATGAAGGATATGGCCAATATCATGTCAAAATTCATGGCAATGGGACTGACGCTCGAACAGGTCGTGGCCATCGCGACCTGGAATGCCGCAAAAGCCGTCGGTCATCCAGAACTGGGCAATCTCCAAGAAGGTAACCCGGCCGACATTGCGCTGTTCCGCGTGCGGGAAGGCTCGTTCGGGTTTATGGATTCGGCCGGGAGCAGCATTAGCGGCAGCCGCAAGCTGGAAGTGGAAATGACCGTCAGGCAGGGAAAGGTTGTTTGGGACCTGAATGGCCTGGCAGCGAAAAAGAAAGGATTTTAACAAAACTTCACCATGATTTTTCAATATTTCAAATATAAAAGACGCGGTACCTACCTGGTACTCGTGTTGCTGACATTCGCGCTCGCAGGCGCAACGCATATGCCCCAACTTCCGCCCGGCGACCCCGACAATGGCGGTCTCACCACGCCGGAAGGTTTCGAAACGCTCGTCGTAGCCGACAGTACCGGACTGGCCCGGCATATTGTGGTGAACGGCAATGGCGACATTTACATTAAGCTCCGCTATTTCGGCAAAGGCCAGGGCGGCGGAACCGTGGCGCTTCGGGATACGAACGGCGATGGCAAAGCGGATATCATACGGAATTTCGGCAACTACCAGGACCACAGCAGTCTCGCGAACGGTATCACCATCCGGAATGGCTACCTCTATTATAGTTCGTCCCTCGCCGTGTACCGCAGCAAACTCATCCCCGGACAGCTCCTCCCGGAAGCGCAAACCGAGC
>CBIHPQ010000618.1:0-3102 GCA_966211825.1 uncultured Dyadobacter sp. | reverse complement strand
CTTGCCTGGAATGGTGTTACAACCGTTTCGAGGATGGCAAGTTCGGCGACCAGAAGTATCTCGACGACTGGACGGAGCGTTTCGCGGGCGTCCACGTGCTCGAACATCCGGGTGGCGGCATTGCGCCCTGGAATGCAATGGATTACGCCTGTGAGGATGTGCATGGAGAGGTATTAATACAAAAAGCAGATGCAGTAAAAGTGCCGCTGGTTTTCTATCATTTCCATGATTTCCGGTACTGTGTTGATGGAAGTTTTCGCCTCACCGCTGAACAATACCGGCTGCCGGATGATACGATCCGGCTCGTGTACAGTACCTATATCAAAGCTCTTTCCGCTGCGGAATCCCGGATACTGCTGGCCGACGCAACTGCCGTTTTCCATGAAAAACCGATGGCTTTGAAATGGATAAAAGTCAGTTTGTCGCGGCGTATACAGTTTGGGTTGAGAGGCCGCTATAAGAATTATACTAAAAAGAATGCATTAACCTAACCTAAATCATATCCATCCTTTGGCCCGTTTAATTAATCTGAAAACCTTCACGGACACCCGCGGTAGCCTGACCGTGATCGAGCGCGTGATCCCGTTCGAGATCAAGCGTATCTTCTACGTCAATGGCCGCGATCATTTCAAAAATGATAGCAACCGCCGTATGAAGCAGGCGGTCATTTGTCTGAAAGGAAGTTGCCTTATCACGAACCATACGGGCGTCGAAGAGCAGCACTTTGTCCTTAATACAGCGGACCAATGCCTTCTGCTGGCTCCCGAAGACTGCCACGAGATGCGTGAGATCACCGACCAATCCATTCTGATGGTACTGGCTTCCGAGCTGTTCGAGCACGAAGGGCATTTGCATGAGCCGTCGCGATACGAAATGTCGCTTACCTAATTGGTTGCTAATCAGTGTGATGTATTGAATATGCTGCTGCCGAAAATTACCATCGTTACACCTTCGTTCAACCAGGGGAAATACCTGGAAGATACCATTCTTTCGGTGTTGGGGCAGGGATATCCCAATCTGGAATACATCATCATCGACGGCGGCAGCACCGATGGGTCGGTGGATATTATCCGGAAATACGAACGGCAACTGGCCTACTGGGTCAGTGAGCGGGATCATGGCCTTTACGATGGCTTGCAAAAGGGTTTTGCGAAATCTTCCGGCGAAATCATGGCCTGGCTCAATGCCGATGATAAGTACCACGCGAAATCCCTTTTTACCGTGGTTGAAACCTTCGAGCGGTTCGGGCAGGTGAAATGGCTCATGGGCGCCAACACGTTCTGGGACGACGCCGGCCGACCGTTTCTGTATGATGATCCTCCCTATGGACAGCGTTGGTCGCGGTTGCGGCTGCAACTATTCGACGGGCACTTCATTCAGCAGGAATCCGTGTTCTGGCGGCGGGAGTTGTGGGACCAGGCGGGCGGCTTTATTGACCAAAACCAAGCCTTGGCATCGGATTTTGAACTTTGGCTAAGGTTTTTTAAATATGAAAGACTGTATTCGACGTCGTTTATGCTGGGCGGATTCCGTTTCCGTGCCGAAAATCAGAAAAGCTACAACCAGCGCGATCAATATCTGAAAGAGGTGAAGCAATTGCTCGCAAAGGAAAGCGGCAATGGAATGCAGCTGGTTTTCTGCCGCATAGCAATGTTTTTAATAAAGGTTATTCCAAAAAAGAAATGGCGGGACCGCCTGCTGGCGAAGCTACTCGACTTGACTCCCAAAATTGTATTCGACAGGCACGCCGGAATGGTGATGCAGGAAAAGCGCTAATGATTGAATATCCGCTCTTTCAATCTTTTGAATACAAATCTCAGATAAATGCCCGGGCCGAAATGCTCCAAGATGAGCCCGGCCTTTTCTTTCTCAAACACCAGGTCCTTTTGCAAAGAAGATATGCCCGTATCGTTGAAAAGCGCGATATCATAATCCAGGAAGGTGAAGTGGTAACGCTCGTCGTTATGCCATTGCATATTGAATACATGGTCTGCCGAAATGCGGTAGCGCGTGTCGTACCTGCGCTTGGCGAATATCCCGGCCGGATAGATGATCGCCTGGTGATTAATGCCGGTCTTGGCCTGTTGGTAGGGCGCCATTTTTCCCAGGTATTTTTTGCCCGCTTTGAGCACGCTGCCGTAATAAATGGCCTGTGGGTCCTTTAATTCCCCCGCCATTTGCGAGAATGCGGGCGTGAGTGTGTCGTCGGCACCTATAAAATAGATCCATTGGCCGTTCGCATGGTCGATGGCCTTGTTCATAGCCTCGTAGATACCGCCGTCTTTTTCACTTTTCCAGCATGCAAGTTTACCGGCATTCCTGTCGAGAATCGCCGTCGTGCCGTCGGTACTGTCGCCATCCATGACGATGATCTCGATATGCGGGTAATGCTGATTGTAAATGCTGTCGAGGCACCGCTGTAAAAAACTTTCAGCATTATACGTAACCAGGATGACGGAGATCAATGGGTTCTTACTCATGCATTTAAAGCGCAAATTCCTTTTCCGAAATCCGGGCCGGTTCGATGGCGTCGAGATATTGATGAAGCCCTTGGCTGCAATACACCGTTTTGTTCAGTAATGCTTCGGTGAGGTGAGCTTCATTTTCGCGGCAGCCGCCCCGGTCCACTTCCGGGTGGTAGATGTGGAAGACAACTCCGCCGAACTTGGCAGCCCGTTTTTTCAGGCCCGAGTTAAGCAGTCGGACGGCGATTTCATTGTCCTCGCGGCCCCAAGCGTGAAACAATTCGTTATACCCATTCACACGGAGCAGATCTTCCCGCCAAAAAGCCATATTGCAGCCCCGCAATGCAAATATGTCCCCAGTTTTGTAGCGGTCGGCCATATACCTGCTCAGCCACGTAATGCTGAACCGGTTGGAAAAATTGCCCAGTCCCGACTGGAATGGACCTACCCGGGCTTGCTGGCAGCGCAAAATCTCATCGGATAACTCCTTGTTCATCAATACCCTGCTGCCTGCCACAAAAGTGCCGCGCTTGCTCAATGCGAGATGGTCTTTGACAAAATGTTTATGCAAAATCAGGTCGCCGTCGATCTGGATAATGTAATCGGCCGAGCTGCTGGCGATGGCCTTATTACGGAT
>CBIHPQ010000617.1:0-3121 GCA_966211825.1 uncultured Dyadobacter sp. | reverse complement strand
TTTGCAACACTGGCCTTGTGGGTAGGGGCATCTTCCCACGGATTCATGGTGGTGCGGTCGAGGTAGCCGGATGAGGCCGGAGGATAAGCCGCCAGCAGCTCGGGAAAAACTGGGCCGCTAAAACTTTTCTCGGCAACGGTGGTGATGACAGTTGGTACTTTAAAAATTTTGGAACCTCCCGCAATGAGCGCGACATTGGTCCTCAACTGTTCGATGGTAATGTTTTTGACAGGAAAGGCCATCTGACTCTCGTGGTCGACCAGTACCAGCACATGGTCATCAGGGGTCAGCAGTGACGCAGCCGGCTTTTGCGCAAACGTTTTGAAGCAGATACCCGCGGTTAATGCAAACAAAAAAGCGATTCGTTTTTTCATTGTTTCAGTAATAAGTGTTTGAAAATTTACTGGGACAAAAATCCCGCTGCTGGCTGCCATTTTCAATGTCCCAATCCCGGAAGGTGATGTACATGGTACGACAGCGTGCCAGACGGTGTGCCGTTCACTGTTATTTACCACGAGTCAGGAATCTGACCGTCACGTGAACGCCACTTTTGCTCCATATCTTGAAAACGCCGTTCAGCTGTTTGGTGAGCCCTGCCATCAGCTGCAGTCCGAGCGAGTTCTGTTGTGCCATATCCATTCCGGGCGGCAATCCCACACCGTTATCGGTGACTTCCAGCAGCAGGTGTCCGGGGCCGTCGTGTTTCAAAGCAATGCTGATCGTCCCCTTTTTTTCGTTGACGAATGCGTACTTAAATGCGTTGACGACACTCTCCGTCAAAATCAAACCCAATGGGACCGCCTGCGAAACGTCGAGGTCTATGGTATCAACATGCTGTTCCAGAACGATCCACTTCCTGTCGTCGAAACTTTCGCGCAGGTATGCGATCAGGTCGTTGATATACTCGGTCATACCGACCATGGATGAGGTTTCATCGCGATAGAGCTTTTGGTGGAGGAGCGACATAGCGTGCACCCTTCTCAGGCTATCCTTCAATGCGAGCCTGGCGGCATCGTCCTGCAAGTACACCGATTGCGAATGCAGCAAGCTGACCACCGTATGGAGGTTATTCTTGACGCGGTCGTGCAGCTCGGTGATCAGCCACTCCTTTTCTTTCAGCAGTTTATCCTGCGTGTGATTAAGCGTTTCCAGGAATCTGTTTTTCTGGTCCAGCTCGCGTTGATTCGCTTCCAGCCGATGATTGGTCCTCCGCTTCATCAGATAGCGGTTAAGCAAGAGGAGTAAGATAATGGTGGTCAGCAGTAAACCGGCGACCGTGATGTTCCGCGCCCGGTGCGCCTGTTCGGTTTTAATGCGTTCAAGCTGGTTCTGACTGTTAAGGAGCTTGATGCTTTTGTCTTTCTTTTCCAGCTCATACTTCACCAGCAGTTCCTCGGCCCTTTTTCGCTGCTCGTAGCCAAATATCGAATCCATTGACTCGTAGCTCAGGGTCTGGTTTCTGATCGCATCCAGATACCTCCCTTCCATCGAATCAATCTTGTATAAATTATAGTAGTAATTTTCTTTGGTATAGACATCAAATGTGGAGGCGAAATCATTCCCCTTCGAAAGCAGCCGTCGCGCCTTTTCCGTTTTCCCTATGGTGCGGTAGAACTTTGAAATACTGAAAAATGCAGCCGGAAACTCGTCATAGACATGCTCAGTGGGGAATTTATCGGCCATTGTCAGGAAAGTCTGGTACTCCGATTTCGCCTTCTCAAAATCCCGCACGTTTTCATAACTCATGCCCAGCAGCAGCGCGAAATGCATTTGCTCGAAATACGATGAAGGCGGATAGGTCCGGTATGTTTCGCCCAGCAGTTCCAGGGCCTCTCTGGCCTTGCCGGTACGATTGAGCATGCCCACCTTCCCGATCACTGCCCGGTACCAGAAGAGCCGGGTATCCGGCGTCAGTTCGGAGAGCGCCTTGTCGTACCAAAGCATTGCCTCCTTGTACTTGAACAAGCGTTCGTAAATCATCCCCCTGCGGGTGTGGAAGAAGGGAATGAAAGCGGAGTCGGACCGGGAGGAAAGGCAGGCGAAGCTTTTGTTGGAGTAGAATAATGCATTCGTAAGTGCCCCTTTCCGGTAATTTAACCAGGATAGCGCGTCATAGGGATATTGCTGATGGTGAAAATTTATTTCCGCTTGCAGCCTCACGATTTCGCGCAGAAAGACTTCCGCGGCGTCGTACCGCCTGGCCACAAAGTTCTCGATATTGATCAGCGACAGCGCGTCAATTTCTCTATCGACCTTTTTATTGGATTTATAAATGGAAAGCGCCTTCTCAAACCTGGCGAGTCGCTCGGGATCGCCGTAATGCAGTACTTCCCCCGCACGCATCAGCGCCCTCGCGTGCGCCAATGCGTTCCCCGACCGCTCGGCTAATCTCTCCGCAATCCCGAACAGTTTTCGGCTTTTGTCATGATGTCCGTATTGATTTGTTAAATGTGCTTTGAGCAGCACGTTCTCGAATCTCCACGGCCCTGATATTTTCTCACTCAGGAGAATCGCTTCCTCGATGTAGAGACGCGCTTCGTTCAGATCGGCCGTTTCAGTACCCGGTTTGAAGATGAAATAACTACCCAGCTCAGTCAGCATCCGAAGCCGCTCCGTTCCCCGGAGCGTTGCGAGAAGTGCCCTGGCTTCCCTGATATTTCCGGCGTCAATCAGCCGGGTACTTGCATGCTCCCTGCCGTCGTGGTACCCTTCGTTGTAAGGCAGCAGGTAGCTCAGGCCATACACTTTGCAAGGAATGCGGATCGCCGAGTCCATATCTATTTGCCCCTGACTGATCGTATGGATATATTGCGCGGTAATGCGGACCAGCAGCCGTTGCCTTGGGAGATCGTCGTAACCCGTGTTATCCTGGCCGATGGCAGGCACGCAAATGGCCAGCGCCAAAACGCAAAGCCATGCGGCGTCACTGAACCCTTTTACAAGAATCCCGACACAAACGAACCGTAAGTGAGTAGCATAGTGCATGGAGCGTTTTTAGCTTTCAGTCGACATTGATTGATTTGGCCTAAATCTATCAAGTAAAACCGGTCCTTTCATGTGCATTACCCGACCCGGTTGGGGACAGTACATCACTTGCGATAACTGGTACATCAAATGCGCT
>CBIHPQ010000616.1:0-3130 GCA_966211825.1 uncultured Dyadobacter sp. | reverse complement strand
CCCTTCGATCACGATCAACGGCGCATTTTCCGAAAGCTTCACCATATTATCGAAGCCCTCGATCTGCGCACCGACCAGATAGTTGAAATTTCTTTTATTGTATTTCAAAACATGGAGGACCATGGAAGTAATGGTCGTTTTTCCATGGCTACCGGCAATTACCACCCGTTGTTTGTTCTGACTTTGCTCGAAAATATATTCCGGATAGGAATAGACCTTAATACCCAGTTCTTTCGCTTTCGCCAGCTCAGGATTATCCTGCCTGGCGTGCATTCCGAGGATCACGGCTTCCAGATCGGACGTGATTTTTTCCGGAAACCATCCAGTAACAGGCGGAAGCAAGTCATATTGCGTGAGCCGGCTGGACGACGGTTCATAGATTTCGTCATCCGAACCCGTAACAACGAATCCTTTTAAATGTAGTTCGATGGCCAGATTGTGCATCACACTGCCACCAATCGAAATAAAATGTATTTTATGCAAAGATGAAGATTGACTCATTGACAATTCTTAAAACTGATTCCGTTCGAAAGTTAGCAAGAATTGGTCTTTGGGCAAATGTCGTCCGTATCCTATTTCCCGGCTTCCTTTACGAACTTGACATTTTCCTGCGTGCCATTGTCCCGTACCAGGCCAATTACGTACGAACCCGAGGACAAACCCTGTATATCGATCTCCTGTTTCGGCTTGTCTGACCTGTATACGACCTGGCCGGTGGTATTAACGATCCTGACCGTTTTTACAGTTTCCCAGTTCTTCGCCGAGATTTTAACTTTCTCGGCAGCCGGGTTGGGATAAATGCTTGCCATCGAAGCCGATTTGAAATTCAGGCTTACAATGCGGCTGTACGAAAACGTCTGATCGCGGTCCACCATTTTGAGCCGGTAGAGATTTTCGCCCTCTGCCGGGTCCGTGTCGGTGAAGTTGTAGTGGCTGACGGTGTTCAGCACATCACCACCAGCTGACACCGTTCCAATGCGCGCCCATTTTTTACCGTCGATGCTCCGTTCAATATCGAACTTTTCGCTATTTATTTCTTCGGATGTTGACCACGTCAGTTGCGCCTCCCGGCCTTCTTTGGCGGCAGTGAAGGCGATCAGCTTCACGGGCAATGCACGCGCCACGGGCACGACCTTCGAGCTGGATTTGGCACCGCAACCGCTGCGTGTGGCTCTGGCTGTATAATTGTAGTCTCCGGGAGAGTTCGGGGCATTGAATGTAATAGAGTTGCCGGTCCGGTTGGCAGCCCCTTCGCCGCTCCACAGGTAGTCGGCGGTATTGCATTCGGGCCCCTGACAATTGATAGTCAGCGTAAGCGGGGTTCCCACAACAGGCTTGCTTGGCGAAGAAGTAACATTCACAGAAAACGAGCAGGGCAGGTAGTTGTCCCCGTCCCAGACGTTTTCCCAATAACCCGTATCCACCATTCTGACCGATTTTGGTTGAAGGTCCGTTTGCCCGAAGTTCTGCCCACCCATCTGGTTCCAGGTATCGAAAAGGAAGTTGCCGGTGAAAACATTCGGAAAGACATTGACCGTAACTGCCTCCGCACGCGCCGGCGGCTGGTACGACGGCGTCACATATAGTTCGCGGCACAATGCGAGCGTGGGCGCGAGTTGTTGCATTTCAATATCGTTGTAATGCATGGCAATGTGCACATAATCCGCCCCGTGCTTGTAGGCGCGGGGGAACCATTCATAGGGAATGCCCCCATTGATCCCCGAACCTCCGTCGGGTTGGGCCAGGTCGATCGGATCGAATTCGACGCCGGCTATTTTATTGGGATAAGTGCCCTTAATGACGTCAATTCCCATAATCTTCTTCCAAATGTCCCATTGGTTGGTGCCATCGGTATGGTAAATACCGTCGGACAATTCCAATGCGAGCAGTAGCGTGCTGCTATGCAAATGCCAGTTATTGCCCTGCACAGAGCCGAAATCGGATATGAAGTGCAGGACCTTAATGGAAGAATTACGGCTTTTGACGGTCTCATAAAACCCCTTGAAAAGTTTTAGCAAGCCCCACCCTGCGAAACGATGCAGGTCGCGGCCTATTTCAGAGTTGTAATTTCCGTCTGTCGGCTGGGGGGCGCTGGCGATGGGGTAGGAGTTACGGCCCCAGGTAGCATTGGTTTGCCCCGGAAAGCGGGTGGGAAGGTACTTCGTGCGCCACGCCTGTAATGCTTTTGCTTCGAACATGCCGGCATAATTGACGGAGTTGACTGTTTTGTTCGGCATATAAAACTCCTCCGACCCGTTGTTGCCCATTGCTACATATAGAATCCTGGAAGAATAAGCCTGCACCTGCGCGAGCGCGTCGTCCACGAAAGCAAGGAAACGCCCGGTAGCATATTCAGAATAAACCGATGGATAAGTGTGTGCAATGGCATCGCGCATGAGCGAGCCGGTAGCGGTTTGGGCAATATCGGCGGTCGAAAGGTAGCTGTCGTTCCAGTAACCCGGGCGGAGGTAGGAGAAATGCAGCGCAACCTTCATATTCGGATTGATATCCAGGATCGCTTTGACCGCCTGGGCCATTTTTGCCCGCTGGTAATTGCCGAGGGTGGGCTCATAATGCTCCCATTGAACGTGCAGCCTGATGGCGGTCGGGCTGGCATCCTTTCCGTTGTATTTCAGGTTAGCAAATCTCTGAATGTATTGCCATTGCTCGGTATTAACACCGTTTGGCGCCGTTCGGTCGAAGCCGTAGCCCGTCGTGTTCAGGATCAGTTCGCGTTGGGCGAGAAGCTCCGGTGGCCGGCAAAGAAGCAGAGCAAAGAAAAATGCGATGGTTAATAAACGTGGTTGAATGGTTGACAGCGACAGACCGTTGAAGCGCATAAAATTTTTGTTCAGTGGGCGGTTACAGGTTTTTCAGATTCTATCGGACAGCATTAATTTTTTCTATACCGGATATAGAAATTTATGGAGCGTCAGAGCGCTGTCTGAATGGAACAGCCTACTGAAATATCCTGCTGAGAATCAAATTGGAAATAGAAGAGGAATCTTAGTTTTTAAGCCGGATTGGCCATTAGTTCAAAGTATTTTGTATTGATAACTTGATAAAGGATGGTATGAATTTGATAGAAAGGTAGAATATTAAAACTGTATTTCAAGAAAAATAAAAAATA
>CBIHPQ010000615.1:0-3141 GCA_966211825.1 uncultured Dyadobacter sp. | reverse complement strand
TCGGGTTTCAATGTCGATTTGATGTGTACCACCGCGGCGGTGGCTTTTTTGGAGGCAAAGGAAAAGTCGGCGGGTATCATGGCGGCCGGACCATCAGCTGCACCTGGCTTGCTATCCAGCCGGGCTTTTACGAATGGGGTCGCATTGCTCACCCAGGTCGAGATGGTATCTGGTTTGCCAAAATGTTCGTAAGTAGCGTAGGAGGTCCCGCCCAGTAATGCGGATGCGAGGGCTACTGCTGTAAGTTTTCTGAAATTTGTCATCGCTATCAAATTGATTAAGTGTATCCAAATTTCAATAGTGATCCTGTCGCAATCCTGTGGACATTCTGAAGACATTTTGTAGTCGTGTATTTTTTTGAAATACCTAAAAAAAGGGAGGATCAAAAACCCTCCCTTTATGCACTACTAGCCATGAAAAATCTTGAATATCGTTACCAGGTCACCGTGAGAATGTGCCACGGGCCGTCTGTTTCGTAGGTAAGCACCTGCCCGTTCACCTGACAGATCGTTTTCGCCAATGCCAGCCCCAGCCCGAGCGAGGCCGAATGGGTGCCTTCTTTGCGGAACCGCTCGAATAGCAGTTCCGGGGCGATATGGATTGGCTCCCCGGTATTTCGGACGACCAGTTTCCCCGCATTCAGCGTAATATCAATCGTGCCCCCATTTACATTGTACCGTATCGCATTAGTAAGCAGGTTGTTGACCAATACTTCGGCCAATGCCGGGTGCATTACCGGCCCGGTCGGCTCTATTTCCGTTTTGACGGTAATTTCCCGCTGCTCGATCAGATCTTCCAAATCGCGGAGCTTACGGTTGATGATCGGCACGAGGTTGATTGCCTCGGTGCCCGCGAGGACTTGCCGGTTTTCAATTTTTGTCAACAATAATAATGCCTGGTTGAGCCTGGCCAGCCGGTTGGCCGCCTCGCTGATTTCCGACAAGGCTACCAGCTGCGGTTCTTTCAGACTTTCGTCCTGAAACAAACCTTCAATTTTGGACAAAATCACCGCCAGCGGCGTCTGGATCTCGTGCGAGGCATTTTCGGTAAACTCTTTCAGGTTCTGGTAAGTGGCCGCCAGGCGGTCCGTGAACTGCGTTACCGACTGGTTCAGCTGCTCGAATTCGACGGTATGTTGTTTGGAAAAAGTAAGTACCTCATGTTTTTCGACCTGGTAGGAATCCAATGCACGCAATGTCTTGTAAAACGGCCGCCAGAGCCGGCGGGAAAGCCAGCTGTTCAGCAAGAGCAGCGAGATCAGCAAAAGGGCCACAATGAAGGTCACGGTCATGACCACCGCTTCCAGCAGTTGTTGCCGCTGCGCGAGTAACTTGCTGATCGTCACACGGTACCAGGCACCTTCGACCCGCTCGTAAAAGATCAGTTGCCGGTAGGGCTGGTATTCGTTTTCAGCCTCATTGAACAGCTTCCGCTCCACAAGCGCCATCCTGCCCGGATAGCGCACCTGGTCGAGTTGCAGGCTGTCGCCGAGTTGCAGGATGTACACCGGCAGTTCGTCGATATGTTGTAGTTGCCAGCTCACCTTTGCCTTGCTGTGCATGAGCTCCTTATTTACCTCCCGGTCGATCAGGTAATCCACTGAAAAATAGAATAGTACCGCGCCCAGCGTGAGCACGCATAACGACGTGATGATTTGGTATTTAAGGATGCGTTCCAGCAGTTTCATTGCTCGCTGAATTTATAGCCGACGCCGTAAATGGATTTCAGATAGTCGGGGCAGCCTTTATCCATGAGCTTTTTCCGCAGGTTTTTAATGTGTGTGTATATAAAGTCAAAATTGTCCATTAAATCCGCATCGTCGCCCCAGAGATGCTCGGCGATCGATTCCTTGGTGAGCACGCGGTTTTTGTTGGCGATCAGGTACACAAGCAGGTCGTATTCCTTGCGGGTGAGGACAATTTCCTGCTGACCTACCAACACCAGATGTTCCTGCGGGTCGACCTGGATCTTTCCGAACCGGATCTGCTGGCTGCCCTGAAAGCTTCGCCGGCGTATCACGGCTTGCACGCGCGCATTGAGTTCCGAAAGGTGGAAAGGTTTGGTGAGGTAGTCGTCCGAGCCGAGATTGAGGCCGGTAATGCGGTCATCGAGCGAATTTTTAGCGGAAATAATGATGATACCTGTTTCCGGAAAGCTGCGTTTGAGCTCCCGAACGGCTTCCAGGCCATCGCCATCAGGCAACATCAGGTCCACCAGCACGCAGTCGTAACGGTAAATATGGATCTTCTCAACGGCCGTCCGGTAATCTGCCGCCCATTCGCAAATGAAGTTTTCGCGCTGAAAATAGTTCTGAATGCTGGTCGCCAGCGCTTTTTCGTCTTCAATGAGCAGCAGTTTCATAGCATTGTTGTTTATGCAAATGAAACTACAAATTTTGGAGGAAAACTGAAGTGTAACGGAATTGCGACGGAATCCGTGAAAAATTACTTCACCGTGCGCTTCGCCCAATTGAAAATGGTGGAATATACCTCCTCGCGGACGGGCTGTTTGGAAAGGACCAGGTCATGCATCCCGCCCTGAACAGCCTGAATGCTGTATTGGCCTACGATATTCTGGGCCTGGAGGGCAATGTCGCTGACATTCAGAACGGCATCGCCGGTAAAGAAAACGTCGCTCCATTTCTTCTCGTCGATGGATTTGGCCGAATGCAGCACCAGTACCGGTTTGTTGATCTGAATCCCCTGCGCAAGCCGTTCCTGCCCCATATGAACCGCCCTGATCCAGCCGAGATTGACGGGCGGCGCGATAAACGGCTTCAAACCAAGGCTATACGACCATTCGCCGTGCGCCGTGATATGCAGGCTCTCGCCATAAAGCGGGTTTAGTCCGGAATCGATCGTTGTTTCCGGATGTTTTTCAGCCCTCTTAATGAGCAGCGGTAATGCCGTTTTTTTCAGGCCGGATTTAATATTCAATGCAAAAAGCGGGCTGTTGAGTAACACCGCATCGAATTTCTCCTTGCCCGCGCGCTCGCCCGCATAAAGTGAAATGACCAGCCCTCCCAGCGAATGCCCGCTCAACAGCACCTTTTCATTGCCTTCGCCTTTGATAACCGCCAGTGCCGTGTCGATATCGGCATAGTACTCGGCCAGGTCGCGGACATTATTGAACTTCTGGTGA
>CBIHPQ010000614.1:0-3201 GCA_966211825.1 uncultured Dyadobacter sp. | reverse complement strand
TGATCTGACGGTAATTTTCCCGCCGCAATGCTTTCTCCTCCGGCATCTGAACCTGGAAACCACCGCTGTAACCACTCAACCCGGCCAGAAAATCGACGTTAAACCACTTGGTAGCCTTGTAATTCGCATTGACCATAAAAGGTAACAATGCAGAAACGCGCCAGTGCTTACCCAATCCTTTGTTTACACCAAACACCGGAATAAACCGCAGCTTCTGATTATAAGCCAGGACTGACCCGTACATAAACTGCGTCCGGAGCCCGAGAATGTGCATCCGCGCCGCACCGCCCCAAAAAAACGGCTGAGGGCTGAAAAACGTCTCATTTGTCTCGGTCATCCCTAATCCGCCGCCATACACCCAAAGCCGGTCCTTAATGCTCGCCTGCAAACGGATCACACCGAGTGATAATGTTTTGTAGCCGTTGGATGGGTCATTCTTACCGTCTATTGTCGGCTGGATTTGGGTATACTGAGCAATAGCCACTGTATGAACGGCCCTCAAATCGAACTTTTTGCGAAGGCTATAACCCAGCTGTACCTCGCTCTGCAAGGGGATTATCCCGAAAAAACCTGTCCTCGAAACGCCATATTCCCGAGTCCCGTCCAGGCTTGCAGGCACATTATAATCTGCTTTAAGCGTGAGATTGGGGTAAAAGAGGCGACTCAGGGAAAAATGCTGAGCATGTGCGGGAATGATCAGGCACAGTAGCAGACAGGTTAACAGGTTGCGCGAGTTAGCCATGCAGTATGTTAGGGGGATGCGTTAAAATGTTGGCAAATAACGCGAAAAGGGTTGGGCTATTGTGCTGCCATCGTCCGGCGTCGCATTGTACCCACGCTTTATTAATCAGAACTGAGTACATTGCCAAGTAGTACAAATGTGTTTCCTTAGCGTACTAATAACCAGCCATTCAAGCCCTTAAAATCAACAGCCATTTATGAAGAAATTGTATTTGATTGTTCTGGCAGCCATTTCTACGATCGCTTCCGCCCAAACCACCGAACCCACTTATGCTGAAAAACTCGGCTATCCCAAAGGCAAAAAGGTGCTGATCATCCATGTCGACGATGTAGGTATGTCCTATGAATCCAACCAGGGTGCTATCAAGGCCATCCGGGAAGGTGTTGCCAACTCTTTGAGCGTGATGATGCCGTGCGGCTGGGTGCCGGGTTTTGTGCATTACTGGAAAGAAAATAAGGACATTGATGCCGGCTTGCATTTGACGATGACGTCGGAATGGAAAGACTACCGCTGGGGTCCGCTGGCAGGCAAAACCAATGTGAAAGGCCTGACAGACACTGAGGGCGCATTGTGGCGGAGTGTGGCAGATGTTGTGAAGAACGCATCGCCGGATGAAGTGGAACTAGAAATACGCGCGCAGCTCGAGCGCGCACGCACAATGGGCTTCGAGCCTACGCACCTCGACTCGCATATGGGCACGCTGTTTGCGAAGCCCGAGTTTTTGGAAAGATATTTGAAGGTAGGAATGCAGGAAAAAATCCCCGTCATGTTCCCCGGCGGGCATAACACGGCTATCCAGGCAGAAGAAAAAATGATTGCAGAAAGGCTCGCAATGACCCAGCAAGTAGGGAAGCAACTCTGGAATGCAGGATTACCGGTGCTCGATGACCTCGAAAACAGCAGCTACGGCTGGAAAGGGCCTGCTAACGGTGACAAGTCGGAAAAGGCGCTTCAAAAGTATAAAACCGCGAAGTACATTGAGGCACTTGGAAAACTGAAACCCGGACTTACGATGGTCATCATGCATTGCACGATCCACACCGAAGTATTCCCGCAAATCTCCGACTCATGGCCCACCCGTGAAGGCGATTTCCTGGCCATGATCGACCCGGAATTTAAGAAATATATCGAGAAGGAAGGGATAGTTTTGACGACCTGGCGGGAGGCAATGCAGCGTCGGCAGAAGGTGAAGTAAGACTTCGGCGAAAACAACAATGCCCGGGAGCTTTCCCGGGCATTGTGCATTAAATAATATGAGTGCCAACGATAAGTTGGCAGCGGTCGTTTTTACAAATCAATCGCCTCACCGTAAGCCGCCTCGGTAGCACCTTTCAATGCTTCCGACATGGTTGGGTGTGGGTGGATCGCACGCATGATCTCGTGTGAGGTCGTTTCCAGCTTGCGGGCTACTACTACTTCTGCAATCATTTCCGTCACGTTCGCGCCGATCATGTGGGCTCCGAGGAATTCACCGTATTTCGCGTCGAAAATCACTTTTACGAAACCGTCGGTAACGCCCGCTCCAACCGCTTTACCGGAAGCTTTGAATGGGAATTTACCTACTTTGATATCGTAACCTGCCTCTTTTGCCTTTTTCTCCGTGAAACCTACTGATGCGATCTCAGGTTGGCAGTAAGTACAGCCAGGGATGTTTCCGTAGTCGAGTGCTTCGGTTTTGTGTCCGGCGATTTTCTCAGCGCAGATAATACCTTCGGCAGTCGCCACGTGTGCCAATGCCTGACCGGGAACGCAGTCACCGATCGCGTAGAAGCCTGGCACGCTGGTTTCGTACCATTCGTTCACGACGATTTTGCCTTTTTCGGTTTTAATGCCAGTTTCTTCCAGACCGATATTTTCGATATTTGAAATAATACCTGCTGCTGAAAGCACTATATCTACTTCGAAAGTTTTCTCACCATCCGGCGTTTTTACCGATACTTTGCAGCCTTTGCCGCTGGTATCCACTTTCTCAACCGAAGAGTTCACCAAAGTTTCGATACCGATCTTTTTGTACTGCTTCGCGATCTCTTTTGAAATCTCTTCGTCTTCAACCGGAACCAGATTAGGGAGGAATTCCACGACGGTAACCTTGGTTCCCATTGAGTTATAGACATAAGCAAACTCCATTCCGATCGCGCCGGAGCCGATTACCAGCATGGAAGCCGGCTGTTTTTCGAGGCTCATCGCCTTGCGGTATTCGATGATTTTTTCGCCGTCCAGCTTGATGTTCGGCAACTCACGTGCACGTGCGCCGGTTGCAATGATTACACCTTTTGAAGCGCTGTAATCGGTCTTTTTGCCATCCTTATCAGTTACTTCAACCGTTTTCTGACCTTTCACTTTACCGGTACCCATGATGACGTCGATTTTATTCTTTTTCATCAGGAACGACACCCCTTTGCTCATGGTATCGGCCACGCCGCGGCTGCGTTTGATTACCGCACCAAAATCGGCCGACG
>CBIHPQ010000613.1:0-3215 GCA_966211825.1 uncultured Dyadobacter sp. | reverse complement strand
GCTTGCCGATCTGGTACGGGCTTGTCAAGCCGGCGATACCAGGGCGCAGACTGCATTCTATGAACGGTACAAGTCCAGGTTGCTGGGGCTTTGCCTGCGTTATGCAAAAACAAAGGCGGAGGCAGAGGATATTTTTCAGGAAGGTTTTATCAAGGTTTTTAAAAATATAGATGCACTAAGAAACGTGGAGGTGATCGACAGCTGGGTGAAATCGGTGGTGATCAGGACGGCGATTAACTATTATCACCGGACTACGAAAGAGCAACAGCTGCATTCGAACTTCGACGATTTCCAGCGCGAGATAGATTCGGGCGATTATGGAAAGATTATCACTCAGATCGACATGAACGTATTGCTGAATGTGATCAACACATTGCCGGACGGATACCGGATGATCATCAACCTGCATTTGATAGATGGTTACACCCATTGCGAGATCGGCGAGATGCTGGCTATTTCGGACAGCACTTCACGGTCGCAATTTTTAAGAGGAAGGAATTTGTTAATGAAGAAGTTACAGGAAAAAGGTATTACGCAATATGAAATCTTCTGACGAGCGTATCGATGAGGAGTTGCGGAACGCCCTCCGGCAACGATTCGATAATTTTGAAAGGCTGCCCGATCCGACCCTGCGGGAAAAGATCTTCCAGGGGCTGGGCGGTGGTACAAGCATGGTGCAGACGAGCCTGATAGCCTCGCTGGCCCTCCTGATCGCATTGACCGGGGCGGTATACTTTGTATCGGCGCCGGCGGTAAGAGAAAATCAGGTGTTGACCAAGATACAACAGCTGGTGCCGCAGACGCTCCCGGAAGAGCAGCCTACGACGCCTGCACCACCCGCGACGAGCCGTTTACCCGTGCAGGAGCTGCAAAAAGCAGAAACAGAACTGCGTGCCGACAGGCCTGAAAGCCCTTCGCCTGCAATCCGCGCCGCCGCGAAATCGTACCGGGTAAAGCGGGCAGATATCGTGAAAATGGTCGAAAAGATCAGATCTGACCCATCGTTTGGTTCGCTCTGGAGTCGTGACGGCGATATTTCACCGGCGGACAGGACATTCCTGGAATCGGAATTGAAAAAAATGGAATTGCAGCCGGCTGACAGCGCTACGGTTGCTCTCAATAATATTAAAGAACTGGAAGGGCCCTCGCTGGCCGATCAAGACATCGGGGTGCTGGATCACAGGCCAATGGCCCTTCCACAATACAACTGGCAGCCCGACAGCCTCATCACGCCCGGAGAGCCCCGGAAGCGTTTCGAATATGCCTTTAAAGAAGGCTGGGGCATTATCGCAGGTTTTACGCCGCTCCGTACTTTCCAGATCCTGACCGTAAGGCCGGGTAATGGTGTTGTATACCAAAACTTTGTTCTGCCCGGCAAAATCTCCGCACAAACTGTCGGATACAAGTTTTCGGCAGGGGTGGAGCGCAAAGGTTTTCAGTTGTTGCTCAACTATGGGCAGTTCAAACAGTCGTACCGGTACGAGATCGCCACCAGCGAATTCACCGTCGGGCCGGATCTTTCGGGGAATTATGAGGTAATAAGAAAAGGAATTCCCCAAGAGGAAAACAGCACCGTGCGCCTCGTAGGGCTGGCTGTTAAAAAGCACAGCGTTCGTCGGTCGCATTTCCTGCGCAACTACTTTGGCGACGTGGGTGCGGAATTTAGCCGTGACCTTTCCTCTAAAAAGAACCTCGTATGGATTAATGCAGGTTTTGGAAAAGAGCTTTTTGCAGGAGGCAATGTAGTGATGTCCGTTGGGCCATACCTTGAATACAGCTTGTCGAAACTTCGTAACCCGGATAACCCGTTTAAAATACAACCTTACCAAATCGGGCTGTCGGTCGATTTCAAAATATCGGCCAACTCCCGGCGGAATTCTTCACCGTAGATATTGCTGTACTCGCGGGTAAAGCTTTCGAATGTGCTTTTGGCGAGCGAATGCTTGCCCAGTTGTGCAAACGACTTGCATTTAAGGACCATCGCCTCTTCATTGGCCGGGTCGAAATACGAAATGTTGTTGGCGAGCCGGATCGCCAGTTCCGGATCGTCCGACATCGGGATGCTCCCTGCATAGTTCAGGTACGTATTGACGACAACATTCGATATCTCCGATTTGAAAGGATCGAGCCATTCAAACTCCATATTTGCCAGGAAACTGCCTTTATTGGTAATACCGGTCAACGCCTCGATCATCGGTCGGTCGATGGTTTTGGAAGAAGTGATGTTCATGAAATCGAGGTAATCGATATGCACCTCATTTTCGTCAAAATCCAGTTTCCAGTGCCCCGCACTCATCGTGATCTGGCAATGCGGCATTTTCGCGAGGATCGCTTTCAGTTTCGTCAGGTTCACCGAGCGGTTGTTCCTGGCGCTTTCCGTCGATTTATCCGACCATAGCAACTCTCTTAATTTATCAGAATTAATCCCCCTTTTCCAGCGGATCGTATACAGCAGGATCACGAGGAATAGCTCCTTGATCAGCGGCGTGAAAGACTGGGTAATGTCGTTTCCCTCGTTGTCCGTCACCTGCAGATCACCGAACAGGGAGATGCTGTTTTTCTCTGCCGATGATGCAGGGCTGGCATTTCTGCGTAATGGGGCAGCAACGGGTATCGCCTCCGCGGGCAAATAGCTTTCCGGTTTGGGAGTGTTGGGCAATGCGCCCCGCCTTCGGTAAAACAGCCACCCACCGATGACCAGCAGCACTGCGCCAGCCACTACCAGCCACCATACCGGCATTGGTCCGTTTGCTGCGACGTCAACTTCCGTATGCGCCTCGCGTACGGGCGTGAGCAGCGTGTACACGTGCATGACCGTCTGCTTATCGTCTTCGGCGCGCGTCATAGTGAATGCTACAAGCTGTTTGCTGTCGGGACAATAGAATAGATCGGCGTAGGAATGTGTGTCGTGAAAAGAATAGGGGATAGCTGTCGCCATCGCCTTAAACTCCGGCTTATCGAGCGAGCCGCGTACGAGTTGCAGCTCGGAGTTGTAGCGGTTTTTGGGAAAACTTAATGCATAAAAATAACCGTCCGGGAAAACGAGGGAATTGGCAAAGTTCAGTTGGGGCAGGTCTGCATTGGTTTCGTAAACTTTCCTCCATTGCCGCGTGCGCAGGTCGAAAAGAAGTAAATCGTTCCAGTTTCTGGGGTTCAGGATCTGCTGGCCCGTCAGGCTGCCGTAGCCGCCGAGCACGTAGATACCCTTTGCGCCC
>CBIHPQ010000612.1:0-3223 GCA_966211825.1 uncultured Dyadobacter sp. | reverse complement strand
TCTTGGTGTTTTTCAATCTGGTTTTGGGCTCTGGTCTGGCTGCGCGCTGTCTACGCCGTCCCCCCCGCCACTGCTCCCCCGCCCCTCAGACTGACATCGCGCGGCTCACTAGCGACGCTTTTGGGACGTTTCGTGTAAATTTTTGCTCATTGATTAGTGCCAATACAGCCAGAAAGCCGGTTTTTGCATTGGAATGGTTATTTAAATTGAAACCATACAAAGCGTTTGAAAAAGCGCCATTATCAAACTAAAAACCACACAATCATGAGCTCATTCACACAACAAGTTAAAGGTAACTGGAACGAACTCAAAGGAAAGTTCAAGCAACAATACGCTGACTTGACCGATGACGACCTGCTTTATGAAGAAGGAAAAGAAGACGAACTTCTTGGAAAAATTCAGAAGAAGATCGGCAAAACCAGAGAAGAGGTGGAAAGTGAAGTAGATAGCTGGTCACGCTAGATCTGACACAGGTCGATATAAGCCCCGGAATCATTGGTTCCGGGGCTTTTTTTGTAGTAAGCCGTGATCTGAAAGCGCTTTTACCGTTATATTCCCGCTATAAATCCTAAATCCGCTTTCCGAAATGAATCCAAATCAAATACCTGTCGGCATCGTCGGCCTTGGTCTAATGGGTTGCAGTATTGTCACCTGTCTGCTCATCGCCGGCCATCCGGTTGCGGCCGTCGCTCCCATCCCCGCCGACCTCGACCACGCCGAACGCCGCATCCGCGAACACCTGCAAAACGCGTGGCAAAACGGCATTATCGAAAATGAACCGGATTTCTACCTTCGGAAGCTGATCATCACCGAAGATTATTCGGTACTCTATCCTTGTAAACTGGTAAATGAATGCACGATCGAGAATATCGACGTCAAGAATGCGGTATATCAAAAGATTGAAAAGGAAATATCGGCCGACGCCCTGCTGACGAGCAATACTTCCGCCATCCCGATCAGTCAGCTTCAAAAACTGACGCAGCACCCGGCCCGCTTCCTCGGCCTGCATTGGACCGAGCCTGCGCATACGACCCGCTTTCTGGAAATCATCTGCGGGGACGATACGGACATTAAAAACGGTGAATACCTCTATGATCTCTCGCATTTGTGGGGCAAAGAGCCCATTCTGGTCAGGAAGGACATTGCGGGCTTTATCACCAACCGACTCATGTACGCCATGTACCGCGAGGCGATCAGTCTGGTCGAAAACGGCTACGCGACGATTGAGGACGTCGACCGCTCGTGCCGCAACAATGCGGGTTACTTTATGACGCTCGTGGGCGTATTCCGCTGGATGGACCTTACCGGCGTTCCCGCGTATCATACCGTGATGAAAAACCTGCTCCCCACCCTCAACAACAGCACCGAAGTACCCGAACTCATCGACAAAGTCGTGCGTGAGGGCGGCAAGGGCGTATTGAACTCACATGGATTCTACGAATACGAACCCGGCGAAGCCGAAGTATGGGAAGAAACCTTCAAAGAATTCACCTACGACATCCGCGAACTGGCACTGAAATATCCGGGCGATATTGTAAAACGGCGGCTGGCGGAAAAGCGGGCGGAATCACCGGAAAATAGCTAATCCAGACCACTATCCTTCAAAAACACCGTCGTACCCGAAACACCGTCGGTATCTTTCAGATAGAAGAACGCATACTTATAACCGCCCTGCGGAATGGGCTGGACGATGGTTTGCGTCTCTGCATTGATCGTGGCCGGTTTATGTTGCCATGCGCGATGCTCGTTGTCAGAGGTAGTGTCATTGGTATAATAAAACTCCGCCGAGGCTACCTGCTTGCCCGCGACGGGTTTCAGAACGGCCGTTAACTTATTGTTTTCCAAAGTAATGACCATCGCGCCTACAAATGGCCGCGGGTTGGCGTTCAATGCACCGTCGAAAAACGTACGTAATTCTACCGGCGCCCAGCCGTCAGGATGGCTGTGCGGCATGTCGGGAATGATGCAGATCTGCTTGTTCCTGCTTTGTTCGTAGGTTTTAATGTAAGGGCCCACATTGTAATGCTTATCCTTGTTTCCATTAATAAAATACATAAATGGCTTGGCGTAAGACAGGTAAGCCGAAGGATCGAAAAACTTCATCCACCGGGCCTTCGCGGCGGGCGATAATGCATTCAGGCTTTGTTTAAAAACATCGGATTCATCATAAAAACCGCACCCGTAAACCGGTGCAGCGGCGATGAAACGGCTGTCGAGGCTCGCCACGAGGCAGGTCAGGTAACCGCCCCAGCTAATGCCCGTCACACCGGTCCTGAGCGGATCGATTTCCGGAAAACTTAAAAGCAACGAATGCGCCAGAATAGAACTGGCAACCGCATGATAAGTCCATACATTGCGCAAGTCGCCTTTTTCGATTTTCTGAAACTTGTTTTCGTTTGATTGTTCCGGCCCCGGCTGCTCTACCTTCTGATCGTCGGCGCCATTCCCCGACAAATCCATCGCGATAGCCGCATAACCCTCATTCGCCCACTTTTCGACCCATTCGCGAAAAGCCTTGCCACCGCCGCCGTGGATCAGGACGAGGCCGGGGAACTTGTGGTTGGTAGCCGGCCGGCCGGCGATCAGGTCCGGGTTGGAATACCAGGCGAAAACTTCCGTAGGCTTTCCCTCAAAATCGACACTCTTATAAAGTAGCGACCGCACGGTACCCGTGCTATCGAGCCAGCGCGATTGCGGGGCTTTGCTGAGCTCGTCCAGGTCCCAGAGCAGGCTGTCGGCCTTGATGTGCCGGGCGTCGATTACCCACGGTTGTTTGAACTGCGCCTGAGCGCCGCCAGCCAGTAATAGCAGTATGGCAATGATTTGTTTCATCCTGTTCATGGTTGTTTTCACCGCTTAAAACATTTTGATAAAAAAAGGCCAGAAAGTCGATCATTTTGGTGCAAATGATGGTTCTTCTAAAAAGTCTTGACTAGTTTTGAAATACCCTTTGGCAGCTGTTCCTAACCCGGAAAACGATATTTTTTCAGTAAATCTATTCCCATGAACGACTTCATAGCCGCCAGATCTCAAATGGCCCTTTCCCTGGGGTTTCACATCATATTTTCCTGCATCGGAATGGTCATGCCCTTCTTTATGGCCGTTGCCCATTACTACTATCTCAAAACCGGTCAGACAGTCTATAAAAAAGTTACGAAAGATTGGAGCAAAGTAGTTGACATATTTTTAGCCAACGGCGCAGTATCTGGTACGGTGCTGTCGT
>CBIHPQ010000611.1:0-3225 GCA_966211825.1 uncultured Dyadobacter sp. | reverse complement strand
CCTTCCTCCCCTTCCTCCCTTCCTCCCTTCCTCCTCTGGCACATTTTTAGAGTAGGGTCGAAAAAACGAAACACGCTATGCCCGAAGGACCGTCGATTGTTATTTTAAGGGAAGCCGTTGAAGAACTGGGGCTGAAAGGAAAGATCATCCGCCATGTGGAAGGGAATTCGAAGATCGATAAAGACCGGCTGATTGGAGAGAAGGTGACTGATTTCAGATCATGGGGAAAACATTTCCTGATTTGCTTCAAGGATTTTACCGTACGCATTCATTTCATGCTTTTCGGTTCCTACCTGATCGATGAACAAAAGAAGACCCCGCCGAGACTAAGCCTCATTTTCGATGACCATGAACTGAACTTCTACACCTCGTCTGTCCAGCTGATCGACCAACCTGCCGATGAAATTTACGACTGGTCGGCAGACATCATGTCCAAAACCTGGAAGCCGACGGCCGCATTCAAAAAGTTAAAAGAGAACCCCAAAATGCTGGCCTGCGACGCGCTTCTGGACCAAAACATCTTTGCCGGCAGCGGCAATATCATCAAAAACGAAGTCCTGTTCCGCATACGTACGCACCCGCAAAGCAAACTAGGCGAAATTCCCGACGCTAAATTGAAGGAAATGGTCAAAGAAACGCGGAACTATGCTTTCGATTTTCTGGAATGGAAGAAGGAGTTTACTTTAAAGAAACACTGGCTGGCGCACACGAAGAAGATCTGCCCGCGGTGCGATATTCCGTTTCATAAGGAGTACCTCGGGCGGACGAAACGGAGGAGTTTCTTTTGTGAAATTTGCCTGCGGTTGTATGTTTGACATTCGGCCTACCCGATCAGGATTTTAACCTTTTCATTCCAAATCGCGAGATAACGCTCCTTCCAGTCGGCAGGTAGAAACGACGATTCAATCAAACGCTTCACTTCGTTCTGTCCATTTGTAAATTTCTGGTAAACATTTTCAATGGCACGCTCGGGTTGGCTGAGACTTGTACCCAAAGTATTGAAGTCCTTTTTTGTTAGTTTTCGCTTCTTGCCATTTAGCGTAAGACCAAGCTCTTCTTTGTCGTCAGGAAATACAAGATTTACATTCAACAAGTCATAAGCCGGGGCAAGTTTTATTTCTCCATCGCTGTGCATGACCGAAAAGTTCTTCAAATGCATATCATTATTCCCAGTCAGATAGGAAAAAAGAACGAGTTCAAAAAACGTCAGAGCGTCCAGCCCTTTGTATGTACAGTACAAACGGATTAGCTTGCCGATCTTCTCATAAGAACTTTTATACTTCTGCTCGGTCAATAGTTCAGACAATTGGCAAAAATCCTCCACATGTATTTTTTGCCCATTCTGACGATCAAATCGTTTCGCGAGATATACCAGCTCACCTTCCAACGTGCGCATGAGCGTATGCCTGCAAACCTTAATATCGAAAAGGCTGGCCAAATGCATTGTCAAATCTTCTGTTTCGGGCATATGCATAAACTGCTCGTGTTGGGGTTTCAGGATGTATTCTCCCCATAACCCAACGATCGTCAACCGTTCGCCGCCCTTTCTGGTCTTTGCCAGATCGACGGAAAGTTTGGGTTGCACGCCGGTCACAGCAATGCGCTGATTAACCGTCTGATTTGCCAGTTCTTCAAGCAATTTTTTATCAAGATGTAATTCAGGCAAGACTGCCAGGCCGAAAAACGATTTACAGCATTTCACATGGTATTCCTGCTCCCCTTCCTCAACTGGTTTATAGCAAAATAGACAATTAGGCATTTTCATCCCCCTCCTCAGGCACCACGCTAACTGCGCCGATCGATTCGCGGCAAAGCGTTATAAGCAGTTCAAAACGATCATTGCTTTTCAATTTCCAATACTCCCGTCCAACATTCAGAAGCCAGCCCTCAGGTATTAGCCCATCGAAGAACGCAAACAGCACATTACTTCGATAAGGCGCTTTCCGTAAAGGCAATGTGAGGCTTACCGGTTTTGAATCGGGTAGTTCGAGATAGGCAGTGTCATATTCAAACAGAAATCCTTCGTCGGTTTCCGAAAGATAGCCTGCCAGGGCCTCCTGATAATAAATAAGCGCTCTCGCCATAATGACTACGATTCGAGGTTTACTACTCCTACTTCTTTGCCAAACAATGCCAAAACCTGATTCACTTTGTCGAGACGCAAGGATTCTTTACCTTGTTCCAAGTCGCGGACAAAGCGCAACCCTACGCCCGCCTTCTGTGCCAGTTGCTCCTGCGTAAGACCTACTGATTTACGTTTTTCCTTAACAAATCGTGGAAGTTGAGCCATGTTATACCTTTTAGGGTATAAAAATAATAAATTTAATGAAATTATACCCTAAAAGGTATAAAAACAAATAATTAGCAATAATTATACCCGATGTGATATAATCCTACTACCTCGCCGACAATGACAAAACCACCCCATTCACATACCTCAACCACAGCCGCTTACCATTCACATTCCAATGCCCGTCGCTCTTGTGAAACCATTCCGGGTGTTGGAGGAGCTCGTTGCTTAATTTTAGAAGCGGGGTTTTGAGGTAATGGCTTTGTTCGATGCGCCGTATTTGGTTGTTGTGGGGGTGACGGCCCGGCTCGCAGACGGTTACTTTGTTGGGAATGAGGCAAAAATACACTTCGGTGAAGCCGCTATTGAGGTAATGCATGCGGATTCGGTTCATGTTAATGGCCACGCTGTCGATATCTGCGTCCGTAAGCGGGGTGAATGGAGAGAGAACGCTTTGCCTACTTGCCTCAATTTCATAGAACAGAAACTGCTGGTCGCGCGAAATGAGTGAGCCCGGATGCGTGCGCCCGAACAAGGAGAGCATGAGGTCCGCTTTCAATTCCTTGCATTTTAATGCCATATTTGAATTAAAAAGCAGGAATTCCAGCCGTTGGTTGATTTCCGAGTTCAACGTGTTTTCCCAAAACCTGTCGCTGGTTCCCGCATTCGGCCGGGCAAGCGGCTGGCTTTTGCCTCTCACCTGAAACCCGCGGCGGATGTAAAGGTCGGCATAATGCTCCCGCAGGCGCTCCTGGATTGTCCGTTCGATGACTTCGATGACGAGAATGGAACGCACTTTCGGATCAAGTGTGACGGTATCGACCTCCGTTCCGAGCCAGATGTGGTGGTTCCTGCGACCGGCGTAGAAACTGGTGTCCATCGTCGTAAAACTATCGCCGATCGTGTACAAATCAACGTTTTTCGAACGGCAGGCA
>CBIHPQ010000610.1:0-3247 GCA_966211825.1 uncultured Dyadobacter sp. | reverse complement strand
TGCAAATTTTGCAATTCTGTCACAATAGGTAATGTATTGCCAATTCTTTGAAATAAAGAGGATTAGGTGATGCTCCTGAAAAATGACTGTCTGTTCCGGGCAGCGATATATATGAGTAATTTACAAGAAATCAAGAAGCGTCGCACGTTTGCGATCATCAGCCACCCCGATGCCGGGAAAACCACATTGACCGAAAAGTTGCTCCTTTTTGGTGGTGCGATCCAGACGGCGGGCGCGGTAAAGTCCAATAAGATCAAGAAGACGGCGACTTCCGACTTCATGGAGATCGAGAAGCAGCGTGGTATCTCGGTTGCCACGTCGGTAATGACATTTGAATACAAGGACCTGCTGATCAACATCCTCGACACGCCCGGTCACAAGGACTTTGCCGAAGATACCTATCGCACATTGACCGCAGTGGATAGTGTAATCCTGGTGGTAGACTGCGTAAAGGGCGTTGAAGAGCAAACCGAGCGATTAATGGAAGTTTGCCGCATGCGCAATACACCCGTGATCGTATTCATCAACAAGCTCGACCGCGAAGGTCAGAACCCATTTGAGCTGCTCGACGAGCTGGAAAGCAAGCTGAACATCCGCGTGCGCCCGCTTACCTGGCCGATCAATATGGGGGCCAATTTCAAAGGCGTTTACAGCTTGTATGAGCAGATGCTGTATTTCTTCAAAATCAATAAGACGAAGATCGAGGCCGACGTCGCGACGGTTAATCTTGAAGACGAAAAGCTGACGGAATTGCTGGGGTCGAAAGACGCCGAACAACTGACCGAGGATGTGGAGCTGGTAGAGGGCGTTTACGATGCATTCTCGGAGGAGGCTTACCAGAAGGGCCAGCTCGCGCCGGTATTTTTCGGAAGTGCGATCAATAACTTTGGTATCAAAGAGTTGCTGGATACATTTTGCGACATTTCGCCGATCCCGCAGCCGCGCCCGACAGACGTGCGCGAAGTAGAGCCGACTGAATCGAAATTCACTGGTTTTGTATTTAAAATCCACGCCAACCTCGATCCCCGCCACCGCGACCGTATCGCGTTCCTGCGCATTTGTTCGGGTAAATTTGAGCGGGGCAAATTTTATAAACATGTGCGCCTGGGCAAGGATGTCCGCTTTTCGAGCCCGTTTACCTTTATGGCTTCGGATAAAAGTGTGATGGACGAAGGCTTCCCCGGCGACGTGGTAGGTCTTTACGACACCGGTAGCTTCAAGATCGGCGATACATTGACGGAAGGGGAAAACCTGCAATTCTCCGGTATCCCAAGCTTCTCTCCCGAGATTTTCAAGGAGTTGATCAACATGGATCCGATGAAATCCAAGCAATTGGAAAAAGGGATTCAGCAGCTGACGGACGAAGGTGTGGCGCAGCTTTTCACCCTTGATCTGGGCAATCGAAAAATAGTAGGTACCGTTGGGGAACTTCAATTTGATGTAATCCAGTACCGCCTCGAACACGAATATGGTGCTAAATGCCGCTGGGTACCAATGAACATCTCCCGCGCCTGCTGGCTCACCGCCGATGAAAAGCCCGCGATGGATCAGTTTATCCGCCTCAAAGGCAACCAGATCGCCTATGACAAAGACCGGAACCCGGTTTTCCTTGCCGAATCAGAATGGATGATCCGCATGAACCGCGAAAACAATCCGGCCATTCATTTCCATTTCACGTCGGAGTTCAAGACGGAAATGGCGCTTTGAGGCTGATTTTGAGTTAGATTGAATTCGCTATATTTGTTTAGAAGCAAAGTGAAAGACCATGATACTCACCGAGACGATTCGCGCTAGCTTAATCTTCGAAGAACTCGACGGACGCCCGCTTTACCGCAAGGGCGACAAGGAAGTGTTGGCAAATAATGAGTTTCCGGTAGAGATGGGTTGCAGTTTTAGTCAGGCGTTGATTGCCACTGTTATTGGCTCGTATATCAAAGAAGTGCTGAAAGGCAGGCCTTAGAAACAGGCTGCCATATTTCACATATGGCAGCCTGTTTTGCTTTAAAATCCGACGTTAGTTTCGCGGCTCGCCACCTCCTCCGCCGCCACGGTTATTCCGGCGATCTTCGAGCATGGTTTTGTATTTTTCCTGTTGTTCTACGGTCAGGATCTTGGCGAGTTCGGTGTTGAATGTCTCCATCGATGCGCGCATTTGTTCGCGGTCCATGTTCTGGGCATCCCGTAATTCCTGCATTTTCTTCGCGCGCACCAGGCTTAGGTCATATACCTTTTTCTGTTGGTCGTCCGAAAGTTTGAGGTTTTCGGTCAAAGATTTGGTCTGGTTTTCGGCGCGTTGCTCGGCGGTCATATTGCCGCCGCGTTGTGCGAAAGTTGTGAAGCTTACAAAGGCCAACAAAATGGCCAGCAATGATTTCTTCATGGTAAAAAAGTTTAGATACCGGGGTTAGATGGAAAAAGTAGCGACAAGTTTAACCTGATCAGTAAAATATTAACCGAGCATCCGTACCGCCAGTGCCACCGCGATAGCGCAGGTATAGCTCATTAATGTGCCCACAAGTACGTATTCCGATTTTTTGCTGATATAAGCCGGTGGAATACCCGAATCGATTGCTTTGTCATTATACCTCAGCAGCGATTTGGCCGCGATCAGGAAGCCGATAGCCGAATATTGGTTTACAATAACAAAAACAAATATGAGCAGGCGCTCGGACATACCTATCCAACGGCCGGCATTTGCGAGGTTGTCATCGGCATCCGGCGCGAGTTTGCTGAGCTCCTCCCGCCAGGGTCTGGTGAGAATGCCCACAAGGAACGAGACAGGGGATAGTGAAAGGAGTGCGCCGGATAAGGTCGCCAGGGTTTTTGGAGTGTTGAGCCATGCGGTAAATGCCTCAATGCCAGGTGTGATGTTGCTCGTGAGAATGAGGGCTGCAAGCGCGATAGTAGCCAGATGCGCCGCCTGGTCGGCGATGAACCAGGTGAGCGATCCTTTTTCGTCGAATGATATTTTAACAAGGTCGATCACGCCGTGCGCAATGCCCAGTGCGATGGCTGGTAATGGGTTATCCCACTGATGCAGGGCGACATACGATACGATGATCACCAACAAAATGTGGAGATAGAGATAGCGGGATTTGTGTTTTTTTGCCTTTTTATCGGTTACCCAGCGGGTAGGCTGCCAATAAAAATCTACAAGAACGTGTGCCAGGAGCAGCAGCAGAAATTCTGTCATAGTCGTTTAGCGTTTGGTGTATAGTGTTAATTGCTGTGGAAAGGTAGCAAGAAA
>CBIHPQ010000609.1:0-3291 GCA_966211825.1 uncultured Dyadobacter sp. | reverse complement strand
GAAGTAATGCAGTGCCAAAATCCTTCGTGGAAGCCGGTGCAGGGGCATTTTTCCAGTCTCCGGGCAATGCGCTCACGGGCAAATCGATTATGAAAGCCGGGTCTATTTGAAAGGTGGTAATGCTGAGGGCTCTCGGAATATCGTCGATATTGACGTTGGCAGTATATTCCAGCAATGTCAGCGCGCGGCTTTCGGACGTGTAAATGCAGGGTGTAAGCGGGTGGTTCCAGCGACCGCCGTGCAGACGTGCCCCTTCGCCATCGACGTCGTGGGCGTAACGTGTACGCCCCACTCTGTAAACGATCATCAGCTACGGCATTTAGGAGTACACGCCGTAGTCGATCCGGCCGATCAGGTTTTTGACCTCTTCGCGGCCAAACTGATTGTCCAGAAAATCAAAGGGCCGCTGACCGCCTAATGCCTGATTGGGCCTGAAAACCCAGCTATTGAAGCGCTCTATATCTTCAAATACATCATAACCATAGGAATAAATATCCGCAAGACTCACAATGCGCTCACTCAAAGTCTGGTTGAATTTGTCTTCGCCCTTTTTGTTAATGAGCGTAGCCCGGGCCACCGACAATGCATTCGCGAGCTGATCGTAATCTAAACCAGCCTTTTCCTTAAACCGCTCAAAATCGGTCTTGCTGATGCCTTTCCGGATCAGATCGATTTTCTGGAAGCTGGTCATCTGGCTTTCCGAGCCTTGCAGGGCAGATTTGAAGATGATGCCCGGATGTTGAGCGCCATGGTAAGCAGCATAAGGTTCATTGACAACGCGCGGAGCATCATCGTTCTCTGGATATTGTTTGGGTGTGTGCTTTTTCATGATAATTTAAATAGTTACCATATTTAGTACAAATTTATACTAAATCTGCGAATAAAAAAGAGCCCCACGATTTTCGCAGGGCTCTTTTCTTACTTTTTCTTTTTAGATTTTTTCTTTCCTGTCTCCGCCGGCTCGGGAGCCGCTTTGGTCAGGTCTTTGATTCGGATGTTCCTGAATTTGAGTTCGGAGCCGTGTCCGAGAAATCCGAGATGGCCGCTGGTGCGTTTAAGTCCCGGATGTTCTTTATGGTCGACAGTCCCGTTTTTGCTGGCTTCGGCAAGGTCGCCGTCGAGGATCACCGTGCCGTTCAGGGTTACTTTGATTTTCGAGCCCTGGACGCGTACTTCTTCGTAGTTCCATTCGCCCAGCGGCTTCAAAAATCCTCTTTTCGCAGGGATAATACCGTAGGCCGATCCGTGGTATTGATATTCGTGCAAATCCTTATAAATGTCCGCGTCGTTGTCGAGGATCTGGATTTCGGTACCTGCGTAAGCGGCATCACCTTCCATCGGCGTCCGGATTCCCAGGCCGTTGTTTGCACCCGGCGTGAGCTGGAACTCGAAACGGAAATCGAAGTCGCTGTACTCGTCTTTGGTGTACAGGTTGCCTTTTCCGCCTTTTTTAGGATCGACTACCAGTTCGCCATTCTGAATGAAGTAGTCGGTTTTGTTTCCAACCCATTCAAACATATTGGTACCGTCGAACAGCACTTTGAAATCGTCTTTCTGCTCGGCTTCGGGCAATGTGAATTCCGGACGAGGGATTTCGCGAACGTAAATGTCGCGGTAGTGGATTTCGTTTCCGTGCGCCTGCAATTCAAGTTGTTCTTTGGCAAAAATCGGCAGATTGCGGTCCCAGTAGTTTTCGAGCACTACATTATCAACCACATTTTCACCATTAAGGTCCACCGAAACGCGGTCGCCGATCATGGTGATGTGGAAGGTGTTCCATTCTCCGATGGCATTATCGGCTACTTTCGAAGGTTTGCTTGGGTTTTTCTGGTTATTATAAAGTCCTCCCGAGCCCACCTGCGCGCCTACGCTCACACGTGAGGTATCCCAGATCTGCACCTGCGGCGTTCCACGGAGGTAAATCCCCGCGTCGCCGTCTTTCTGGATTTTCCAGTCGACGTACATTTCGAAATCACCGTAGTGTTTCACAGTGCAAAGGTTGTCGCCGTGGCCGGAGAATACCAGTTCGCCGTCTTTTGCAAACCAATCCTTAAATGCCGCTTCATCCGCTTTTTTCTGTTTGTAAGCCAGCGAATCCGCGGTCATTTTGCGGCGTGCGATTGGGTTTTGCACTAATCCCTGCCATCCTGAAAGGTCTTTCCCATTGAATAACGGCACAAAGCCTTCACCAGTCGGCAGTTCCGCTAAATGCTTGCGAATGGATTCTCTCTGGTAATCGGCGTCCTGTCCTTTCAGAAGCGGTGCCGCTTTGGTGAGCAGTTCGCGGATTTCGGCGCTGTACAGGTTTTTGTTGGCCAATGCAATGTTCATAACCGCTTGCGCCGCTGCCTGCTGCGTACCGGCATTGTCGAGGTATTTACCCGCCAATAACAGTGCATTGAATGTCCGGCTACGGCTCAATTCTTTCAAAATGGCTTCTTTCTGCGCATCAGTTTTGGCGATCGCCAACGCCTCGCGCAGCATGATCACCTTGTTAGCTGCGGTTTTGCCGGATTTCGCCGTAGCAGCAACATAGCCATTTAAGGCAGCATTGAAATCATCCGAATCAGAAGTACTGCGTGCTATGGCTAGCAATTCTTTGGCAGCGCTCGCGTCCGTCCAGGCGGAAAGTGCAGCGATGGCGGCTTTCTTCTTGGCAGCATCGCCATTTTTGGATGCCTCAACGACCGATGCCAACGCCTTTTTGCCGCCAATGCCGGCCAGTACCGCCAGGTAATTGCCCTGTTTATCGGCAGGAGAGGCTTGCATTTGTTTCAAAACAGCATCCGTCTGGCTGTTCGGGTCACCGCTTTCCTTGATAGCAGCGCTAATCGCCAGCTGTGTAGCAGTAACCTCCTCGGCTGTACCAACGCTGTTCAGCAAGGTATACAGTTGCGGCAGGTCATTGCCGGTAGCGAGCGATTTCAATGCATTGAAGGCTGATTTCCGGGCTTCCGCATCCGTATTCTTTAATTGCGCGGATACAACCGGCAATTTCGAACTCGCTCCGCGCGCTGCCAGCACGTCGATCAGCGCCGCCTGCGCCGGAGCAGGGACAGTAGGGATGGCCGTAGCAACCTGGTCAACCAGTGACGCGCCTTTGATGGTCAGCAAAGCGCTTTTCACCGCTGCGATCTCATCCGCATTAGCTGTTTTCAAAACCGGTATCAGCTTGGCGATGCTGCTTTCCTGCCCGATTTTACCAGCCGCCCAAATGGCCGCCGTCTTCACCTTGCTATCTTTTGAAGCAAGTGCTTTTGAGACCACTGGTAATGCATCTTTCGATTCTGC
>CBIHPQ010000608.1:0-3298 GCA_966211825.1 uncultured Dyadobacter sp. | reverse complement strand
CCACAGGGTTTTGTGCCGGGTATTGTGCAGGATGAAAGAGGGTTCATCTGGCTAGCCACGCGTGACGGGCTGTGCCGTTACGACGGCAGAAATTTCAAGGTATTCCAACCGTCGGATGCACAGGAAGCATCGCTTTCTTCATTAGGGCTTGAAAACTTGCAGACGACTGCGGAAGGAAAAATCTGGATCACGACCGACCAGGGTCAGATCGACCTTTTCGACCCGGTGCATGAAACTTTTGTGAACTTTTCGGGCCAGGCATTTTACCGGCAACAGTTCGGGAAACGCTTTCTGAGAGAAATGTACGCCGACGGCCAACAACGGCTGTGGCTGATGTCGGATGGTGGCGGGCTGGATTATATTCATTCAAATACCAAAAAAATAAGGGGCTACCACCGCTCAACGGGGGATACCAGCGCCATTGCGCAGGCGCATGTGCGGTTTGTAAGAGAGGACAGGGCTGGCAATGTATGGGCTTTAACAAACGGAGGTATTTTCCGGCAGAAGCGGGGCGTCGATACATTTGAAAGGTTTCGTTCGGCTGTGCTGGAAACAGGTGCTATTGATCACAAAATCAATGCATTGAAAGAATTGAAAGACGGTCGGCTATTGCTTCTTTTTGATAAAGGAATGGCGCTGCTCGACCCGCGCTCAGGTAATGCCGACATCCGGCCGCTGGTACTGGATACCGAAGCCCAATACCGGCACCCGATCGTGACCGATAGCAGGAATAATGTCTACTTTTTCAGAATGAACCGGCTCTACCGCTATGGCCCGGACGACAGTCTCGCCGAATTTCCTGTCCAGGCGGATGTCGACGAATTCAAAAGCCTGTTCATAGACCGTTCCGATGTGCTTTGGGCAGGTACCAACGGCCAGGGAATCCGGAAGTATAATCTCAGGGCGGGTTATTTTATTACAAAAGCCTATTCGACCGACTTCATTTCTGAACTCCTTCAATCGTTCCTGAATGTGCCGCAGCGCGAGATCGCGAAGCTGCCGTCAGGTCTTTTTGCCTACAACTTCAGATATGCATTCGAGAACACTGAAAAAATGTGGTTCAGCGCGGGACGGACGCCGATCTACGAGCTGGATCTGCCTTCGCGGACCATTAAAAGCATTCCGTTTCCCGTAGAGATCAAGGATATCAAGCGGTCTGAACTGGCGGTGAGCCTTGCGAAAGATCCCGACGGCCGCATGTGGGCCATGCACGACAGCCTGCTGTTTTCCTACCAAAATGGCGTCTGGACCCGCTTTCCGCATGCGGTCCGGCCCGCCGTTGAATCGGGTATTCACCAGATTGTGGCCGACCGCCGGTACATCTGGGTGGCGACGACGATGCACGGGCTCTACCGGATCGACAAAGTTTCGGGGGAAATCAGAAGGTACGGCCGCCATGCACCGGCGGGGTCGCGGAGCGCCGATAACCTGTATTGCCTTTTCGCCGATCCGCTGGACGACAACCTGCTTTGGATAGGCACATTCGGCGGTGGCCTTTGCCGGTTCGACAAGCGGAGCGGGCAATGCAAGCAGCTTTCCACGCAGAATGGCCTGCCCAATAATGTCGTGTATGCCGCCATTCCCGATCGCCAGGGCCATGTGTGGGTGGCTACCAACCAGGGGTTGTCCCAGGTAGACAGAAACACCTTGCGTACGCGTACCTACACACGGGAGGATGGCCTGATGGCCGACGAGTTCAACCGCTTCCACGCGCTCGCGCTGCCCGATGGCCGCATTTTTCTCGGTGGAATGGAAGGTATTACCGCATTCGACTCCCGCAAAGTGAACGAAGACCGGTACCGGCCTCCGGTGTACATTACCGGCATATTCATCAACAATGCGCCGTTGGAGCCAAGGCTGTCCACAGGTGCGCCGCCCGTGGCCGCCATGCAAAACCTCGACCTGGAACACTGGCAGAACTTCGTGACCGTCGAATTCGCCGCGATGCAATACAACCGGAGCGATAAGATGCGCTACCGCTACCAGCTGGAAGGTGTGGACGCCGACTGGATCGAAACCGAAACGCCCGTTACAAAATATACCGATTTGCGGCCGGGCCATTACCTGCTCCGGTTGAACGCCTCGAACACGCTGGGTGTGTGGAGTCCCGAAATCCGTGAACTGCATATCCGGGTCAGCCCGCCGTGGTGGCAAACCTGGTGGGCTTACGTGTGCTACTTTCTGGCATTGCTGGCACTGGTTTACGGTTTGTTGAGTGTTTATATTAACCGCCTCCGTATGCAGCAATCTATTGTTTTCAAACAAAAAGAGCTGGACCTGAAAGCGCGGGAAACGGAACAGCTGCGGGAGCTGGACGAGATGAAAACGAAGTTTTTCTCCAACATTACCCACGAATTCCGAACGCCGCTGACACTGATACTCGGCCCCGCCGGGCAAATGCTGGAAGAACCCCGGCCGGAAAAGGACAACAAGCGCATTTCACTGATCGAACGCAATGCGCGGCAATTACTGGGGCTGATCAATCAGCTGCTGGACTTGTCGAAGCTTGAAGCAGGTACGTCCCGCGTGAACGAGGCCTGGGGAAACCTGGGCGACTTTCTCGAAGCGGTCGTTCAAACTTTCCAGCTCGCCGCGGAGGCCAGGAATTTGACGCTCGATTTTCAAAACGAGGCAACGAACGGTTATTACTGGTTCGATCACGAAAAGCTCGAAAGGATTGTTACGAACCTGCTTTCGAATGCGGTGAAATTTGCCGGGGAAGGCGGGCGGATATTGCTGGCGTTGCATACCACCGGACCGGACGGGGTGGCCATAACCGTCGCCAATACCGGCATAAGGATACCGGATGCGCAACTCGGCCGTATTTTCGACCGTTTCTACCAGGCCGACCAGCATACCGGCAACCAGGAAGGCACCGGCATTGGGCTCGCCATTGTGAAGGAACTCGTGGAGTTGCAGGGTGGGACGGTTTCGGTAAAAAGCGGGATTGATGGTTTCGATACCGTGTTCTCGGCGGCATTGCCTTACCGGCAGGGCGACGGCCAGCTGGTGAAGGAGGTGCTACCGGTTAATGGTCATATGAATGGCCATTCGACTGGCCCGGATATGCATTTACCCAAAATCCTGCTCGTAGAAGACAATGCCGGACTGGCCGAATTTGTTTCCGACAGTCTGGCAGAAAACTACCGGTTTTACCGCGCTCAGAACGGAGCGGAAGGGCTGAAAATGGCAGGGGAAATGATGCCGGACCTGATCATCAGCGATGTGATGATGCCCGTCATGGATGGTTATGTTTTTTGTAAACATATTAAATCCAACCTGGAAACCAGTCACATTC
>CBIHPQ010000607.1:0-3318 GCA_966211825.1 uncultured Dyadobacter sp. | reverse complement strand
TGCCGGGTTCTACAAAAACAAAATAAGTATGGATATTTGTACTTATTGAAAGGAGCGAGGGAATGATTTAGGAGATGTAAGTTTACTTCATCCTAACTGGCGAACCAGGATGTGCGGTCAGGACCGGCAAAATCCCTCCGTTTAACATGCAAAATATGGAATCGAAAAGACAACAAAAAGTAGGCAGACAAATACAGAAAGACCTGGGAGAGATTTTTCAAAAGGATGCGCAGCACCTGACGAGCGGTTCTTTCGTGACGATCACAGCAGTACGGGTAACTCCGGACCTGAGTATCGCCCGGGCATATCTCAGTTTCCTGCCTGATAAAAACAAAACCATGCTGCTGGAAACGATCCGGGAAAATACCCGTTTCATCCGCCAGAAGCTCGCCGAACGCGTCCGCCATCAGCTCAGGATCGTTCCGCACCTGCAATTTTATATCGATGATACCGCCGAATATGCGGCTAAAATGGACCAGTTGTTCGCAGATCTGGTGATTCCGCCTGCGCAGCCCGACGAAGAAGAAGATACCTACTGATTCAAGTTCGAGCCATCATGGACATTTCCTACCGGATTGCCGTTCGCTACTTTTTTTCGCGTAACAAAAGGAGTTTCATCAGTCTGATCGCACGCATTGCCATGGCTGGCGTGGCGGTCGGGACGATGTCGATGGTGGTGGTATTGTCCGTATTCAACGGGATGGAGGACCTCAATCGCAAAATTTTCAAGACTTTCGATTCGGATGTGCGTATCCTGCCCGCGGAAGGGAAGCGGTTTAAGGTGACGCCGGGCTTGCTGAATGAATTGAAGGCCGTCAAGGGTGTAAAGCTCGTGACGCAGGTGGTGGAGGACAATGCACTGGCCCGTTACGGCAACCAGCAAACCATTATCCGTCTCAAAGGCGTCGATAGTACCTTCGAGCGGCAGGGACAGCTGGATACCGCTATGATCGAGGGTTCGCTGGCCCTCAAGGGCAACAATGGAACGCCTTATGCCATTATTGCAGAAGGCGTGCGGAATGCATTATCCATCTCGCTGGAAGATATATTCACGCCGCTCGAACTGCTTTACCCGCGTACCACCTCGAAAACGCTCAACCTCACATCCCCCGAGGCATTCAATCAGCTTAATCTGCGGCCGGGAGGCGTGTTTTCCATCGAAGCGCGCTATGACGACTATATTATCGCACCTTTAAAACAGGTTGTGGGCCTGATGGGGCATGAAGGTGAAATTACCTCTCTGGAAGTTTATACTGCGCCGGGATATACCGAAAAAGACGTGAGTGAGGAGATCGGGTTGAAGCTAGGCAAGGCTTTTGTAGTAAAAGACCGGGACTCGCTGAATGCCGATTTGCTCCGGGCAATAAAAATGGAAAAGCTTTTTGTGGCAGTGACCCTTTCGCTGATTATTTTAGTAGCTGCGATCAATATCTTTTTCTCGCTCAGTATGTTAGCGATCGAGAAGAAGAAGGATGTTTCGATGCTGTACGCAATGGGCGCAACGCAGTCGCTGATCCGGAAAATTTTTATTACCGAGGGCGCGATTGTGGCATTCTCGGGCGCCATTGCGGGGCTTTTGGGCGGAATTGGGATTTGCTGGCTGCAAACACGGTACGGATTTGTGTCGATGGGTATGACCACCTCGCTGGTGGATGCTTATCCCGTTAAATTAATTTGGGAAGACATACTCTACACCGGCGTAATTGTCGTTATGATAACTATGGTTGTTTCGTACATCCCGGCCAGAAGGGCCGCAGAAGCGGGTGCGCTGCTGCGGGTGTAATGCGGGCCCGGTAACACCAGAGAATTGTTTATTAACTTATTTACATTGACTTACTTCCTAGCAATCAATCAGAAAGCGGATATGACCGGTGATAATAAAAGGCCTTTTTTGAACCGATTGATCTTCACAATTTTTGGCATTCTTTCACTTTCATTCAGCGCTCCGGCTATGGCTGGTGTGGGGGCTGACACACTTTACAGAAGAAATCCCGGTACTGTCACCAAGCAAGGTCCTTACCGGCCGGAAAGAGCCCGCAAGAGCGACATTATCTATACGCGACTGGATGTACAGCTCGATTGGGTAAAGCAACAGGTGCCAGCATCCGCGATTCTGAAATTCAAGCCCCATTTCTATCCGCAAAATGTGCTCGAACTCGACGCAAAGGGATTTGATATAAAAGGAATTTCACTGCTGGATACGAATGCCGAATATGGTGATCTGACGACAGAGGAGATTGCCGGCAAAGTCAAAAAGAAGCTGGAATTTACCTACGACAAGCGCAAGCTCACTATAAAACTGGGTCAGGAATATACCCGCAAAGACACGCTTTTTGTAAAAATCGACTACATAGCCAAGCCGAACGACGTTCCACGAGGCAAGGAGGACGATAGCGCTTCGGATAAAGGACTTTACTTTATCAATGCGGATGGCCTCGACGAAGGTAAGCCGCGGCAGGTTTGGACGCAGGGAGAAACCGAGGGCAGTTCCTGTTGGTTCCCGACGATCGATGCACCCAATCAGAAGTTTACCCAGGATATTTACATTACCGTCGACAGTACCTATAAAACCCTTTCAAATGGCTTGCTGGTAGAGCAAATGGAAGGTAAAAAGGGCACGCGTACCGACCATTGGAAGCAAACTTTGCCTCATGCCCCGTATTTGGCCATGATAGCCGTGGGGGATTTCGTGGTGGCGAAGGATATGATGCCCAATGGTCTGGAACTAAGCTATTATGTAGAACCTAAATACGGTGCCGACGCACATGCGATATTTGGCCGTACGCCTGAAATGATGGGTTTCTTTACCAATATTTTCGGTGTTGAATACCCGTGGGAGAAATACGCGCAGATTGCTGTGAGGGATTTTGTGGCAGGTGCGATGGAGAATACGACCGCGACCGTTCATGAAGAAGGTGTCCAGAACGACGCCCGCTCGCTGGTGGATGGCAATTCCGACGCCGTAATCGCACACGAGCTCGCGCATCACTGGTTCGGTGATTACGTGACCGCCGAGGAATGGGGGCAATTGCCTTTGAATGAGTCTTTTGCGAACTATGCCGAATACCTTTGGAGTGAGTACAACGACGGCCGCTTTGAAGCCGACTGGGGTAATTTGCAGGAAACCAAAGAATACCTGGCCGAATCGGAGACCAAGCAGGTGCCGATGATCCGCTACTTTTATAAAGACCGTGAGAATATGTTCGATAGCCATTCCTATGCAAAAGGTGGGCGCATATTGCACATGCTGCGGTCGCTGGTGGGGGATGATGCATTCTTCGCGGCGTTGCAGCAATATCTTAAATCCCACGCATTTGG
>CBIHPQ010000606.1:0-3320 GCA_966211825.1 uncultured Dyadobacter sp. | reverse complement strand
GGCCTGCCATTTGAATGAGTTTGGGTTTGTAATCAAATGTTTCGAACTGAGACGGGCCGCCGGCCATGAACAAATACACCACTCGCTTGGCTTTGGGCGCGATATGCGGCAATGCCCTTAAAATCTCCGATTCAAGGTCCCCGGCGGATGCAGCGGCCTGCTGTGAAGCCGAGCCGTAAAGCTTGTCGAGCCCGAAAAGCGACCCTACGGCCAATGCGCCCAGCCCGAGCGATGTCTGGGTCAGAAAGCGGCGGCGGTCCAGTTTCCGGTGCAGTTCGTTGAATTCCGGGGTATGCAGGCGAAATTCTTCTTCGTGATGGTGCTGCATGGTTATCTCTTGGTTATGGCGGCGTCGGAATTGAGAATGGTGCTGGCCACGACACTGTTGGCGGCGAGCACTACGGGGTCGAGCGTTTTGTCGGCGACGTACTGTCCGGCGTGCAGCCAGCCAGCCGTCTTTTTCGGGTCTTTCCTGAATTTATTTTCCTCCGCTTTCCGTAAAGAAAGCAACAGGTCCACCTCCTTCACGGGCGGTTTGCGGCCCGTAAGTTTCCGGTAGGTGGCGATAATGGATTGGCGGGCGTCGGGCATGCGGGTCATTTGCTCGCCCATAACGCGCATGGCCTCTACAAATGTCGGATCGTTCAGTGTTACCAGGGCCTGCAACGGGGTATTCGTTTTTTGCCGGCGCACGACGCAGAAGCTCCGGGTGGTCGCATCGAATGTGCCGAGTGTAGGGTTGGGTACCGAACGTTTTACGATCACGTACAAGCTCCGGCGGTACACCGCATCGCCCGAATCGGGCGTGTAAGTGGTATTATTGATCGACCATAATCCTTCCGGCTGATACGGTTTTACGCTTGCTCCGCCAATTTTGGCATTCATCAGCCCGCTCGCCATCAATGCATTATCGCGGATCATTTCCGCCGACATCCGGTTCGCCGGTCCGCGGGCATACAGGCGGTTCTCGGGATCGCGCTCGCGTACGTCCCGGCCCGTGCGGGAGTCCTGCCGGTAGGTAGCCGACATGACAATGAGCTTATTCAGTTTTTTCACATCCCACCCCGATTCGCGAAAGGTAACGGCCAGCCAGTCGAGCAATTCCGGATGGGTGGGAAGCTCGCCCTGGTTACCGAAGTCCTCCGTGGTTTTGACAAGGCCGGTACCGAAGAAATTCTGCCAGTAGCGGTTCACAGCCACGCGTGCGGTGAGCGGGTTATCCTCGTGGGTGAGCCATTGCGCGAGGCCGTAACGGTTTTTGGGTAAATTTTTGGGGTATTCCAAAATTGAAGCCGGCGTAGAAGGGGACACTTTTTCGCCCGGCGAATCATAGTTCCCCCGAAGCAGAATGTGCGCCTGCTTGGGTTTGGACATTTCCTGCATGACCATCAGTTCGCGGATGTGTTCGGTGGAATCTGAAAGTTGCGTGCGGGCATCGCGTAATGCAAGCCTGGCTTTCGCAGCAGCAGGGTCTACCGCTGAAATGTAATAACGCTTTAATGCGGCGGTTTCGGCCGGGGTCATTGCTGCCGGGCTTTTGGAAGCCACAGCCGACCATGACGATTTGCGGGCCAGCAAAGTCATTTCAAAGGGCGTAAGCTCGCGGTTATAAACGATAATATCATCCACCTGTGCGTTTTTTAGGCCATATCCGCGCCACCAGGCGCCGATCTGCAAGCCCGGCTGCACAGCTGATCGGAAGAGAATATCCTTGGTAAGCTGATCCATGGTTGTTTCCATTGCCGCCTCCTGTCCATTGACATACAACCTGAAACCCGCTGCCTTGGAAGAACCATCATAGGTAACGGTTAGCTGCACCCATTGATCCTTCGGAACCGGCAGCTTGCTGATCCGCGTCAGTGCGTCCGACGGTGCGGTATGGGCCATATTCAGTTCCAACCGGTCGTTTTTGAGATATAAATGATAGCCGCGGAAATTGTAAAGCCGCTCTGCCTGGCTTTTGTGCAGGATAATGCCTTCTTTCAATTCTTTGGGGATATTAACCCAAATTCCGACACTGAATGGCTCCGATTTACGGAAGACGCCGTTCTGCCCCAGGTCGAGGTACACGTCGCCGTCGAGCCGCAGCGCCTTACCGTCGGGTTTCGGGACAAATACAGGGTCACCGCCGGGCGAACCTGCTTCCCGTTTCATCACACCTTCTTCCCTGGCATTGGCGGCATTCCGTAATGAGCCGTTTTCAAAGGTGTAATGTGCCTGCAAGCCTGTTTTGGAAAGCGTTTCCCTGGCCAGGCTGCGGTACGCTCCGGCTTCCAGCCATTGCCTGAAACCGGCCTCTGCATCGCGCTGAGTTGCTGCCAACTGCTGTTCTTCGGTTTTAATCTTGCTTTGGATGAAACGCAGCGTCTGTTCCTGTGCGGCGGTGGGCAGGAGCATGGTCGGCGTGGGTAATGCGTCGTCCCAGGAAATCTGCCCCGCCTCTTTTACATTATTAAAGAAGCTGAACAGCTCATAGTAGTTCTTCTGCGAAATTGGGTCATATTTATGATCATGGCACTTAGCACAGCCAACGGAAAGGCCCAGAAATGCATCGCCAAAGGTATTGGTGCGGTCCACCACGTATTCGGTCTGAAACTCTTCCTCAATAATGCCGCCTTCCATATTCTGCTGATGGTTGCGGTTGAATGCCGTTGCGATCCGCATTTCCTTCGTCGGGTTGGGCATCAGGTCGCCGGCCAGTTGCCATTGTATGAAGCGGTCGTAATGCATATTTTGGTTAAATGCATTAATAACCCAGTCGCGGTAGGGCGACATGTCCCTGAGCCTGTCGACAGTGTAGCCATGCGAATCGGCGAAACGGGCCAGATCGAGCCAGTCGACGGCCATTTTCTCGCCATAATGCGGGGAGGCAAGCAGCCTGTCGACTTGTTTTTCGAATGCATTCGGCGCATTATCCTTTAAGAACGCATCCGATTCAGCCAATGTCGGCGGCAGGCCCGTCAGGTCGAGCGACACCCGCCGCAGCAATATTTCCTTCTCAGCCTGCGCCGAGGGATGCAGCTTCTCCTCTTCCAGTTTTTTAAATACAAAATGATCGATCGGGTTGACTGCCAGCCTGTCGTGCTGTGTCTCCGGCACTTCGGGTTTTTCAGGTTTCACAAATGCCCAATGCGGTTTGTATTCCGCGCCTTCGTCGATCCATTTGATCAGGATCGCTTTTTCACGCGCCGAAAGGCTCAGGTGAGACTCGGGCGTGGGCATGATATAGTCGGGGTCGGAGGAAATGATGCGATGGAAAAACTCGCTGTCGGCGAGGTCGCCGGGATCGATGGCGGTTCGTCCCGAATTTTTGGAAACCT
>CBIHPQ010000605.1:0-3325 GCA_966211825.1 uncultured Dyadobacter sp. | reverse complement strand
GCGCTACATTGTAGGCAGCGAGGTGAAGGAAGTATTTGTAAAAGGCGATGCGCTCATTCACCCGGAAATCAAGGAATTTGGTGATATCGATACCGCGGTAATCGTTTTAACATTCGAGAACGGAGCGATAGGTGTCATCGACAACAGCCGAAAAGCGGTGTATGGCTACGACCAGCGCCTGGAAATCTTTGGTTCGAAAGGAATGGCGAAGGCCGAGAACAATACGACCGATACGCTCATTCATTTCGACAGCAATGGCGGCCACAGCTCGTTACCGCTGCATTTCTTCCTCGAAAGGTATGAAACGGCCTATCGCGTTTGCCTTAAAACGTTCATCGATTGCGTGTTGAAGGACACCCCTTCGCCCGTGGATGCGCACGACGGCCTGATGGCCACCGCAATCGGTATCGCTGCCATGAAATCGCTGACCGAAGGCAGAAGCGTGAAGCTGGATGAAGTGCTGCAATATGCGGTGGTTTAGCCGATGATCAGGTGTGGTCATTTATAGTCAGATGTAGTCAGAAGTGGTCAGGTGTAGTGGAAATTGAATAAGTTTGGCCTGTACAAAGCACCATTCATATGAAACCTGTACCTGACCACACTTGACAACACCTGACAACCACTGACAACACTTGACATCCTGACCAACATCACGCTTCCATACTTTTTAACCAACTAACCCTTTCATAAGCATGTCCAATACCGGTCTGCAATCGCTGGATTACATAGTTTTTTTCATCTATCTGATAGGCGTTTCCGCTTACGGTTACTGGATTTACAAAAAGAAGAGTTCGAAAGAGGTTAGTTCAACCGACTACTTCCTCGCGGAAGGTTCCCTGACGTTCTGGGCGATCGGCGCTTCGATCATCGCCTCGAACATCTCGGCAGAGCACTTTATCGGGATGTCAGGGTCGGGATTTGCGATTGGTCTGGCCATTTCTTCCTACGAATGGATGGCCGCGGCTTCGCTGATCGTCGTGGCGCTGTTTATCCTGCCGGTGTATCTCAAAAACAAGATCTACACCATGCCGCAATTCCTGCGGGAAAGGTATAATCCTACCGTAGCGACGATCATGGCCGTTTTCTGGCTCCTATTATATGTGTTTGTAAACCTGACATCGATCCTGTACCTCGGTGCACTCGCGCTTGAAGTGACGGCGGGGCTGGATTTCAACTACGGGATTGTAGGGCTGGGGCTATTTGCAGTCGTGATCACGATCGGCGGGATGAAGGTGATCGGTTATACGGATGTCGTGCAGGTTATTGTGCTTGTAATGGGCGGTTTGGCAACGACTTACCTTGCATTGGACCTCGTTTCCCAGCATTTCAACCGGCCAGGCCTTTTTAATGCCCTCGCTTTGCTGAAAGAACAGGCCGATTCTCATTTCCATATGATCCTGCCGAAGGACAATCCTTTCTACAAGGACCTTCCCGGCCTGACGGTGATCATCGGTGCGATGTGGATCAACAATCTCGCCTATTTCGGTTGCAACCAGTACATTATCCAGCGCAGCCTTGGCGCAAGCCTACCTACCGCACGGAAGGGCATTCTTTTCGCGGCGTTACTGAAACTGCTTATCCCGATCATCGTTGTAATCCCGGGCATCGCTGCATTTGTTCTATATCAAAATGGTATGTTCCAGCAGGAAATGCTGGATGGCAATGTGGTAAAACCCGATCATGCTTACCCTGTCTTACTGAACCTGCTTCCCGCTGGCTTGAAAGGAATGGCATTCGCCGCGCTTACTGCCGCCATCGTGGCATCGCTGGCTGGTAAGGCAAACAGTATTTCGACCATATTTACATTAGACATTTACAAACAATATATCGCCCCGCACGCCTCGGAACGCCAGCTCGTACGCGTGGGCCGCTACACCATCTACGTCGCGATGGGAATCGGTATTCTCATTGCCCCGCAGCTAAGGGTGCTCGACCAGGCCTATCAGTTCATCCAGGAATACAGCAGCTTCATTACCCCGGGGGTATTTGCCATATTCATTCTCGGCATGTTCTGGAAAAGGACCACCTCTGCTGCTGCTTTGACTGCGGCATTGCTCACGATTCCGCTTTCCACCGCAGGGAAGTTTCTGGCCCCCGAAGTTCCGTTCCTGGACCGCATGGGCTATATTTTCCTGATCCTTTGTGCAGTAATCATTGCCATTTCATTGGCCGACCCCAAAAGCAAAAACAATCCGAAAGGCTTGGAAATTGAAGCTTCGATGTTCCAGCCGGGCAAGACCTTCGTCGTTGGCTCGGTGCTGATTTGCGGGGTGCTGGCAGCTTTGTATACGATATTTTGGTAGCCGACAGCTATTTACCAGATGCTATTAACAACCCAACAACTCTTCCGCAAATGCTACGGCCGCTACGCGATACCGGCCGTGAATGTGTTTTTCATGGAAGAAATTCACGGCCTTTTTGCAGCGGCTCAGGAGGCTGATGCCCCTTTTATCGTTCAAACAACACCCTTCGCGCGCGATTATGCCCATGCGGATATGCTCCTGTCCATGATAGGCGCCGCGGCGCGCATTTACCCGCGCGTTACGTACGCGATCCACATGGATCATGGTTATGAAGCGCATATTTTCGAGGCTATTGAAAAAGGAGGATACACTTCCGTGATGATCGATGCATCACACGACGCTTTTGAACAAAATGTAGCCCGTACCAAAGCGGTGGTCGCTGCCGCGCATGCGAAAGGCATTAGCGTGGAGGCCGAGCTGGGCGTACTGGCCGGCGTCGAGGATGATTTGACCGTTGACGCCGCGCATTCGTTTTATACCAACCCGCAGCAGGTCGAGGATTTTGTGAAAGCTACGGATTGCGACAGCCTGGCCATTGCCGTAGGAACCAGCCACGGCGCCTATAAATTTTCGGGCGGACAGGGTTTGCAGTTTCACATTCTGGAAGAGATCCAGGAGCGGCTGCCCGGCTTTCCGCTTGTGCTGCATGGCGGGTCCAATGTAGTCCCGGAAGTGATCGAACGCATTAATGCAGCGGGCGGAAAACTCAAAACCGACGCCAAGGGTGTGCAGGAAGAGGAAGTCAGAAAAGCGATCCCGCTCGGTATTTGTAAAATCAATATTGCTACTGACACACGATTGCTTTGGACGATGGTCAACCGGGAGTTTTTCCGCGACCGCCCCGACGAATTCGCCCCTACCACCCCTGGGAAGATTTTTATGGAGGAATACAAAAAATTTATGCTGAAAAAATTCGACCTGTTAGGTTGCACGTGCAAGGCGGGCGATTTCATCGACATGATCATCTTACTCTGTTTCGAACAGTAAATAATCAAAGACATGACAAGACGACTTACGGTGGC
>CBIHPQ010000604.1:0-3375 GCA_966211825.1 uncultured Dyadobacter sp. | reverse complement strand
ACCAGGCCGCTTTTTTGTTAAATGCTTGACTGAGGGCAAAAGTTTTTACGATTTCTCTTGGAAAAATATACCAATCAGTATATTTTTGTCACGTGAATTTCAATTCACAAGATGGCCGGACAAGACACCGGTTTTAATTTTTTCAAATAAAATACCAATTGGTATATTTTAACCTGAAATAGCAATGAAAACTACTGGAAATACAGTTCTGATCACTGGCGGAAGTGCCGGTATCGGTTTCGAATTCGCAAAAGCATTTTCCGCAAAAGGCAACCATGTGATCATCACCGGTCGCAATGAGGGACGTCTGCAAAAAGCGGCAGCACAGCTCAGCAATGTAACGCCTATCGTTTACGACGTGGCAGACAAGCAGGCGACTGATGCGTTTGTGGCCCGTCTTGAAAATGAATTCCCCGAACTCAATGTCGTGATCAACAATGCCGGAAAAGCCTCCTACTATCACCTGGATGGCGACGAGGATGCTGCAACGCTGGCTGAGGAGGAAATCACGACCAACTACCTTTCCATTATCCGCCTGAACCAGAAACTGCTTCCACTGCTCAAAAAAGCAAATGAGGCAGCCATTGTAACGGTTTCGAGCATCGCGGGCCTCGTTCCTAACCACTTCCTGCCTACCTACGCCGCGAGCAAGGCGGCATTGCATTCCTACACGCAATCGCTGCGCATCACGCTGGGCAAGGCCACGAATATCAAAGTGTTCGAAATACTGCCCCCGCTGGTCGATACCGAGTTTTCAGCTGAGATCGGTGGTGCAACAAATGGCATCCCGGCGAAACAGGTGGCCGACGAACTGGTGGAAGCATTCGAAAACAACACCTATGAAATTCTGACAGGCCGTACTGCCGATGTTTTTAACCTCTTTTTGAGCAACCCAGCCGCTGCATTGCAAGCGATGAACCCGGGCGTCGAGCTTCAAACCGCCTGAAACGGACCTCATGGAAAGTCACCTTAAATACACAAAAATCACAGCAGCTATGAGACAGAAAATCGCCTTTGCCATGATTATGGGGGTTGTTACGACGGGGATAATTTCCTTTGCTTTGATTTCTATAAATATTGGATTTGTTGCCAATTTTTTGGTGATTTGGCTCAAATCTTGGAGCTTGTCCTACCTGATCGTCATCCCGGCAATCCTGCTGATTGGCCCGAAGGTGCAGAAATTGGTCGACGACATCTTTAAAGATACACTGACTCAGGAGGTTGACTAAACGCTTCTGACGTCTTGGATCAAATAATCAAACTGTATGAAAAGAGTAGTAGTTACCGGTCTGGGGGTTATTTCTCCGCTGGGGAATTCTGTGGAAGAATTCTGGCAAAATATTGTAGATGGTAAAAGCGGTGCTGCTACCATTACGAAAATGGATGTTTCCAAATTCAAAACGCAATTTGGCTGCGAAGTGAAGAACTTCAACCCCGAAGACTATATCGAGAAGAAGGAGATTAAAAAATTCGATTTACATACCCAATACGCCATTGCGGCATCGGATACGGCGATCAAAGACGCAGGACTGGATTTTGCCGATATTGATGTCGAGGACCGCTACGACATGGGGGTGATCTGGGCGACCGGAAATGGCGGTATGGGCACTTTTGAGGACCAATTGCTGGAATTCCACGCATCGGGCGGTGTGCCGCGTTTCAACCCTTTCTTTATTCCCAAAATGATCGTGGACATTGCGGCGGGCGTGATCTCGATCCGCCACAAGCTGCACGGGCCTAATTACTGTACCGTATCTGCCTGTGCATCTTCCAATACCGCATTGATCAGTGCATTCGATACCATTCGCATGGGTAAGGCCAAACTGATGGTAGCCGGCGGCTCCGAGGCGGCGATTATCTACTCAGCATTAGGCGGTTTCAGCGCGGCGCAGGCACTTTCGAAAAGAAACGACGACCCTGCAACAGCTTCAAGGCCATTTGACAAAGACCGCGACGGCTTTGTAATGGGCGAAGGTGCGGCCGCATTGATCCTCGAAGATCTGGAATATGCCAAAGCAAGAGGCGCCAAAATATATGCGGAAATCGTCGGCGGCGGCATGGCTGCGGATGCTTACCATCTCACCGGCACGCCTCCGGACGGAATGGGAGCTGCATTAGGTATGAAAAAAGCGTTGAGAGAAGCCGGCATTACAGCCGACAAAATCGACTACGTGAATGCGCACGCGACTTCAACCGGCCTGGGCGATATGAGCGAACTGCACGGAATGAAAGCGGTGTTCGGCGACCACCCGGTGGCGATCAGCGCTACGAAATCGATGACGGGCCATTTGCTGGGAGCAGCCGGAGCGATCGAAAGCATCGTTTGTGCCCTGGCGGTAAAGGAGGACATTATTCCGGGGACGATCAACACCGAAAACCTCGACGAAGCAATTCCCGAAGGAATGAATATCATTCTGGGCAAATCGTTGAAGCAGCCGGTTAACTACGCATTGAACAATACCTTCGGATTTGGCGGGCATACGGCCACTTCCATATTCAAAAAATATACGGAGTAGGGCATGGTCTTACTCCGTGATTTCCGAAAGGATTTCTACCACCCCGTTTTCATCGTTGCTTTTAGCGATGAAACGGGCTATTTTTTTGATATCCGGGTGCGCATTCGCCATAGCGTAGGAGTAATGCGCCTTTTCAAGCATTTCCAGGTCATTGAGGTAATCCCCGAAAACCATCGTCTGCTCGGCGGTAATCTGGAATTTTTCCTGCAATACTTCCATTGCACGGCCTTTGTTGGCCTTTTTATGTGAAATATCCAGCCAGATCGGCCCCGAAACTTTCACTTGCAGGTCTTCTTCGTATTTTTTGTAATGCGGGTAGCTGTTCACTTCGGAACCGGCCAGGTCGCATAAGGTGAATTTCAGGAACTGATCATCCTTAATTTCGAGCAGGTCTTCCACCACTTCATACCTTTCAAAATACAGTTTGAGGTGGTTGATAAACTCCTCGTCGTCGTTTTCGACGTAGGCCTTCTTCTTGCCGCAAATGATCGGATACGTGTTTTTGATTTTTCTTGCAATCAATATCAGCTCGTGGGTAATTTCCGGATCGATCGCCTGAATGTGGATCTCTTCACCTCTGAAAACGACATAACTTCCGTTCTCGGCGGCAAAAATAACCTCATCCTTCACCGCATCGAGGGTTTTGGCGAGGTTGAAATACTGACGACCGCTGGCTGCGACGAAAATGATCCCGTGATTTTTAAGTTTTCTGAAAACAGGAAAAAACGATTCGTGGATTTCGTGTTTGGAGTTCAAAAGCGTACCGTCCATATCGGTAGCCACCAGCCGGATGTCGGAAAATGTCATACTTGATTAAATATTGCCTTATCAATCAAGCCAAATAAGCCGACTATGGTTC
>CBIHPQ010000603.1:0-3387 GCA_966211825.1 uncultured Dyadobacter sp. | reverse complement strand
GGTAGGAAGTGTAGGCCACTTTACCCTCATAATTGATGCCTGTACCCGTTTCTCCTTTGACGCCCGCGCTGATATCCGAAGTCTTGTCGGTGTTCATGATCAACACGTTCGGCCCCAGCCACTGGTTTTCGCTCAACATGCTTCTCAACGTGTTCCGCACGATGTCGCCGTTCCAGCCTGCAAAAATGTGGAGGCCCGAAAACGGCGTCACGTCCAGGTTTATCGCCGGGAATGCTTTGGTCCGGTTGATTTCCAGCTGGCTATCCGTCTCATTCACTGCATTGATACCCGCCGAAACCGAAAACAGGTCGGTCACGTACTTAAATGTAGGTTTAACACGGAACAGGTTACGTTTGTAGGTTAATTAGTCGACGCGCTGCGTTAGGTAGGCATCGGCTTCCAGCATGGAAAATAACGACTCCGAAATAGGTACTGAAGCCGTCAGGGTAGTTCCCCAATCGATTTCCGATGCATTAAATCGGTCCTTTAATGTATTCAAACCTGTTTTTACCGAATAATCCACCAGGACCGAAGCATCGGTATTTTCAAAGCCCAGGTTAAAGCCAAACTGGTTGACCGTCTGCCGGATCGTGTCGCGGTCGACGACCACGCCATCTGGCTGTGGCTTGTAGCCGTAGAAATAATAGTTTTTACGGTCAAAGTTGAAGCCTGCGTCGACTTTGTACTTCGAGCGGATGTATTTCCCGCCGATCTTAAAACTGGTAGCTGCATTGGCGGAGTTCTTACCGTCCACCGGGCCGTTGGCCGCCGACAGATGTTTCAGTTGCGTGGTAAACGCCAGGTCTTCCTTCGGTCTTCCCCCTACAAATATCTCACCAAGAAACCGGCCGTAATTACCACCACCTGCTTTCACGTAGTTGTTCAGCACATCAGGCTCGTCCTTGCGGCTTTGCTCATCCGACGATGCTGCCACTGCCGGCGTCAGTTTGGGGGAAGCAATGTTAATTTCCGGGTCGACGATCTCATAAGACACCTTCTTCTTGCCGGTTTCCCCCTTAACTGGCTGTACTTTGTCAAAAACCCGGTTGGCCGGGGAAAATTCTATGCTTTTGTCCTTTAAGATTTCGTAGGTCTGGCTTTCAATCTCTCCTTTTTGCGCCATCGCGAAGTGGGAAGAAAACCCCAGCGCGAGCAGAAACAGGGAGGAACGTAATATCGTGGAATGCGTCATGGATAACGAGTTTTTCTGTTTAATGAAACCGTAATTCACGGGTTATTTTTCAATTTTGTTCAACTTCTCCTTGGCCAGTTCGACTGCTTCCTTATCATCGGAATTCTCGATAATCGAGTTCAGTGTTGCCTTCGCCTGCACCTTCTCGTTCATGCCCATGTACACATCTGCAAGCAGGATGAACGAGCGTGCGCGCCAGAAGTCGTATCCCTCGAAATTTTTCCCCATTTCGATTATGGCTGTTTCCGCTTCCTTGTATTTTTTATCTTTATAAAGGACCATCGCCGACCAGTAAGCCGCTTCTGCCCCAAATTCATCTTTGGAAGAAGCCGACACCTTTTTAAATTCCTCTGCGGCTTTCTTCAAATCCCCTTTTTCATACGGAACCTTACCCAGGTAGAGCTGCGCCTTGCCGAGGCTCCCTGGGACGATATTACCCATGTTAATCACCTCTTTGGCATAGTAAAGGGTAGAGTCGTAGCTCTTCAATGTAAAATAGGTATCCATCAGTCCCACCCAGGCGATGGTCTGGTCCTTCTTGTTTTCAGCATTGCGTGAAAGCACCCGGAAATTCGTAACGGCGTTGTTAAAGTTCCCTCTGCCGATTTCCAGTTCCGCCGATCGTTGCGCCGCCGCACCTACGAACTGCGAGCGGTTTTGCTGAACTACTTTACTGTAATATTGAAGTGCTTCATTCACACGGTTCGTCTTGTCGTAGGAAGATGCGATGAAATAAGTGGCGTCGTACTGGTGCTTGCTGGCAGGGTAGCTGCGCAGAAACTCCTGTAATGAAGTGATCGCATTCTCATATTTCTCGGCATAATAAAGGTTTCGCACATTGTCGAATTCCACGCCTTCCAGTTTCTCATTGCCTGGATTGCTCTTGCGGACAACGCCCAGCACCTGATTAAACTCCTCGGGACGGCCAACTGCCGAATAGCTTTCCTGGATACCTTCCAAAGCACTTTCGGCGGAAGGTGAATCAGAATATTCCGTCAGGATTTTGCGGAAATCGACGATCGCCTGCTCGTACACCTGCAAGTTGTAGTACGACTGTGCACGACGCAGCAATGCGGCCGGTATGAGCTGGCCCTTCGGCTTTTCGTTGATCATCCGGGTAAAACCTTTCACCGAAGCAGAATAACTCTGGTTCTGGAAATCAATGTCGGCCAGCTGAAAATACGCGTTTTCGAGGTGCTTCGACTGCGGATACTGGCTGATCAGCAGCTCGAACTGTCTTTTCGCTTCCGCCTCGCGGTTCATATACACATACGCGCGGGCCTTCTGGAAAAGCGCATAATCCTTATCGACCTTGCCTTTCGCGGCAACCTGCTCGTAAGTGCGGATGGCCTCGTTATAGTTTTTCGCTGCGAGATAGCAGTCGGCCAGCCTCGCGTGTGCGTCCTCGATCATGTCCGCCTCCATTCCTTCGATATTATTGGTAAAATCGCGGAAGTAGGGTAACGCCTGGCTGTATTTTTTCTGGTTATAATAAATGTATCCCAATGCGTAAAGGCTCTTTCTCGCATAAATGCCTGCCTTGGGATTTTTGGCGATCTGGTTGTACAGCGTCGCAGCTTCATCCACGCGTTTCAGGCCATATACCGATTCCGCTTTATAGAACGAGGCAGAATTGAACAGCTCCGGATCGATCGGGAATTTCAGCGACTTGTCGAACATCTCAATTGCCTGATCATACCGGCCTGCATTGAAATCCGTCACGCCCTGGTTGAAAGTGAGACGCTGATAGGTACCATTTATTTTAGTATTCCGCGTTTTGAGGCCCTCAATGTACTTTATAGCCCCCGCGCTATTGCTTGCACTGGCGTATCCCTCGGCCACTAATTCCGTCGCTTCCTCGGTATGCTTGCTTTCAGGGTACTTAGCCAGGTAATTATTCAGCTCTTTAACTGCATCTGTGTTATTACCGAGTTCCAGCTGCACTTTTGCATGGTTATAGGCCGCTTCCTCCTTTACAACCTGGTTAAAGTCCAATGACGCAGCGTTACCAAATGACGTTAAAGCATTACTTAAATTAGTCGTTTTTAAGTTACTGATTCCCAGTATATAAGAGGCGTACTGCGAAACAGAATCCTTGCCATTTCCAATTGGCTTTAATGACGTTATTGCGCCCTCGAAGTTGTTGCTGCGGAACTGCGCATGGCCGTAATGCAGTGCGACAGACGGAGGGACTG
>CBIHPQ010000602.1:0-3391 GCA_966211825.1 uncultured Dyadobacter sp. | reverse complement strand
CAAAATACTCGGAAAGGACAAGGCCGGTCGGTCGATTGAGAAGACATTGCCCCAGAGGACCAAAATACCAGCAAGCCGGTATAGTATGCTGAAAGCCCGCTCGGGGGACTTTTGGTATACCGGGAACGATTCCCTGTTCCGGTTTGATGAAACCGGCCAGCGGTTAAAGGGGCGATGGGACGCCCAGGGTGAAATCTCCCATTTATATGAAGGCAGCACGGGACGTATATGGCTCGGTAGTAAGTACTTTGGATTAAAATACATTGTCCCTGGAAAAAACAGCGCTGCTCAGTTCACTTTTACACGTAAAATAACCCGCATCTCCTACATGCTCGAAGAAGGCAAGGATGTGCTTTGGGTCGCCACCGACGGCGGATTATTCAGGGTAAATCTCAGGAAAAACAGTATATCACTAATCCCTCATACCGATCGGTACTACATCAGGAGCCTGCTGTTGGGGCGCCCCGGAGAACTCTGGTTTACGACCTACGACCACGGCATTTTCCTACTCAAAAAAAATAAACTAACAAGGCTTCCACTGGACAGGAGCCAATTCCTCAGGCATGCCCATTGCCTGGTAAGTGATGGCAACGGGTTTTTCTGGATTCCAACGAATCAGGGGCTATTCCGCATTCTACGCAGCGACCTGCTGGATTTTGCGAGCCGCGGTGACAGCAGCCGGCTGTACTACCATCTTTATACCAAAGAGAGCGGCTTTCGAACCAACGAATTCAATGGCGGCTGCCAGCCCTGTGCCGTACGTTTGCCGAATGGGTACTTATCGCTGCCTTCTCTGGATGGCCTCGTGTTTTTCAAACCCGAAGAAGTCCCGGTTGACACACCGGATTCAAAAATTTACATCGACCGCATCGAAGCAGATTCCAGGCAGATTCAGACGAACAGTTCCAAAATCGAACTTGCAGACGTCAACAATATACAAGTATTCGTTTCTTCTCCTCACCTGGGTAACCAGCGAAACCAGCAGCTGTATTACACGGTCTCGTCCGAGGACAGGGCTTCCTCCAAGCACATCTGGTATCCCATCGAAAACGAGCAGAAATCCATTCACCTCAACAACCTGGCCTCAGGGACCTACACCCTGAAAATTCGTAAAAATGCGGGGTTCGGCCCGAATGCGGAGCGGTTAACAACCCTAAGCATTGTCATTCCCTATAAATGGTATGAAACCTGGCCATTTAAAACGGTGGTCGTCATGTTGGTATTGGCCGTTATTTATCTCTATTTCAAAAATCGTCTGAAAAAGGCAGATCGTTTGAATGGTATCCTGGAAGCACGTGTGTCGGAAAAGACGCGCGATTTACAAGATACGCTAAGCGTCCTGAAAACATCGGAACAGGAGCTTCTCAAACAGACCCGCCTGCAAATGCATTTAATCGCGTCGATCAGCCACGACATCCGCAGCCCGGTGAGATCCATCGAATTCACTTCCGGAAAGCTATCGAGCCTCATCCAAAATGGCGAGTATACGCTCGCAGAAACCGTGGGCACGAGCGTGAACGAGTCTTCGAGGAGAATTCTTACACTCCTCGAAAACATGCTGTCCTATGCCAGGTCGCAGTTTTCTGAAAGCTCGGTGGTTTACGAGACATTTGCAGCGCGGGCCCTGGTCGACGAGGTTGCATTCATCTTTAAACAAGCATTCGCCGGCCAGCAGAACCAGTTCGAAAACCATATCCCCGAAACTCTTCAACTCAGATCTAACCGGCAATTGCTGAAAATCATCCTGCACAACCTGATCGACAATGCCAACAAGTTTACTTCAGAAGGTTTGGTGAGCGTAAGCACAGGCCTGAGTCGGGAGGTAATCACATTGGTAGTGTCCGACACGGGCTCAGGCCTGCCGGAGAAAAACCTGAACTGGTTTAATGAGAGCAATGCAGCCTACCCTGAATCACCAGACGGGGAACCAGGTATTCATGGAATCGGATTGATCATTACCAAAGAATTCGCAGAAATTCTGAAAGTTGAAATCAAGGCAGATGTAAACCTGGGCACCCGTTTCACGATTACATTTTCAGAAAGGGATTAGCTGCTCCGTTTTTAGACGCATTTCCAACCGCGGGGATTTCCGGCGAGCAACTCCCTGCGTTCTCCCGAACATTATTTTCAACCGGTTTCAATCCGGCGATGCCCGCGCGGCGTAGATTGGTTGTGCTGATCGATCACACACTAACTATTCACTTATCAAGCTGAACTACAATATGAAAAAGCTCAATTCTTTTCTTGCCCTGATCGCCTTTTTGGTAATCAGTCAACATTCGTTCGCACAGGAAAAATCGGTTACCGTTGGTGGAGCGCCTATGTATCCATCCAAAAACATTATTGAGAATGCCGTAAATTCCAAAGACCACACCACGCTTGTGGCAGCTGTAAAAGCGGCAGGACTGGTCGAAACCTTATCCGGTGCCGGGCCATTCACCGTGTTTGCGCCCACAAACAGTGCATTTGATAAATTACCCAAAGGCACCGTTGAAACATTGGTAAAACCTGAAAATAAAGCAATGCTGACCGGTATTTTGACTTACCACGTCGTATCCGGCAAAATGAGCGCCGAAGATCTCATGGCAGCGATCAAAGACGGAAACGGCAAAGCAACGCTGACAACCGTGGCCGGCGGAACGCTGACAGCCATGCAAAAAGGCAAAGGCATTGTCCTTACTGACGCAAAAGGCAACCAATCAATGGTTACCATAGCCGACGTTTTCCAGTCCAATGGCGTGATTCATGTAATCGATACCGTGCTGATGCCCAACTAACCGGACATTGTGAACCGGCCCGGATCACGACGGGCCGGTTTTACAGGAAGATTCTTTCCCTCGATAGGGATTTGGAGTACTTTTGCGACCTCCAATCAACATCAAGTAATCCCCGGCGTGAATATATATTTCAACCTCTTTGATTTTAAGCAGAAAGTAAACTACAAAAACGAAGTTCTCGCAGGCATAACCGTTGCCATGACGATGATGCCCGAATCGCTTTCCTTTGCGATCCTGGCAGGTTTCCCGCCGCTGGTCGGCCTCTATGCGGCGTTTATAATGGGCCTGGTTACGGCTATTTTCGGCGGAAGGCCCGGATTGATTTCCGGAGGCGCAGGTGCTACCGTGGTGGTGATGATCGCCCTGATGCAGTCACATGGTATCGAATACGTGTTCGGGGCCGTGGCATTGGCAGGTGTATTTCAAATCATGATCGGGGTGTTCAGCCTTGCCAAGTTTATTCGCCTCGTACCGCAGCCTGTCATGTACGGATTTGTGAACGGGCTGGCGGTAATCATTTTTATGTCGCAGCTCAACCAGTTCAGGGAAAGTCCCGGCGGCGACTGGCTCTCCGGGCAGCCGCTCATGGTCATGGCCGGGCTGGTGTCGCTTAC
>CBIHPQ010000601.1:0-3393 GCA_966211825.1 uncultured Dyadobacter sp. | reverse complement strand
GTCAAAGATCCGCCCCATGGTTACTTCAATGGTCCGGTTGGTAATGTTGTCGATGAAGGCACGGTCGTGAGAAATTACCATGACCGCATTTGACTTATTCACCAAAAAATCTTCCAGCCACATTACGGATTCGATGTCAATATGGTTGGTAGGCTCATCGAGCAAGATAAGGTCTGGCTTTTGCAATAGTATTTTGGCCAGCTCAATGCGCATACGCCAGCCGCCGCTGAATTCTTTGGTTTGTCTGTGAAAATCTTCCGGTCTGAACCCTAGTCCTTTCAAGGCTTTCTCAACCTCCGCGTCATAATTGACTTCTTCCAGTTGGTAATATTTCTCACCCAGTTCAGTAACCTGTTCGATGATCGCCATATATTCATCGCTCTCGTAATCGGTGCGGGTTTCGAGTGCAAGATTCAGCTTCTCCATTTCGGCACGCATTTCAAAAACCTGTTTGAATGCTTTGGCCGCTTCTTCGAAAACGGTACAGTTATCTTCGGTGAGCAAATGTTGCGGCAAATAAGCTATCACGGCGTCTTTGGGCGCACGTACATGACCGCGATTGGCTTTCTGTTCACCAGCAATAATTTTCATCATCGTGGATTTCCCAGCTCCATTTTTACCCATCAGGGCAATTTTATCAGTAGGATTAATCACGAAGGAAACTTCGCTAAAAAGGACGGAACCGCTAAATTCAACGGCCAAATTCTCAACTGTAATCATCTTCTCATTTTTTGAAGCCGCAAAGGTACGATGATACGGCTGAAAGAACGAAAAAAGTCATTGAACCAATTGTTAAAACTGTGGAGCGAGAGCGGAAATGATTTTGGGCATAGAATGGCTCTCACAAACATCCAAAACAGATTTTCTTTATCCTGGTGCAGGAAAACTGTTGTTAAATAACCATAACTAGCCTTATATTCATTGGCAGTACAAGTTCTTATTCCTAAATCATCATAACCTTAACATTATGTCAACGTTGCAAACCGACTCAGCCAGTCGATCAGCAGATCCTGTTCCGATCCCACAACCCGTAAATTCCAAAACATTTTTGAGCCGAAGGGAAATGCTCGGTGTCACCGGGATGGCCGGCTTGGCCGCATTAACCGGCTTCACGCGCGGCGCTGTTCCAGTGCAGGAACGGCCGCGGATCGCCTGCCTGGTCAGCTACTGGGGTGCTACGCGGTCGCATGCGGACTGGATCGTCACCAAGCTCCTGGACGGATACTGGTGGCAGGGCGCTCACACTCCCTCGCGGGTCGAAGTCGTATCTGTTTACATTCACCAGTTTCAGGAAAGCGGGCTGGGGCAGAAAATATGTAAATCAAAAGGCATCCCGATCTTCAAAACCGTTGGCGAAGCTGTCACACTCGGCGGAAAAGAGCTCGCTGTGGACGGCGTTGTGATCGTCGGGGAACATGGTGACTATCCTACCAATCTCAAAGGGCAGTGGCTCTTGCCGCGCTGGTGGATCTATCAGCAGGTTGTCCGGGTTTTCGAGCAAAGCAAGCGCTCGGTGCCGGTTTTCAATGACAAACACCTTTCTTACAGCTGGGACGAGGCCAAATGGATGTTCGACAAATCGCGCGAGCTGAACTTCCCGCTGACGGGCGGTTCATCCATACCCGTGTATTTCCGCAAACCTGAAATAGAACTCGATATTGACACACCCATCAAAACTTCCATCGTCGTGGGCGGCGCGCCGGACGAAGGCGCCCTGTTCCATTGCGTCGACGTGCTGCAAGCCTTTGTAGAGCGACGCAAGGGCGGTGAGACGGGTGTGAAATCAGTACAATGCATTCGCGGGCCCGAAACGTGGAAATGGACAGAACGCAATCCGTGGGCAGCCAACCTGCTCGAATCGGTACGGAAAAAATTCGACCTGAAACCGGGGCATTTCCAGGAGATCGCCAAGCCGAATGTTTGTATCGTCGAATACAATGACGGCACCAAAGCAGCGGTATTCTCAGGCCAGGGTGTCGGCTGGACCTATGCCGGTGAAATTGAAGGGCGTAAGGAGCCAACGATCATCTCAATGCTTGACTGGCCCGGACCGTTCTCCCAATATCATGCTTCCAATTCGCAGCCGCATTGGATCGTCGAGACGATGGTGACCAAAAAGGAACCTTTCAATGCCGAACGGCTACTGCTATCGACCGGGATCGTGGCCTACAATATGGAATCGAACTGGGAGAATGGGCGCTACTCTGACATCGGGCGACGGATAGAAACCCCGTTTATGAACATGAGCTACCGCTCGACCAGAGGACCGCAATTCAGCACCGGGCAGCGGCCTCCTAACGTTCCCTACATGCGGGGATTTAGCGAATAGCGCCCCATCGGATGCGAGTATATTGAATTAATAATGAATGAATTAACAAAAAATGAAACGCAGAGACGTTATAAAAAGCTTAACGCTATTACCAGTAACCGGGACTGCCCTTCCCATACAATCGCTAGCAACCTTTGCACGACAAAAGCCCTCCCCGGCCGCTCCTGACAAACCGGTCCCTGATCTTCACCGTGCAGCCTTTGTTATGGACGGGCATACACACGTGATGAGCCGTGAACTGATATTAAAAACCGATATCGGGCAGCGCTATCCGGATGGCACCGTGGATCTGCCGCGCGCCAAAGAAGGCGGTTTGGACGCGATGTTCTTTTCGGTTTATACGCCAGAAAACTATTACCCCGGAAGGTTCGAGACCAAAAATACCTTTCGTGTGATCAATCTTGCATTGGAACAGATCAAAAAGAACAATGCGATGATCGAGCTGGCGCTTACCGCTTCCGACATTGAGCGTATCAATAAAAAAGGCAAAATGGCCGCTTTCCTCGATCTGGAAGGCGGTTATGACCTTTACGGGGATCTCGACCTGCTGCGCGCCCTTTACAAGCTGGGCCTGCGCTCCATGCAGCTAACCGCGCACAGCACGACAAATGCATTTATCGACGCCTGCAACGATGTGTATACCTGGGGCGGCATCAACGATCACGGAAAAGCGGTGATTAAAGAAATGAACGACCTTGGCATGGTGATCAACGTCGCCCATGCTTCCAACGACGCTATTCTCCAATCGGTAGCGGCCAGCCGGCATCCGGTGATTTACAGTCACGGCGGTTTTTATAAAATAGTGGATCACCCGCGCTGCATTTCCGACGAAGCCGCCAAAGCCATCGCCGCAAAAGGGGGCGTTATCGGTGTGCATTTCGGCAGCCTTTTCAACAATCCGAAATACTGGGCGTGGCAGAGAGCGAACAACCCCGTTAAGGTGCAACCCAATCCTCAGCCCAAAACGCCCCGGATCCTCGCCTCCCAGGTTACCACGCAAACTATTGAAGATGTAGACAAGGAGTTCGCGCGCGAGCTTCCATTTACTTTCAATGGTAAAATTC
>CBIHPQ010000600.1:0-3403 GCA_966211825.1 uncultured Dyadobacter sp. | reverse complement strand
CGGCACTGTTTGCGACGGTTACCTACAATGTCGTTAAGCTGTTTTTCATTAAAAAGAAAATGGGTATCCAGCCTTTCACTACCGGTACCCTCAAAGTTTTGCTACTGGCAGCGCTTGCTTATCTGGCGGTTTATTTTATCCCTGCTCCCACTTCGCGTGAGCTCATTGCGGTACTAGTGGATATGGCGATCCGGTCGGTGATCGTTACGGTGATTTTCGGAGGCGGCATTCTGTTGTGGCGGATTTCGGAGGATATTTCCGCCGGGTTCAGTATGGGATGGTCGATGGTGAGATCGGGTGTTTTTAACAGAAAGTAAACTACACCAGGCACGAAACCGTCGATTAGGCCGCCTAACCGGCCGCTACCATTTCAACTTTTGCTATCTTTGACCCAGTAACCATTGCCCAAACGGCTCCCATTCCCGGATTACCAATGTCTTTAAAACAAAAAATAGTCGCAGGCCTTCTGAAAGAACCTTACAGCAAGTACCAACTGATCAGTTACGACCGCACCAAGCCCGTCAAACTGGTAGTCGGCGCGATGTATTCACTTTTTAAAGGCTGGATCCACTCGGATATCGAGACGCTGAACCTGCTGAAAAAGAGCGATTGGGAGCGATATTTTGCCGAAAATTCGATAGACAGGATATTGGCGGAACACGTCTGGGAGCATTTGACACCGGAAGAGGGCCAGCTGGCATTCAAAAATTGCTATACATTTCTAAAACCAGGCGGTGTGCTGCGCGTGGCGGTTCCCGACGGCTTCAATCCCAGCGAGGAGTATATCAATTACGTAAAACCGGGCGGTACCGGCAACGGCGCCGACGACCATAAGCTGCTGTACAATTATCAGATCATGTCGGGCTTTCTGGAAAATGTAGGTTTCAAAGTAAACCTGCTCGAATATTTCGATGAAAACGGCCAGTTCCACAAAGCCTCCTGGAACGTGGAGGACGGCATGATCCGCCGCTCGGCCGATCACGATGAACGTAACCGCGACGGCAAACTGGGCTACACGTCCCTGATCATCGACGCAATCAAAAGCTGAAATGGGTTTGTCAGGCCAGCTCGCTCCCATTGTATTGTTTTGCTATAACCGCCCGGCGCATTTGCAGCAAACGGTAGAAAGCCTGCGTTTAAACACGCTGGCGCAGGAGAGTGAGCTGTTTGTGTATTCCGATGGGCCAAAAGATGAAAATGACAGTCAGCGGGTTAGGGAAGTAAGGAAATACCTTTCGGAATTGACCGGGTTTCGTACTGTTCATATTAAAGAAGCAGAAAAAAATAAAGGGCTTGCGGCTTCCGTCATCGAAGGCGTCAGCGCTATTCTTACCAAATACCCGAAGGTGATCGTTCTCGAAGACGATATGCTGAGCACTACTGATTTCCTGTCGTTTATGAACCAGGCGCTGGACGTTTACGCCAACCGCGGGGACATTTTTTCGGTAACAGGCTACACGCCACCCATTACTTTTCCCAACAATTACCCGCATGATCTTTATCTTGTGCCACGGGCCAGTTCGTGGGGCTGGGGCACGTGGGCGCACAAGTGGGCGAAGGCCGACTGGCAGGTGAACGACTTCCCGGCCCTGAAAAACAATGCGGCCCGCCGTGAAGCGTTCAACCAAGGCGGTGAAGACCTCTGGCCGATGCTCGCGAAGCAACAGCAGGGCGTGATTGATTCATGGGCCATCCGCTGGACTTACTCGCAGTTCCAAAACCATGCGTACGGACTCTACCCTGTTCATTCCAAAATCAAAAACATCGGAACGGACGGCAGCGGCACTAATTTTACATTCAAATCGGGCGAGTATGGCCACGAAATGGCTGAGGGCGGTGTGGCAATGCCTGCCGATCTTATGCCTGATGAAAAAATGATCCGCGCATTCGGGGATTATTACCGGCTATCTTTCCTTTTAAAAGTTAAAAACCGGGTCAAATACGGCATTTGACCAACCATATATATGTACTGGCTTCGCTACCTGCTTAAAGAACCTTATCACGCGCTCGGCTCCGCCCGGAACCGGGAGTTTATGGCGTTGCTGCTCAAATACGGTAACCGCGAGCGTTACAAGCTGACGGAAGTTGCATTTGGCGGGTTTAAGCTTAAAGTGCCCGACACGATGTCGTTTCTTTGGCAGCATAAGGAAATCTTTGCCGACGAATTCTACTACTTTGAAAGTACCCAGCCCCAGCCCGTCATTTTCGATTGTGGTGCGAATATTGGAATGAGCGTTCTGTATTTCAAGAATTTGTTCCCAAAGGCAAGAGTCCTTGCATTTGAAGCTGAGCCCGCGATTGCGTCGTTGCTGCGCCAAAACCTGGAAAGTAACGGCATTACCGACGTTCAAATCATTGACAAGGCTGTTTGGACAAATGAGGAAGGCATCTGGTTTGGAAGCGAATCTGCGGATTCTTCTTCGATCTATTCGACGGCGCAAAAGCGAAAAATCGATTCGGTTCGCCTGAAAGATTTTCTGGAAAAAGAAAGCCGCATTGACTTTCTGAAAATTGATATTGAGGGAGCTGAAATCGATGTGCTTCGCGATTGCCGTGGCTCGCTGGCGCATGTCCAGCATCTTTTCGTGGAATTTCACTCCTATATCGGCAATGCGCAGGGGTTGGCGGACGTAGTGAAAGTTTTTGAAGAAAATGGGTTTCGTTATTATGTGGATACCAACCAGCACCGTCTCCGGCCATTTGTGAACCATAAGTATCGCGGCAACGATGTAATGGACCTGCAATTGAATATCTTCGGCTGGCGCGAATAGGCCGCTATTAAAGCCGTGAATCCACCATTTCCTGCGGCAAAACCGATTTCAAATCGAATATGACTGAATCCGGTGCGGTAAATTCACTGAATTCCATCGTCCGGAACTCCTGATGTGCAACGGCCAGAATCACCGCCTCGTAATTTCCCGCAGGCTTGTCCAGCAATGCGATATTGTATTCAGCCAATACCTGCTCGCCCGACGCCCAGGGATCATGTACTTCCACCTGCATTCCAAAATCAGTCAGTTCCCGGTAAACATCGATTACGCGGGTATTGCGGATGTCGGGACAATTTTCTTTGAATGTAATGCCCAGGATCAGCACACGGCTTCCTTCGATCTTGTGCCCTTTCCGGATCATCAGCTTCACCAGCTTGTTGGCCACAAAAACGCCCATCATATCATTTACCCTGCGGCCGGAAAGAATTACTTGCGGGTAATAGCCCAGCGACTCGGCCTTGTAAGCCAGGTAATACGGGTCCACACCAATGCAATGCCCGCCCACAAGTCCCGGCTTGTATTTCAGGAAATTCCATTTCGTGGCCGCGGCTTCGAGCACTTCGGTAGTATCTATATTCATCCGGTCGAAAATGAGCGCCAATTCATTCACAAATGAGATATTAACATCCCGC
>CBIHPQ010000599.1:0-3447 GCA_966211825.1 uncultured Dyadobacter sp. | reverse complement strand
CGTTTTTTTGCTTTTAATGTGCTCTGAAAATCTCTGAAAGGTCTGCTCTCAGACTTCGCGCGGCGATCACAATGGCCGTCCCGCAGAATGCCAGTGCATCGAAAACACTGGAAATTTCATTGCTCCTCGCTCCGAAAGGATCGGCCGCCGCCCTGGGAATGTGCAGCAAAACGATCCACAAAAAAAGCGTTACGCTGAACAAAAAAGCGACCGCGCCGCGCCGGATGTGGAGTGCAATCGAAATGCCCGCGCCGACCAGGATCACGCCCGTGAGGTACATCCAGAAAACCCGGTCGGGAAAATAGGAGGGTACGATGCCGGACAGCCGTTCGGCATACAGAAAATGGTCGGTGCCGAAGCTGGCCATGGTGACCGAGAAAAACAGCGGTCCTAATGGGATAATCTTTGTCAGGAACCGGAAAAGGGCGGGCTCAGGAGCGACGCCGGGCCGGAAAGTCCCGGCCATCACGAATGCGCCGCCAGCCAATGCAAGGTCTTTCAATGCGTTGGTCCATACGGCGAGGTGCAAATTATAGGGCTCTGCAAAAATCTGGAAAGGCACGTGAACGAGCAGGAACAGGGCCAGGAAAATGCCGCCCAGGATCAGCGAGATTTCCCTTCCTTTTTTGCCTGTGATCATGCCAGCGCCGGTTACGATCAGCGCGGCCCCGGTAAGGTAGGCCCATGCCGGGAGAAAAGGCAAATGCGACTGCCACGCCGGAACCTGCACAGCGCGGAAATCGCCGTAAAGGAATTGCTGCACACCATAAACGATCATTGCGATGCCGTAAAAGGCATGGCCGGTTTTAACCGAAATCTTCATCATTTTTTGTCGTTGGTTTTTGAATGAAGGTAGATTCGGAAAAGGCGATCTTTGTAATCAAAAGCCCGTCAAATTCCGGCAAAAGCCGTACAAATTCAGATCTTCAAACAGCCAGCCATGAATGAACAGGAAATCGTCAAAGCGTGCCTTGCCGAGATTTTCAAACGAAACGGTTACCACAACCCCGAAACGCTTACCCAGCGCGATTTCGACCACATTAGTCAGGAAATCGATCGGACGACGGGCATTCTGGTGAGTGGTACCACCATCAAAAGGTTACTGAGCGGCCGGTTCAGCCGTTTGCCGCAGGTCGCCACACTCGACGCCGTTTCGCGCTACCTGGGTTTCAAAAGCTGGCAGGAGTACAAAGCCGCATCGCTCAGCGCACTACATGTGCCAAATTCAGATTTAAAACCAGCTATCCATGCAAAAGTGGCGACCTGGATTTCAAGACACCGGAAGGCCGCATTGATCGGCGGTGTGCTGGCTGCGGCCATTGCGGTGGGGGCGTTCATCCAGCTTTCCCGTCGACCGGGCAATTTTGACAAGGCGTCGTTTACAGTCAGGAAAATGACGGCCAACGACATGCCGAACACCGTCGTATTCAATTATAATATTGATGAGGTTACGGCCGACAGTTTCTTCATCCAGCAATCCTGGGACAAAAGCCGCCGCGTGCGGATCTCTAAAAACGCCCACACTCTCACCGATATCTACTACGAACCCGGCTATCACATCGCCAAACTGATCGCCAACGACTCGGTGATCCGCGCGATCGACGTAAGCATTCCGACCGACGGCTGGTTCTTTTCCGCCAGGGACCAGCCTACCAGCAAGCCCGAATACATCCGCCGCAAAAGTGCCGCGTCACCCAACGACCTGAAACTGACCGACCTCGTGGCCAGCAATATTGATATTACCAAAGAAAAGGAATATACCTGCCACTTTTTCCCGGACAAAATGGAGGTAAACAGCGATGACTTCGATTTCAGGGCGACCGTCAGCATGAAGGAAGTTAAAAGCAGTTTTTGTCCCTACATTTCACTTGAAATCTTCACCCAGCGCTATCCCTTGTTCCTGAAAATCACCCCGAAAGGCTGCGTCAGCGAGGCGTCGATGCAGCTGGGAGAGCGTTTTGTGAGCGGCCAGACGACCGACCTTGGTTTTCTGGGCTGTGATGTCCGGCAGAAAACGCAGCTCGAACTGCGGGTAAGAAAGCGTCACGTCACCATCTATATCAACCGGCAACAGGTTTACGCCGGATCGTACGCGACGAGCTCCCGGCTCGTCACAGGTTTGGGCATTATGTCCAACGGGCTGTGCGCGTTCGACGATATCGAGCTGAAAGGCGCCGACGGTACGGTCATTTATGCCGCCGGAAGCGTTGATTCCCTTTAAATTACGCCTTCTGCTGCGCCTGGTAACATTAATTTAACACGAAACGTCTGCACGATAGTAGCCTATTCCGGCAGTGGTAAAGTATTTTGTATATATCGCCACAGTCACAAAGGATGTCAGTTCCAAGGGCTCAAATTTTGATTGAAAAGCTGATCAGCAACCGTCTTTCGGCGGAAGAACTGTCTGAATTGCTTGCCGGCACGCACGATGAAGCCATTCAACAGGCCTATTCGGATGCGCTGGAAATGTATTTCAATCGGTTGCTTGCTGAGGAGTCCGGCAAACGGCGCCCCCTTCCCGACTAGAAGCGGTATAAAAGGACTGTATTTATTACCTACTCGCCTAATACTAATACTATGAAACCAAAAGCTACCCTTAAAATGGCGGCACGATGTATGTTGGCCGCACTCTGCCTATCCGCTCCGGCGGCCGGCGTCCCGGCGACCGGCGTCCCGGCGGCCGGTGCTCCGGCGCCCGGCGCTCCGACGCCCGCAGGAGCAGGCAAAACTGCGTTCTTTCCCGTGGTCGACGGGATCAAAGGTAAAGTGACCTCGGCCGTCGATGGAACCCCTGTTCCGGGTGTGAACGTGCTCGTGAAAGGCACCCAGCTCGGTACCACTACCGACGCTCAGGGTTCTTATTCCCTGGATGTGGACAGCAAAAATGCAGTACTCGTTTTTTCCTATATCGGTTTTAATACCGTAGAAATGCCCGTAGGCGGCAAAAGAGTCATCGACGTGGTGCTCGAAGAAAACGTGGCCACATTGCAGGAGGCGGTCGTGACCGCATTGGGTATCAAACGCGATACGCGCTCGCTGGGTTATAATGTGGGTAAAATCGAAGGACGTGATGTGGCCAATGTAGCCAATGAAAACGTGCTGACTTCCCTTTCCGGCCGTGTTTCCGGGGTTTCTATCAATCAGACCAGCGGCGTCGGTTCGTCGATCAGCATTATCATCCGCGGTGCGGCCTCCCTGAAAAACAACCAGCCGTTGTTTGTAGTCGACGGCGTACCGCTGGCCAACAGCCTTGCTAACGTGAGTGAAAAAGGAAGCGGTAACAAGGTCGATTACGGTAATGCGATCTCGGACATTAACCCCGACGATATCGAAACGATGTCGGTACTGAAAGGCCCGAGCGCGGCGGCGTTGTATGGCTCGCGCGCGGGTAACGGTGTGATCCTGATCACCACCAAATCGGGCAAGAAGGGCAAAGGGCTTGGTGTT
>CBIHPQ010000598.1:0-3460 GCA_966211825.1 uncultured Dyadobacter sp. | reverse complement strand
CATCGAGCGCAAGCGGCCAGATGCCTGCCCATACAAGCGAGTTGGCCAATCCGAGCAGCACGACGAACCAGATGGAAATGTCGGTGGTGTGGCCCAGGAAGGTGACTTGCCCATGCGTGAAGATGATAAGCAAGGTGAAAATCGTCCCGAGCAGCGTGCAGATCCGCAGCGCATTCACCTGACTGATGAATTTTGGAATAACCGTAATCCCGATCAGATACCCGCAAATGGTGCAGAAGAGCGTGTAGGAGGGGAATACTTTGGCTTCGAGCAAATCAATGCCCATCGAATTGGCATAACCAATAATAGTATCGATCGCGATCACCTGCGTGCCTACGTGCAGGAATATCGCCAGCGCGCCCAGGATCAGGTGCGGGAAGTCGAAAATGCTTTTCTTGCCTGCATTGGCAGAGGCTATTTCCTGGCTTTCATGCTCTGTGTCGATTTCGGGTAGGGGCGATTTGAAAACGAGGATGCCCAATGTGAACAGAAAGATTCCAAGGCCAATGTACGGGTTGATCACCCGCCTGATCAGTTCGTCCAGGGCGGCGCTGCGTTCCACGTCCGTCATGGAGCTTAGCTGGGCGAAGAGGTCCGTGTCGGTAGGTTTCAGGATCACCGCTGCAAATACAATTGGGGACAGGATCCCGGCAGCTTTGTTACAAATACCCATAATGCTGATCCGCTGGGCAGCACGTTCCTTGGCACCGAGAATGGTAATGTATGGATTAGCAGCCGTTTGCAGGATCGCAAGCCCGATGCCGATCGTGAAAAGGCCGGCGAGGAAGATCTCATAGGTACGCGACAAAGCAGCCGGCACGAAAATAAACGCCCCCAAAGCCATCGCCCAGAACCCGATCATCATCCCTTTTTTAAAACCGACCGCTTTTAAAAGGTACGACGAAGGCACCGACATCACGAAATAGGCAATGTAAAATGCAAATGCGACGAGGTAAGCCTGAAAGCTGGTGAGTTCACAGGCGATTTTGAAATAGGGGATCAAAATGGAGTTGACCCACGACACAAAACCGAAAATAAAGAACATCAGCCCGATCAGGAAGATCGAGATCATCGTTTCCCGCTTCGTCAGGTCTTGTACTTTGATGGCAATGGCTTCGCTTTTCATTGAGCTTTCAGGGTTTGGCTAGGACCAGGGGTTGAAACCCCTGGTTAAAAATAAAAGGCCGTTGATATTGTATCCAGGGGTTTCAACCCCTGGGACCGGGACTGGCCTGGCGCTGACGCGCTGACGCTACTAAACCGTCGGTTCCCAGCCTTTTTGATACTCGCGTTTCCAGAATTTCTCCGCCGCTTTACTCCCTTTAATATGCCCGTTCGTCGGATCGATATTCAGCGTCTCACCAGACCGGATGGCGATATTACCCAACTGCGCCAGCAATGTACTCTGGTGCCCGCCCACGATCTCAGCCGCCAGCGGCGCGCCTTTCTTGATACCATCAAAGAAATTCTGGATGTGAAATGCATCGAGGCTCTGCGACGGGTTCATTTTATTGCGCGGATCGATGACCAGGTCGTTCTTAACCTCTTTTACCAGCTTGTTATCGAGGTCGTAAATCTTATAGTTATTGCCTTCACCGATTTGCAGCGAGCCTTTTTCACCATAAAAAACAACTCCCACGCTGCTGCCTTCTATCGTCCGTCCATTGCAGCTACGCCCTTCCCAGGTCATGGCGGTATTGTTTGCAAATTCGAGGTTGATGACCTGCGTATCGGGCGTTTCCCAATCATCTTTGTACCGGAAACGGCCTCCCGAGGATGTTACGCGGGTCGGGAAATCGACTTGCAGGCCCCAGCGCATGAGGTCGAGCATGTGGGTGCCGTTGTTGAGCGCCTCGCCGGTACCCCAGTTCCAGAACCAGTGCCAGTTGTAATGCACGAGATTATCCTTGAATGCACGGCGCGGTGCGGGGCCCTGCCACAGTTCGTAATCGAGCCAGGAGGGCACAGCCGTTTCTTTGCCGATGCCGATGGACGCCCGGTTATTGGTATACCAGCCCTTCGCAAAGTAAGGCCGACCAATGGCGCCGTCATGCACTTCCTTGATACCGGCAGCCACATTCGGCCACGAACGGCGTTGGTTGCCCATCTGGATTACATTCTTATATTTTTTGGCCACCGCCACCAGCAACTCGCCTTCGTGCGGATTATGGCTGCATGGTTTTTCCAGGTACACGTGCTTGCCGGCTTTGGAAGCCAGAATGGCGGCCGGGGCATGCCAGTGATCGGGCGCGGCTACGACCAGCGCGTCCAGGTCCTTGTTTTCGAGCGCCTTGCGGAAGTCGGGGGTGTTAGCGGGTTTTGATTTTTGGGTATCGGTCACGATGCCGATGCATTTCTCGGCGGCACGGGTATCGACATCCGAAATAGATATTACTTCGCAATTCGGTTGCAATGCATAGTTCGTCGCCAGCGCCAGCCCGCGGCTGTTCACGCCCATCATACCTACGCGTACCTTTTCGTTCGCGCCGATGATTTTGGCATAACTTTTCGGACTAAAACCGGGCAATACGCCTCCCAAAGTCAGCAATGCGCTTCCGGCCAACGATTTTTTGAGAAAATCACGGCGGTCGCTACCACTACGGTCGTTTCCACTATGGTCGCCAGGTTGGTTATTTTGATTTGAAGTTTCCATTAAGAAAAAAGTTAATGTCTGGTTTAGTATTAAAATGGGTTCGGAATCTTGATGAGGTCCTGGATCGTTTTTCCCTCATGCTCGAAGCGGGCGAGGGTGTAAACAGCTCCGTCGGCGCCTACCGCAATGGAATTGACGTAAGTCGGGCGCTCACCGTCTTCGTAGAAAATCGCCCCATGGTCTTTATAGGTATCGGTAGGTAAATGGTAGGTAATCAAATGGAGGTTTTCCAGTCCTTTCGCCGCGCCTTTGGCGATGGTGTCGGCTCCTTTTAATCGCTTGCCATTCTCATAAATCGGTCCGCCGGTCAGGTAATAGATCGTTTCGCCATCCGGCCCGAGTTGAAAGCCAAGATAACCATAACTGAACTGATCGAACATGCCGCTTTTCCGGGAAGGCTCCGAAGTAATGCGCTCGATAAGCTCGATTTTCTCGGCCCGGGGATCAAACCTGAAAAGGTAACCCGAATTGCCGTGCACGCCATAAGCCACCTGTTCTTTGGGGTGCCAGAAGATTTTCCGCCAGTTGTAGCACATGCTGCCAGGGCGCGTCGGGTCGTATTTGCCGAAGTAATCCAGGCGCAGGTCTACGTTTTCGAGTTTGTGCAGAATTTGGGTTTCAGGGTTGTAAGTAAAAATATCACCGTCAGCCACCGAGAAATAAACATCGCCTAACTCCGCATCCACAAACAGCGAGCGACAAAGCGACCGAAAATCCAAACCCGGCGTGCCTGCTTCCCCTTTGTGAGAAATGGGACCGAGGTTTTTGAGGGTTTTTTGCTCCGTATCGTAATGAATAAAGTTGCCG
>CBIHPQ010000597.1:0-3480 GCA_966211825.1 uncultured Dyadobacter sp. | reverse complement strand
ATCACGGCCCCAGGCGGTTACAATATGGCGCTCTCCGGGCACGATGTTGTTCGTCGGATCGAAATCACACCAGCCGTAATCGGGTATAAAAACCGAGATCCAGGCATGCGACGCGTCCGAACCTTGCAACTTGAGTTTCCCCGGCGGCGGAAGGGTTTCCAGATACCCGCTCACATAGCGCGCCGCGAACCCAAAGCTGCGGATGCAGGCAATGGCCAAATGTGAAAAATCCTGACAAACACCTTTCCTGGCAGCCAATACTTCCTTAATGGGCGTATTCACGGTCGTAAAATCGGGTACGAACCTGAATTCCGTGTAAATCTTCCGGCAAAGTTTCGCAATGCATTCGTACAAAGGCACATGATCATCGAAACAATCCCCGGCAAATTCCCTGATCTCCGCATCCCATTTCACCAGCGGGCTGGGTAATGTGTATTCCAAAACGGAAATCTTCATCGCGCGGTCGCCCGTAAGCCGTTGCCGGGCCTCCCCGCTCGTTACCGACGACGGAATGAACAGCGAGCCCGTACGTTCCTTCAAACGTTCGACGATCGCAGTCGTGAGTACCGTCAGCGTCGTGTGGGGCGAGTGCAGGGAAAAGTAATGGGTTGTATTTCCATAAAAATCGACGCGCTCGCTGATCTGGGCTGGTTCAGGGGTCACTTTAACCGTAAAATCCTGGCAAAGCTGGTCGGGTAGCGTACGCGGCGTGAGGCACACGAGGCTGTGATAATTGTTCACGGCCTCGGCGTATTTGTATTCGGTTTTATGGATCAGCCTATACTTCATCCGTATCGTAGTCCATCGGTTCAAAAGAGTGGTGTATCAATGTGTGACTGAAATACTGGTTAGTCAGGTAAATCGATACCGAACCCACCAGCCCCGCCACCTCTCCGAGCAGGCCGAAAAGCTCTTCCCGCTCGTCATAGGCATTGCATTTGCTTAAATCCTGGATGTTCGCAAGTTTGATCAGTGTCGACGCCTTCAACGCGAGTTTTTCTGCTTCATTCAGCCTTTCCCCACGGGTTGTAGCAGGGAGTTCGGCCAGGTTTTTGCCCAGTTCATCGAGCATATAAGCCAGTGAATACGGCAATCGCGTTTCAAGCAAAATCATATCCAGCATCGTCTCCACGCTCAGATGCGATTTGTAGATTTGCCGGTAATTCACCAGCATATGATGATTGATCAAAGTCGCCTCGATCAGCTCATTCTCCACCGTAGCCGTGCGCCCTGCGCCGAAATTCGACTGTATGACACTTATCCTCGACAAGATCCTTTCGATCAGCTTGCCCGTTTCAAGCAGCAGATAGCTGTTATCCCGCGGCATACTTTCGGCAATCACCCCCAGGAAGGTGAACATGTTGTTAAACAGCCCGTCGAGCGTCCGCTGGATGTTGGTACTGTTCATGTGCGATGCATTGCGAATCTCGTGGTAACCATTGTCGATCAGGTCTACGATCCGCCATATTTCCAGCTCCCACTGGTTCCGCACGGCGCCTACTGCATTCAGGAACGAGCCGATATTCGAAGCCACCGTCCCCGGCCGGCAATTGTCGGAAATCAATGCGATAATTTCCTGGTAAGGATCATTCAGCTTGTCATCCCCATCCAGAAAACCTGGATATGTGGAAGAAACGTGTGTAAGCGATTGCAAAAGTACCTTGATATGCTCCTGCTTCGCCGACCCTCCGAAATTGCGGTCGAGGTTAAGGACGTTGATCGTGATCGTCATAAACTTGATCACCGCCATCGCCCGCTCACAGTAGCGCCCTACCCAGAAAAGGTTCTCGGCGCTCCGGCTGGGCAATGAAACATGCTTGTTAACCGCCACCGGGGTGTTCAGCACAATCCTTTCCTGCGGCTCGTCGAATTTGTCGGACACGATCCAGGTGTCTTTCGAAAAACCCCCTTGCTGATTGGAGATCACAAACCGGTCTTTCACTGCCGAGCTACGCGTCAGGCCGCCCTGCATAACGTGGTAGCCGTTTTCATCCGCCACCATAAATGCCCGCAATGCCGCATACCGCGGCTCGATCACACCGTCGATCAATGACGGGGTCGTTGAAAGACTTACCTCCTGCTGGGCGATGTAGTCGTGCGGCCGCTGGGAGATCATCGCTATTAATTCCGCCTTTTGGGCATTTGAAAGCGTCCGCCCGTAAACAGAGCTGAATTTCGACTTACGGTTCGCCTTCTTGATGATCAGTTCATCGATATTATCCAGTACGTAGCTCAATTCTTTCTGATGCCCGCACCACCAGGTAGCGACATTCGGCATCAGCAGCTTTTCACCCAGAAAGTATTGGGATATATTCTCCATAAATGCCAGAAACGCATGATTTTCCAGCACTCCCGACCCCGGTGGGTTCATCACCTGCACATTACCGAGGCGGATCGCCTGCAATAGCCCGGGAACACCCAGGCGGGAATCCTCACGGAGTTCCAGCGGATCGCACCAGTCGTCGTCGACCCGGCGGACGATCACGTCCACTTTTTGCAGCCCGTCGATGGATTTCAGCCACACGCTGCCATTGCGTACGAGCAGGTCGTCGCCCTGCGCAAGCGTATACCCCAGGTACGAAGCCAGGTAGGCATGTTCGAAATAGGCCTCATTGCCCGGCCCGGGGGTGAGGTACACGATATTCGGAGCGTCGCGGGTTTTGTCCGAGAGCCTGAGTACCGTGTTTTGAATGCTGTTAAAAAAGGGCGAGAGCTTGCTTACGTACATGCCGTCGGCCAGCTCGGGCAGTAGCTTGCTCATCACAATGCGGTTTTCGAGCGTGTAGCCCGAGCCGGACGGAGCCTGCGTGCGGTTATCGAGCACCCACATTTGCCCGTCGGGCCCGCGAGCCATATCAGCGGCGAACAGCGTCAGTTGCCGCGCGCCCGGGACTTTGATATCATTGCAAGCGCGTAAAAAGCCGGTGTTTTCAAAAACCAATTCAGCCGGAATAACGGCGTCCCGTACGAGGTTTCGCGGCCCATACAAATCTTTCAAAGTAAGATCGAGCAGCACCGCCCGCTGTTGCAAACCCTTCGAGATCTGGTCCCATTCGCGATGTTCGATCAGGAACGGGATCGGGTCGAGCTGCCAGGGGCGGTTCATGCCGTCGGGACTGCCGTATACATTATAAGTAACGCCATTCTCGCGGAGCTTGCTGATAATTTCCTTGTTCCTGTTTTTGAGCTCCTTGGCGCCGAGTTTTTCCAATGTGGCAAAAATCGCCTGCCAGTGGGGCTTCAATTTTCCGCTTGTGTCCAGCACCTCGTCGTAGGAAGTAAGGCCGGCTTGATAGGATTGTAACAGGTTCACGGAAGCCTCGGTAAGCATATTCAAAATCAGGGTTATACTGAAAATCTATTTCGATTTCCAGAATTTGCGTAAATCCAGGGTATTGGGGTACTCCGGATTGATCAGTTCGATCGGTGTGTCGCCTTTCATTTCCTTCTTCGTTTCCGCTATAAACCGGGATACGCCCG
>CBIHPQ010000596.1:0-3485 GCA_966211825.1 uncultured Dyadobacter sp. | reverse complement strand
ATCGAGCCGGATCGCCTCTTTGAATGAGCGGTAGGCCTCAAAATCCCAGAAATCGTGCAGCAGCGCGACACCCTGTGCAAAATACTGCTGCGCCCGGGCGGATTTTGTAGTAATTTTTAATGTGGAGGTGCCGATACCTTCCAGGAACTGGGCCGGCGGAAGGTTATGAACATAGGCCGTCTCCTTCCGGTAGGCCTGAATATGGTCCAGATGGTTGTGGGCAAATTCGTTTTCGTCGACATGGTGCGCGTGGCCGCTGCTCTGCGTTTGTCCCTGCCGGTCGCGCTGCGCGAAGGTGGAAAACGAGATCAGGCAAAGCAATACATAATAGATTCTCATATTATTTGATAAGGCTGCAAAATTTGCAAACGATAGAATATATACGCTTCTCCGAAACCGGCGGCATAACAGTTTGCGCATTGCACCCGGAACAGCGAGGTACCGTATTGGTCTCGGCCTTCGCGCATACGCAGCCATTCGATGAAAGAAAATGCTTTCATGACATGACAAGCCGTAAATATGCCGGATTTACTGGTGGTAATAAATCTGAGGAATTACTCTATTAATTTGATAGACAAAGTAAGGTATGAATATTGCGAAAACCAAACTGTTCATTAACTTTTTTTGACCTATCCGATCAAGCCGCCTACTTTCCCGTTGTTTTTAGTAACCGGTGTTGAATTCACACCAGCGTCAGCCGAGAAAGGGGTTACTTTGTTTTTCTGAGAAACAGATACTCGTAATTAACCTGCAAATTTCACTTTGGAAGACATTCAAAACCTGATAGCGATCGGATCGGCTGCGCTGCGCAAAGCGGCTGTTAACGACCAGGCCAAGCAGTACATTCTGGACAACCACCAGCTCTACCACCTGTTCAGCAAAGCGGCCGGCAGGTATGTGGCCGGAGAAACCCTGGACCGGGCCGTGGCGCGCGCTTCGCAATATAACCGGCAGGGGCTCGCCGCGTCCATTGAATTCATGGGTGAAAATGTCCTGAATGAGCATGAAGCCGCCCTTGCGACCAGCGAATTCCTGACGGTCTGCGATCAGATTGCCTTGCACGATCTCAAATCAAGTGTCTCGCTGGATTTATCCCACATCGGCCTGACGCTTTCCCGCGACCTTTGTCAGCACAACCTGGATCAGATCTGCCGCAAGGCGAAGGAATCGGGCATTCAGGTGATGATCAGCGCGGAGGACACGGCCAAAACCGATGCGGTGCTGGACATGTACCTTGCCGCCGCCGACCGGTACGAAAACCTAGGCATTACCCTGCAAGCCTATTTGTACCGCACGAAAGAGGATTTCAACCGGGTAGCTCAAAAACCGAACTGCATCAGGCTGGTAAAGGGCGCATTCCAGACCGGGCCCGGGCTATCCATCCCGCGCGGGGAAGTGCTGACCCAGACGTATCTCGGTTACCTGGATTCGCTTTTGGCCAACCAACACAAGTGCTCGATAGCTACCCATGATGCGCTCGTCCAGCAAGAGGCGCTCAAACTGATTACGCAACACAAGGTGCCCGTGCATTTATACGAGTTCGAAAGCCTGCTGGGCATCGCGACGGGCCAGTTGACGGACCTTCTGCGATCCGGCCACCCGGCGAGGATTTACATCGTGTATGGCAAAGAATGGTATCTGTACCTCTGCAACCGCATCGCGGAGAACCCGATGAACCTGTTTCTAGCGTTACAGGACATCGTAGAAAACTGATAACGCCTGCGAACAGGCGTGGGAAGGAGAAAGGTGTTTGTGCCAGATCATGGCAGCTGCCAAACGCGAAAATGATCGATCGCGTGCCTCGCCGCCGTTGACCGGAAGCCAAACCAGCCGCCGGTTAATGGCTGCGGGTCCGTCCAGTCAAAAAGTGTTTCACCATCGGCCGAAAAGCGCGTCCGGCCGCTTATGACCGTGATTTCAATATGGTAGGTATGATTGGGTTTGAGCAAATGCGCCGCATCGAGGTATTCCTTCAATAGTGGCTTCTGCCCATTGCCATGGTATTTGCGGAAGCGTGTGGTCGAATTGGTATTGCCGCCGAAACCCACGTAATACAGTGAAAGGGAATCGTAATTTTCGAATTTCCCGTTTCGGGAATTCGGAGCAAACAGGTTCGCATTCCGCGGATCGGTCGCCATCCAGAACTGGTTCAGGTCGGAAAGCCGGTCGTTGCGGCCGGAATCGACCAGCACCGTCCAGTCATACGCTATGCGGATATTGCCGCTGAGCCTGGTTTCAAACCAAACCGTGACGCCCCCGGCGGTATTCAGGATGAGCCGACCGTTTTCGGTACGCACTTCCGATTGACCAACCGGATCAATTTCAGCCCGCCACCGTTTTTCATCCAGTTTTCCCGAAAATTCCTCCGAAAACAGCAGTCTACCTTCCCGTTCGAGCGCAGGCTGGGCGTGCGCCTGTAAGCAAAAAAGCAGCGCAACGCCCAGCGCTGCCCTGTTTAGTTTTTTGATTGATATTTCCATCATTTGCCCTCAATCGGCCAGAATGGCGATTCTGTCCTGCTGGTTTTCAAATAGTTTTCAATCTGCGCTACAATGGCCGGATTTCCGGCAGCTACGTCGTGTGTTTCGCTGATATCTTTGTCCAGATCATAAAGTTCCAGCTTCCCGCCGGCTTTTACTGCCTTCCATTTGCCATAACGAACAGCCTGTTCAAATCCTTTTTCGAAAAACTCCCAATACAAAAAGCGGGGCTCCGATGCGGCATTTCCTTGAATAGCCGGAAGCACGCTGGCGCCATCGGTAACATATTTAACCTTCGATTTCGCAATGTCGGCAAAAGTCGGCATCAGATCGGCGAAATAGGCCGGTTGTCTGCTAACAGTACCCGGTTTGGCCGTCCCGGGCGCCCATACGATCATCGGAACGCGGATCCCGCCTTCGTACATATCTCGCTTATACCCACGCAACTGACCATTCGAATCGAAAAATTCCGCCACCGCTGTCTGCTGGGCAGTTCCTTCCGAGCGCGGGCCATTGTCGGAGCAGAAGAAGACGATTGTATTTTGGGACAAACCACTTTCAATCAAGTACTTTTTGATTTTCCCGACATTTTTATCGAGGTGATGTACCATCGCGCCGTAGATCTTCATGTCCTCCGGCCAGTCTTTGTTTTGGTAAATGGTGCTATCCACGGCATCCAACGGTGAATGCGGACTATTAAAATTCACCATCAGCAGGAATGGCTTTTTCGCATTCTTCTGCCTCGACAGGAACGCAATGCTCTCGTCGGTAGTCTGGTCATCGGTATAATATCCTTTTTTGCCGTTCTGGTTAGCGGCAACCGGTTTCAGCTGACCATTCACATACCGCTTTTTCGGCCAGTATCCATTGGAATAAGTGTCGGTATAGCTGACCAGCCAGCCCGAAAACTCATCGAACCCGCGGTGAATGGGTGTAGCGAGCGTGTCGTAACCATCGAGGTGCCATTTGCCCGAGTGATAGCTGCGATAGCCGAGAGGCTTCAGC
>CBIHPQ010000595.1:0-3501 GCA_966211825.1 uncultured Dyadobacter sp. | reverse complement strand
CGTCCTGGTGCAGGAAATGCAGGCGCGCATCCACCGTTTCGTGGCTTGCGGGGAAGCGGCTTCCTCCGCCCCTTTGCACGAGGCGGTCGTAACCTTCTCCGTCCGAGCGGATCAGCGTGTCGATCACGCCGTAGCCTTCGGTATTGGGTTCCAGCAAAACAGCCCCGGCACCATCGCCGAAGAGGATACACGTGCGGCGGTCGGTATAATCCATCACGGCCGACATTTTATCGGTGCCTACCACTACCACTTTTTTGTATTTGCCGGTTTCGATAAACTGCGCACCGAGTTCGAGGCCGTAAACGAAGCCCGAGCAGGCCGCATTCACGTCGAAGCTGCCGATGTTGCGGATGCCCAGCTGGTCGCAGATGAGGTTGGCGGTACTAGGGAAAACAAAGTCGGGGGTAATGGTTGCGCAAATGAGGAGGTCTATTTCAGCGGGATCGGTATTGGTTTTTTCGAGCAGGCCCTTCACGGCCCTGGCACCCATGTGCGAGCTTCCGAGTCCGGGTTCTTTCAGGATCCGGCGTTCCTTGATGCCCGTCCTGCTAACGATCCATTCGTCGCTGGTATCAACGAGTGTCTCCAATTCGGCGTTTGTAAGAATGTAGTCGGGTACATATCCTTCTATGCCTGAAATGGAGGCTTTTACTTGTTTCATATACGATTTTAATACTGGTAAATTTCGCCGTCTGGGGGTTCTTTTGCCCTAAACAACAAATATGCATCACAAAAGTGCTCATTTTTCCACCTTTCAATGGATTTTTTGGGAAGTTAATTTGAAAATGAAATTCTAAGGGACAATGCGTATTTCGACGCGCCGGTTGAGCCTGCGGTTCGCTTCGCAATCGTTCGGCGCTACCGGCAGATCGCTGCCAAAGCCTTTTCCACGAATGCGGGCGATCTCTATATGCCTCGATAACAGGTACTTTTTGACCTCATCCACACGGTCGAAGGAAAGCAGCAGGTTTTTCAACGGATCACCCACATCGTCGGTATGCCCGAAGAGCTCGATCCGGGACGAGCTATTGCGCACGAGGTAATCGGCCAGTATTTCCAGCTCATAACCGCTTTCCGGCAATATGTCGGCCTCGCTTTGCGGGAAATGCAGGACAGCCTCAATCTCCTCTTTCAGAAGGGGTGTATTTTGGTTAAATGCTGTTTCTGTGCCCGCCGGGGTGTTTTCTACCGGTGTTAAATAAAAAATCTTTGTTGTGCGCAGGCTGCTGGCTGCTACGGTTTCCGAAAGCATTTTATAGCCCGCAGCGTGGATGGAGATGACGCTGGTGTCGCGGGCCGACATTTTAAACTGGTAGATCCCGTTCTCAAACCGCGGCACGATCAGGCTGCCGGGATGATTGCCGACCAGCATAATGGTGGCTTTGATGGGCTTTAATGTAAACTTGTCGAGCACGCGGATCGCCACCCGGCTGCGCAACGACGTCGTTCTGGCCTGCTTCAAACCAGCATGATCCGACCGTTGGGCGTATGCAGAAAAGCAGAGGACGGTCGATAGAAGGACGGTAGCTGTAAAAGTTTTCATTCAATCGCTGCTTAGGTTGAACAACGGCATTCTGCAAACAAATGTTTCTTATAAATATATGAAGGTAACTTATAAAAAATAACTGCTTCCGGCGCATTAATCATTGGCCTATTCTAAAATTGAATTTCGGGGGAATGTAAGTGGGCGGCAAATTTCCCGGTTCGTACGTGCGCAGGCTGGTCTGCGGTGGCTCATGTGCCGACAGGTCTACGGCATTGGAATGGAAAAGTCTCCTGAATTCGGCCTTCACAGGCAATGGGGTTTTGACCGGGTCCAGCTTCATTTTTCTGCCAAAAAGCCGCGGTATTTCTTCCCGCACCTTCAACGGCAGCTTGTAGAGCTCGGGATCAAACTGGATACTGATCGTATACCAGACTGCGACGGATTTGCCGTCCTTTTGAGCGGGCGTCCATTTGGGCATCAAATTCACCAGCCGGAGTGCTTCCTCATCGAGTTCGATGCCAGGGCTCTTCACGATCCGTCCGCTGCTGGCATTGCCGTCTTCGTCTATCAGAAAAGACACCTGCACCGATCCCTGAATGCCTGCTTTCAGCGCATCTTCCGGGTATTTTAGGTTATGGGCAAGAAATTTGGTTAACCCGCGGAAATAAGGCCAGCGGTCGAGGCGCATGAATGAGCCGCTTTCATTCGCATAGGTCAGGTCTGTATCCTTTTTCGCGGCCCTCGGCTGTACTTTCGACCGCATGGCCGCAGTTTGCGGACGGGCTTTCAAAGCGATCACATATTCGGCCGGCGATTTCGTAATGGGAACCTGGCGCGGTTCGAAATCAGCGTGTTTTATGACCAGTGTGCCATTCACGGGCGCATCGGCTATTTCAAAACTGCCTGAGATGTTGGTAATCGTCCCACGCTCCGACCCGGCGATCAGCACGGCGGCATTGGCTACGGGCCGTGACGATTCGTCGATGACCTTTCCCAGGATGCGGGTGGTTTGCAGAAAAGCGGGGCGGATGTCCAGGCTGTCGGAGGTCGCATATACGGGCGATGCCACAGCGGCAGGATTCAGTACCGTGGCCAGCAGGGCGAGGGCAATGTAGTTTCGGAGAAGCGGGTCAGGTATTCTTTGCTGCATGAGTTTCCTAATGTTTGAGATGGGCTGATGTTCACTCAACTATACCTTTTTCCATAAACGATTGCAGTTCAAATATAGGATACGCAAATGGCGGGAGAATGTGTAAAATTTTTGAAATAAAACCTACAACATCCCTTTTCCCTATCGATCATCGCAATGGGTTTATTTGGCAAAAACATTTTACTTTCGGCGGATTAGCAAACTGACCACAAAATGACTGAAACCACACAATTGATCATCGCAAGTACTGATACACATTTCGAAGATGGTAAGGCCCTGTTCCGGGAATATGCGGGTTCGCTGCCCATTGACCTCGGTTTTCAGGGCTTTACCAGTGAGCTGGAAGCGGTGCGGGAGCAATATGGGTTGCCTTCGGGAGCGCTCGTGCTTGCGTATGCGGGAGAGCGTGCTGTTGCGTGCGCCGGCGTGCGGAGCAAAGGGGAGGGTATTGCCGAGTTAAAGCGGATGTATGTGCAGCCCGCATTTCGCGGTCAGCAGCTAGGCCGGTTGCTGCTCGAAAGGTCTGTTTCAGCTGCCCGGGATTTGGGTTATCAAAAAATACGGCTCGATACGCTGGCCAGCATGACCGGCGCGCGGAGATTGTATGAATCGTTCGGCTTTGAAGTGATCCCAGCCTATTATCCCAACCCGCATGCCGACGCCATTTATATGGAAAAAGCGCTTTAAATGGCTACCAGGGCGCAGCCTTAGCGATAACGCTTCATCAGCAACGACAATGGCCAGAAAAGAGTGGCTACGATCGCTTTGTTCCAATCAGGGCGTTCCGGGTTTCTCCGGTATGCTTTCGCGCCATAACAGGCGAAGATGATCAATGAAATGAAGATGGCGAGTCCCATGGCGGCTT
>CBIHPQ010000594.1:0-3502 GCA_966211825.1 uncultured Dyadobacter sp. | reverse complement strand
ATTTGAAAAAAGGCATCACAGGTAACTTGTCGGGAGGGACGCCCGTAGAAAACGACGTGGCATTAGGAACGGGTCAAATCGACATTCCGGCAGTTTTGAAAGCCGCCAGAAAAGCGGGTGTGAAGCATTATTACATCGAAGACGAAAGCCCGAGCTACGCGAAACAGGTTCCGCAGTCCATTGCGTATCTGAAGAGTTTGAAATATTAAGCGCGAGCACCGGAGGAGCCTCCTGTTTGTAGCAAAGATGCATTGATGATGAGCGAACGGCTCCGGCGGCGCCTCCGGCAAACCTGCAAGGAGGCGCCGCCGGAGCCGTATTGTTTGCGGTAATCGTTGATGCTACGAACAGGCGGCCTCGGCGAGGCCGGTTTGCCGATAACCATTGTATGATAAGGCCGGTTTCCTCTTTGCATGTTGATTTCCCGGGGCCGGCTCCCGACGCAATACCTGTAATGTTCAGATTGTCCAGCTAAACCGGCAGATTGTATAAGCAGAACTGTCGCCAGGCGGCTACTTTTGTGGCATTATTTAGAATGAGTCTACTTACTAATAGAATAGACCAACAGTTTGTTCGAAAAGTACAGTGCGGTTCGGTCGCCTTTACGCTACTATACAACTGAAATGTTGCAAAACCCTCAAAAATCAATGCATATGAATTAATCACTATCCGATATTCCCCAAAGACATCAATTTGAAGTAAAAAACCGGATGGCTGGTACCCACCCGGTTTGCTGCGCCGGAGCGCATTACTTATAAACGCTTGAACATTTAAAGCAATGCAAATTAGCAAAATTCTGCATACAGGGCTCCTTTGTGCCTTGTCGTTCGTCGCCTTTGCCCAGCAGACGGATATTATCCTCACCGGGCACGTCAGGTCGGAGGAGGGCGAGACGCTTCCCGGGGCATCTGTGAGCCTCAAAGGGACCTCCCACGGCACATTTACGAATCCCGAAGGCAAGTATACGATCGAGCATGTGCGCCCCGGTGCCTACCAGCTGCTGATCTCGTTCATGGGGTATCAAACGCTGGCCAAAGACATTACCCTGAAGGCGGGAGAGCATCCCAGGCTCAATTTTAAACTTGTTTCGGAAACCCGCGAACTGGAATCGGTTTCGGTACTGGGCCGGACGGAAACGAAGGAGATCAACCGGCAGGCCTATAATGTGACGGCCATTGATGCCAGGAAACTGCAAAACTCAACCCTCGACCTTTCACATGCACTCGACCGCGTGTCGGGGGTGCGCGTACGGGAGAGCGGGGGCGTGGGGTCCAATATGAACTTCTCGCTCAACGGCTTCACCGGCCGACAGGTGAAGTTCTTCCTGGATGGCGTTCCGATGGATAACTTCGGATCATCATTCCAGCTTAACAACATTCCCATCAACCTCGCCGAGCGCGTGGAAGTGTACAAAGGTGTGGTGCCCATCTGGCTGGGCTCCGATGCATTGGGCGGCGCGGTGAATATCGTCACCAACACCCGCCAGAACAGCTACCTCGACGCTTCCTATTCTTACGGATCGTTTAATACCCACCGCACGGCGATCAATGCGGGTTACACGGCGAAAAATGGCTTCACGGCCCAGCTGAATGCATTTCAGAATTATTCGGACAATAACTACTGGATCAACGTCGACGTGGCGGATGTGAACACGGGCGAGTATTTCCGCAACCAGCGCCTTAGGAGGTTTCATGATACTTATCACAATGAGACCGTCATCGCGAATGTAGGTGTGGTCGGCAAGAAGTTCGCAGACCGCCTTTTGATAGGGGTTACTTTGGGTAAAAACAAAGCGGAGATCCAGACCGGCGCACGGATGGTAAGCGTGTTCGGGCAATGGCACCGCAAAGGCAATATTGTGATGCCGAGTTTGAAATACCAAAAGAAAGATCTGTTTGTCAAAGGGTTGAATGTCAATATCTCGGCCAACTATAACCTCGGGCAGGAGCAGAATGTGGATACCGTTTATCGCCGCTACAACTGGTTCCAGCAGTTCAAGCAATACGAAGGAAAAGGGAGCGAACGTGAACGCTCGCTGTACAAATTCCGGAACAACAACGGGCTGGCGACGGCGAATGTGACTTACCAGATAGACCCGAAGCATTCGGTGACGATCAACAATGTTATGAACACGTTCAACCGCAAGGGCGAGGACGAGCTTTTCCCCGAGTCGGCGAAGTACGAGCAGCCGCGCGTGAACCGCAAGAACGTGCTCGGGCTAGGGTATAAATTCGATTACAGCGAGCGGTGGAATACCTCATTGTTCCTCAAACATTTTTCGCAGAACAACAAGTTTTCGGTCTCCTACAACCCGACGGGCAACTGGGGCGACGAAGCATTCATGGTCCAGAAAAACAAGTTTGAAAAGCTGGGCTACGGGATCGCGTCCACCTATTTTCTTTTCAGGAATTTTCAGTTAAAAGGCTCATTTGAAAAAAGTTACCGACTTCCTGAAACAGATGAGCTCTTTGGTGACCTGCTCAACCTCGAAGGGAATATCGAACTCGATCCTGAGACCAGCTACAACTATAACCTAGGTTTCAGCTACAATGGCGCTATCAACCGCGCGCACCGTTTCAGTGTGGATGCGAATGTGCTTTACCGCGACGCTCAGGGCTTTATCCGTCCCCGTTTGAATGCCAACCAGACGAAGCAGGTGATGGACAACCTTGCCGACGTGACCAACTTCGGTATCGACGGGGAAGTACGCTACTCCTACCGCCAGCTGCTGACGGCCGGTGTGAATCTCACCTACCAGAACCTGCGCAACAACACGCGTTTCGAAGAAGGATACACGACCGAAAGCCCGCTCTACCGCGACCGCATTCCCAACATGCCTTTTCTTTTCGGTAATGCCGATGCGGCCGTGTTTTTCAAGGATTTAGGTAAAAAGGGCAACACGCTCACGCTGGGCTACAACCTGCTTTATGTACATGCTTATTACCTCTACTGGCCGAGTCTCGGCAGCGATAAGCTCGACATTCCCGAGCAGCTGAGCCACGATGTGAATGTCGTGTATGCCATGGCCGACGGCCGGTACAACGTCTCGCTGGAATGCAAAAACCTGCTCGACGCCAAGCTCTTTGACAATTTCAGCTTGCAGAAACCAAGTCGCGGTTTCTATGTCAAATTACGCTATTTCATCAGTAAATAATCTTCACAATTCAATAATCCAATCAAAATAAGAAAATGAAAAAGTCATATTTGAAATGGTTTTTCGTAGTGGGAATGGGCATCGCATTGGGCGCGTGCAGCAGCGATGACGACACATCAAACCCGACGCCGGAGCCGGGAACCGGCACGCAGGCACGGTACGTAGTTGCTTCGGCGCCGATCGGCTCGCAGGGTGTGGCCGACTACCTTCTTACGACAAGCGACCTCAGCCAGGGAACGATCAGTACGGTAGGGCAGGGCATCGAGCAGGATGGTTCTTACCGCTATTATCTGACCCACAAAAACAAGTTTTTCAGCCTGTTGTACGGTCAGGGCAACCCGGGTGCCG
>CBIHPQ010000593.1:0-3515 GCA_966211825.1 uncultured Dyadobacter sp. | reverse complement strand
AAACCAAACGGTTTCCATTTGTTTTATACACCTCCTATGAACCAGGCACGACGCGACGTTTTTCAGGCTATTTCGGACCCTACGCGGCGAGAGATTATCCATTTGCTCGCCCGGCGGACGCTTAACCTGAACAACGTGGCCGATCATTTCACGATCAGCAGGCCGGCTGTTGCCAAGCATATCCGCATTTTAACCGAATGCGGACTGGTTACCGTACAAACCCGTGGTCGCGAAACCTTCTGCCAGGTCGACTTGAAAGGCCTTAAACAGGTTTCAGAATGGGCCAATACCTATCAGGAATTCTGGAATGACAAGCTGGACGCGCTCGAACGCTTCCTTGACGAGGACCCTTCGGATGAAAAACGTTAAACAAAAGCTCAACTGAACAAATTATGACGCAAATCAAACAACACGGTCGGATCAGTAAAGACGAACTGGGCTATCGCATTGTTTTTGAAAGAATGCTCAAACATCCTGTTTCGAAAGTCTGGGATGCTTTAATCAATCCTGAAAAATTGGCTGTATGGTTCATGAAAACCGAACTGGAACCCGTACCCGGCGGCCGGATGACGATGCATTTTGGCGACGCCGATGATACACTTTCTCACGGCCGCATTGTCCGCATCGAGCCGGAGAAGCTCCTCGAATATGTGTGGGAGAATGAGGAAGGCCCCGATGAGCTGGCCCTATGGGAGCTTTTTGTAAAAGACGACTCCCAAACACTCCTGCGGTTTACATATAGCCAGGTTTCCGAAACCAACGCAGCGAGCGTCTCGGCCGGCTGGCATCAGATGCTCGATTTGCTGGCAGACGTTTTGGATCAAAAAGTGGAACCTGTCGTACAGCTTCACGACGGCGTGCAGTCCCAAAAAGGAAAGGCGCTTGAAAACCATTACAAAGCTGCAATTGACGGACTTTAATCAACATATCTCTGGACTTTAACCAATCCGAACGATGGCTTTTGAACCTTTTGTTTTAGAAAGAGTCCTGAATGCCCCGCCGGCGCGCGTGTGGCGGGCCCTGACCGATGCCGGACAAATGCAAAAATGGTATTTCGACATCCCCGAATTCAAGGCCGAGCCCGGCTTCGAGTTCGAATTTACTGCCGGCAGCGAGGACAGGCAGTACCGCCACCTCTGCAAAGTCACCGAGGCTGAGCCCAATAGGAAACTTGCCTATTCCTGGCGCTACGCCGATTACCCCGGTGATTCCGAAGTAAGCTTCGAACTCATCCCGGAAGGCGATAAAACCCGCCTGCGCCTCACGCACAAGGGCTTGCACACATTCCCGAAAGACCACGCCGATTTCAAACCGGAGAGCTTTTCCGCTGGCTGGAACCACATTATCGGCAAGAGCCTCGCGGAGTTCGTGGAGCAGGAAGCTTAGGGAATTACCTTATCAGCACGGAGCTGATCAAATATGCGGTAGAACATCTGTTCGGTATCCGCATATTCGTGAAAGCCCAGCCGCCTGGCCTTCGAGCCATCCGCGAGAAAATCGTAATTCCAGGAAAAGACGAAATCTCCGAATGGCCAGGCGGACAATGCTTCATACCCGTACCGCAACCCGTTACGCTCACGAAGCGCTTCCCACACGGGCGCCTTGTCACGCATTACCTCCGCGAGCGGGAGCTGCACGGGCGGGGCGGTTTCCAATCCGAAATACCGTCCTAGCTTTGGCCACATTTCTTCCCAACGGAAGAGGTCGCCGTTGTTGATATTGAATGCCTGGTTGGCGCCTTCCGGCGAAGTAGCAGCCCACACGGTTGCTTTCGCAAGCAGGTCGGCGTCCGTAAGTTCGATGAGCGGATGGTACGCCCCTGGCTTGCCCGGGAAACGGAAAGGGATATTCAATTCCTTAGAAATGGAGGCATAAACCGCTATCAGCGACACCAGATTGAGCGGATTACCCGGCGCAAAACCGCCTACCACCGACGGCCTGATCGCCGACCAGCTCCACGGTTTCCCTTCCTGTGCCGCGGCAATATACCGCTGCTGCTCGGTCATAAATTCCGGTAGCATAATCGGCGGATCATCTTCCCGAGCGGGTGTCCGGAATGGCCCCAGATGCGCACCATAGACCTTGTAGCCTTGCATAAAGCTGAGGTGTTCCAGGCCGGGCGCCACTTTCTCCATCGTTTCCACCACATTCCGGAACATCGCCATGTTGGGTGCCACCAGCTCGGCCCAGGTAGGTTTGTCCTGATAGGCGGTGTAAAAAACATGCGTTACATGCCCAAGGCCTGCAAATTTGGCTACCACATCACGCTCATCCAGTAAATCGACGACAATGGTCCCGACATTACCGGGCAGCGGCTTTCTCGATGTGCCGATCACTTTCCATTCGGGCAGTGATTGCAGATAAGCGGTCAGGTTCTTACCGATTACGCCGCTGGCCCCTACTACCAATGCTGTTTTACTCTTTTCCATGACTGATCAGGCTTGAAGTTCTATTTCCACGCTGCTGAAAGCTGCCGCCAAATGCGCGAGGTACTGATGCTGGTAATCCTCGATACGCTCCGGCGTAGCATTCTTTTCGAGGTCGTGGAAATGCATGCTTTTCAGCGGCTCCATGCCGGTGAATGCATTCATCCTGTGAAAACCGAACATGACGCCCTGGTCCACCGAATGTTCGCGAAAGAATTCGCCCGGCAATGTAAAAGCCGTTTCCGGTGCATTCCAGGTGGTGGTGAGCATGTATTTGCGACCATGGAGCATTCCGCCGGTGCCATAGTTGATGTCCGGGTTATCGGTTTTACGGCCGTCGCTGCGGTAAATGCCTTTGCGGTGGCCGGCAGTGAAAACAACATCGATGTATTCCTTCAATTTATAAGGCATTGAAAACCACCATACCGGCGTGTGGTACACGACCACGTCCGCCCACACAAATTTCCTCACTTCCTCGTCCGGGTCATAGGGCTGGTTAATATCCGTTACTTGCAGCTCAAAGCCGTTTTCTTCCGTAAAATAGGATTGGTCCAATCCTGTCAGCGTGTGGTTGAACTTTCCGCCAGAATGTGCAAAATACTGACCGCCGTTAATGACAAATATCTTTTTCATGTTCTGTTTTGAATTTTGATGCTACAAATTTCCGGCGCTTAAATGCATTATCAAAATAACTTAAATTGTATATTTGTATCATAAAAATAATAGATAGATATGGTACTCAATCTGGAATGGCTCCGCACTTTCAAGGCGATCTATGAAACGGGGACGCTCTCGGCGGCGGCCCAGGAGCTTTTTATATCGCAACCAGGCGTAAGCCTGCATTTAAACTCACTGGAAGCCTATACCGGGCACAAACTGTTCGACCGGTCGCCGCGGAAGATGGTACCAACCGAGAAGGGAAAGGTATTATACAACTTCGTGCTCGACCCACTGCGCAAGCTGGAAGCCGTGGAACAGCATTTTCATAAAAGCTCCAAGTCCGAGCGGCCGACGATCAGCGTCGGGATGTGTTTTGAAACATTCCAGTACACGCTCGAAGAGCATATTGCCTCATTGCCGTTTAACCTC
>CBIHPQ010000592.1:0-3516 GCA_966211825.1 uncultured Dyadobacter sp. | reverse complement strand
TCCCAGTCGCCCTGGTACACGTTCTGGTTCAATATTTCCACGAAGAAGCCTGTCTTTCTGAACGGAAAGAATTCCCGCCCGAAACCGGCACCAAAGGTCCTTATTTTTTTATCCCCATTCATGCCGGTACCTGCCGTCAGCAAGCTGTAAAACTTGTGGGTACCCATTTTCCAGGCGACATTCAAGGGCGCGATGTCGGTTGCATACAACGATATATTGGAAGTACTTTTTCTTACTATATTAAATAAACCAATACTCGCACCGGAAGAGCTATCGGCGATATTGATTATGCCTACCTGCACGCCTCTCATTATTTTGGCATAATTGAATGGTGCCAGCTGCACGCCCCGGATATTCCTGGCGATGTTAAGCCCGCCGGAGATCTGCGTCGCGCGGATCGAATCGCGTGCATTGTTCGCTGCACCTGCAATTTGTACTCCTTCAAAAATGCCGCGTACCTGATTGTAGCCACCGGAAATCTGCGCACCGTGCCCGCCGTTGCGAATGAGGCCAATGGCACCGGTAACCTGCGCTCCCGCGATACCGCCTCCTGCCCTGCTCAAAAAGCCGCTCACCTGCACGCCATCAACACGTTTCCGTACCATGCCGCTGAAACCGGAGATTTGCACGCCGTTCAACGAATCGAGCACATTGTTGCTGAAACCGGCAATCTGGACCCCTCTTACATGCCCCGATACCACATTGAATGCGCCCGCAAGCTGCACATAGCGCACATCTTCCTTTGTGATATTAAAACCACCCGCGATTTCGACCCCATTCACACCGGCCGTGTAGCCGCCCGCCAGGTTCAATGAAAATTTGTTGACGACCTGCCCGCTCATGCGCCCGTGTGTACCGAGCCCGGGCGTGAGCGACGCCTGGTAGGGCAATGCCACGAAGAACCGACCGATATTCCTGCTTTGCGCGCGGAGCCGCTGGGAAAGGAACAGGCGGCCAAGCCAGGTGGCTTCGCCTTCGGAGTAGCGCACGATCAGCGGATCGAGGTCTACGGCTTTCGGCTGGATACGCATCGTACGCCCCGCTTCGTCGGTATTGTTGATGACCATTGTCGTATCCCCGTACCCTACCTTACTGACGGTCAGATAAATAGGAAAAATCCTTTCCCTGATCCTCAATCTGAAACCACCGTCATCTTCCGACAATGTCGATACGAGCAGCTGCCGCGAGTAGACGCTCGCATAATCGACCGGTTTCCCGGTTTCATCGTCCAGAATAAGGCCGCTGACATGGAATGACTTTTCCCTCGCGGCCGGCAGAATAATTACGTAATCGCCTTTTTCCTTGTATTGAAATCTGTTTTGAAAAAGCTGGTCGAGTACCTGCCTCACGGGCTGCCGGGAAACATTTAATGTAACCAGGCTGTCTCCGGTGATCAGGTTGCTGTTGTAGGAAAAATAGAATCTCCCCTGCTCGCTGATGGATTTCAAAACGGCAGAAACCGGCTGCCCCTTTACGGAGATATCAACCGGTTTATTCAAAATCTGCTGCGCAAAACCCGCGCAAGGGACCATTATCGCCAGGACAGCCAGCCTTAAAAAACCAGGGAACATAGAACGTTGATTCATTCCGAAAGATAAGGCTATTTCAAAATGATCTGCTCGCCATGGTGTTCAACTTTGAGTGAAAGGGTTTCGCTGACGACGCCGAGGATACTTTCAAGTGAGTTCTGGTTAAAAGTGGTATTGATGGGCAGATTTCTCAAACGCTCATTCCCGATTACGATATCGGCCTCGTAGGCCTCGTTCAGGATTTCCACCAGTCGCCATAGCGGCGTACCGTCGCAAAACAGCCTGCGGGTGCGGTAGTAATTGTGAAATTCGTCGCCGGCAATGCTTTTGCGTATCCCGGAACCGGCCTTCACGACCGTTGCTTCTTCCCGGGGCGCAATGCGGATCCTCTGGGTATCCCTCGACACTTCCACAATACCGGTTTCCACGATTACCTCCGTTTTCTTCGCATTGTCCTTCACATTAAATGAAGTACCGACCACTTTCACTGTCACATCATTCACGGAGATCAGGAACGGCTTCGATTTATCAGGTTTGACGTCAAAAAATGCCTCGCCTGTAAGTTGTACCGGGCGCGTTTTACCGCTGAATTCCTGGGGATAGGTAATGCTCGATTTCCGGTTGAGGGTCACAATGGAGCCATCCGGTAAAGTATCGGTGAGGGTTTGCGTCCCGGAAGCGACCGTCAGCATTTCATCGGATGAACTGCGCGTCGAGAAGAGGTAGCTCAGCCAGCCCACGCCGGCTGTCATGAGCACCATCGCTACCATTCGCAGTATCCGGAGTATCGGCTTCGGGTGCAGTGGTATCACCTCCGTTTGCCGTTCATTTGCCTTTGTGCGGGCTTTGAAACGTTCCCAGGCGGCATTTTCATCGACGGTGCCCGCGCGGGCGAGGCGTTTGCTTTCGTTCCAGATGAGTTCGAAATGTTCGAAATACCGCTGGTTATCATCGTCGTCGAGCAGCCATTGCTTAATCTCGATCTGCTCTGCAAAGCTGGCTTCATCGAGCATCGATTTCACCAGCAATTCATCTATGTTCGGGTTGTGTTCTGTTTTCATGACTGATCAGCTGAGGAAAAAAAGTAAAAAGGTAGCCGGTAAAAAATCGGCCAGTTTGACCCGCAGAAGCCGTAGTGCCTTGCCCATCTGGTTTTCCACTGTTTTAACTGGCAGTTGAAGGCGTTCCGCGATTTCCTGGTATTTCAACTCTTCAAAACGGCTCATCTGGAAAATCGTCCGGCACTTCTCGGGCAGCTCCCGCAACGCAATGTCGAGGCGCGTTTCGAGCTCCGACAGTTCGAGGGCGTGCGAAGCGTGATCGGTTTGTTGTTCCTGATGCAACGTAAAATCGCGATGCGCTTCCCGCACTTTCAGGTGTTTGAGATAATTCAAACTTTCATGATACACCGACCGGTAGAGGTAGCCGCTGACCGATTCGCGGATATCGATATGGTCTGTTTTCTCCCACAACCTGCAAAACACATTCTGGACCATCTCTTCGGCCATGATATCGTCCTTCAAAATGGTGCAGGCATAGGCGTGCAGTCCTTTGAAATGTTTCTTGAAAACTTTCTCAAACTCCGATTCCCTGTCCCTGCTCAAAACCGTTACGTGGTCATCCGCTAAGGCTGCATTCATTGCACCGACTGGTTTATGTAAAAAAATAAGCGCCCGACTCGGGTTGTACGGTATATTGACAACCGGTCGGGCGCTTACCCTAAATTTTCCCGAAAAAATAATCGGGCTTATGTACTCGACTTGTTACTTTTTCTTGACTGATTTTGTCGTGTCGGCCTTATTCGCTTTATAGCGTTTATCGGGCGTGCCGTCTTTTTTGAGATGTTGGTTTTCCTTGTAACGTTTATCAGGCGTACCGTCCTTTTTCAGTTTCGCTTCGGTCTTCTGTTTTTCTGCCGTAGTCTGCGCAAAAATCGGCGTCGCCACCGCCATCAACGCGAGCAACATCCATGCTTTCAGGTTTTTCA
>CBIHPQ010000591.1:0-3544 GCA_966211825.1 uncultured Dyadobacter sp. | reverse complement strand
AAAAACTACAACGACATCGAAATCGGCGATATCATCGAAAGTTTCGAATTACGCGAAGTAAAACGGACGCTCTGATAGCTTGCCGTTTGAAGATAAATCAAAGCCTGCAACCGACGTTGCAGGCTTTTTTATTGCTCAATTTCCTCCTTATCCAGTTCCAGCCGGACTTTTATCTCAGCAAATACCCGGCAGCATTCCGCATACAGTTCCCGGTTTCCTTTATCGATTTTCCAGAGATAACTGTCAATTTCCCGTACATACACGCGCGCAAACCCCGGATCATGCTCTGCAACAGAGGTTATATTATCTATAATGTCGGCATACTTGACTGTCTGAGCGATCGGCCTTGACCCTACGATCCGCACGCTTTCGAGTTTCTTGCGTTGGGCACGGTTCAGGTCGGGGTAGCGCTCATGCGTGTATTTGTCCGTAAGGTCGTCCACGCCCGCCAATATTTCCACGTCCTCTTCGACATAATAGCCCAGACTCATCAGTTTTGAAGAAAGATCGGCTAGAGAGCATTCCGTATCCTCTATCAAATCATGACAAAGCGCTATTTCAGTTTCATAGCCACTCCGCACATATTGCTCCACCCTGTCGGCCACACTCAGCAAATGGGTGTAGTAAGGCGCTCCGGTGTATTTACGTTTCTGCGCCCCGTGCATTTCTTTCACATAATCAAACAACGCCCACTGGCGCTCGGTCAATTCCAACATAAGCGTACGCTAATCCAGCATTCTAATCAGAAACAAACTTTATCTATTTAAAGTAATAATAAAACTCTGGTTATTGAAATTATTACCTAAGTAGATCAGTCCCTATTTTGAATTCGGAACATTAATGCGGAGTTCGATTTTGGAACTGAATGAAAAAAGGCTTGCATATCAATGATATACAAGCCTTCAATGTGGTAGGACGTAGCGGGTTCGAACCGCTGACCTCCGCCCTGTCAAGGCGGCGCTCTGAACCAGCTGAGCTAACATCCTTCGTGATGGTGCCGCGATATTAAATTAATTTTTGTTCCGATCCAATTCGAAGCGGTAAACTTTCCTGGACGGAATCCGGTAAAGAAGCATTAGCCCGATCACGAAAATGATCAGCAACGCCAGGATGCTGTTGCGCATACTGCCCGTAATGTGCTCGACGGTACCATATATAAACGTCCCGATCACAATCGCCAGCTTCTCCGTCACGTCGTAAAAGCTGAAATATGACGCCGTGTCCGTCACATTCTCAGGGATCAGTTTGGAATAGGTCGACCGGGAAAGCGACTGAATGCCACCCATGACCATCCCCACTGTGCAGGCAATCGCATAAAACTCCATGGCTTCGGTGGTATAATAAGCGCCCGTACAAATGCCGATCCAGATAGCGACGCCGATCATCAATGCATAAATATTTCCGATTTTACCTGATAACCAGGCAAATGTATAGGAGCCCGCAATTCCAACAAGCTGGATCAAGAGTACAGTGATGATCAGGCTTTGCGATGGCAGTTTCAATTCGGTGGCCCCAAAAATCGTAGCTACATACATGACCGTGCGCAGGCCCATGGTGTAGATGAAGAATGCGCTGAGGAACTTGGCCAGGTATGGTTGCTCGCGCAGGCGCCCGTATACTTTTTTCAATTCTTTAAACCCGTGGAATATCCAGTTTCCGTTCTTTTCCTTGTCTGCATTGCCGGATGGCAGGTAATAAAAGGGAATTTGAGCAAATAATATCCACCATAACCCGACCGTGAAAAATGATATGCGGGCGGGAAGTGATTTCTGGGTGATACCATAAAACTGAGGCGCGAGGATCATGCTTAAATTAAACAATAACAGCAACACGCTACCCAGATAGCCCAGCGAAAAGCCCCGGGCACTGTATTTATCGAACCGGTCTTCGGTGGCGATTTCAGGCAGGTAAGAGTCGTAAAAAACAATGCTTCCGCTCCATCCGATCAGGCTCAGGCCAAAGAGAAATATGCCGGAGATCAGTGTTTCTTTGGTAAAAAAATACAACAGCATACAGCTCACAGCCCCCGTGTAGCAAAAAAACTGCATGAAGCGCTTTTTCTTGCCCGTAAAATCGGCAATGGCGGTGCAAATGGGTACCAGCAATGCGGTGATCAGGAAGGAAACTGAAACGGTGTAGGAAAAAAGAACGGAGCTCTTAATTTGTGTCCCAAAAAAATTAACGTCCGGCGTGCCGGAAGCGCTTAATGCGGTAGCGCTGAAATAAACAGGAAAAATGCTGGAAACAATGACCAATGCATGCACCGAGTTGGCCCAGTCGTACATGCACCATGCGTTGATAATGGAGGGGATGTTCTTTTTCATTCAAAAAAATTTGTACAAAATAAGAAAAGCGGCAGATTTAATCCGCCGCTTCTCGCTACAAATTGTATATCGCACCACCGGTTACTTGATCACAGGCTGGAAGACCATGATGGCTTCCTGCTCTGTTCCACTGATCGGCATTTTCTTTTTCAGCTTCATGTTTGTGTTAGTCAGTTCTTCGAGACTGAATTCGCCCGAGAAACCAATAATCTTAATGTCCAAAGTTTTCTCTTCGTTGATCAGGCTCCACGTTCCGCCATTCACCACCTGGCTGGATCCCTGGTCGAAGGCCCTTACCGTCGCATTTTGCTGAAACTGGATGTCCATTTTTTTGATACCCATCGTCTCAGCATCGAGCTGATTGTCAGGAATCGTCTTTCCCGACAGGTCTGTCACGGCAGACATCCGCCATGGATAATTGACGAGTATTTTATTCTTCGCTGTCGGCTCAGGCGTTTCCTCCTTATCTTTGTCTTTGAAGCTAATAACAAGAAGCGACAAAAACAGGACAGGAATAAAAAGAAGTAGTCGTTTCATGTTGATTGTATTTTACGTTTCAAGGCAATTTCTATTCTGATGAACTGTTTGGCGCCCGAACTGCGCGTCGCGAACTACGCGTCCCGAACCGCGCGTCTCGGAAAAATGAAATTGGCGACATTGCAAAAGTAACGAATTTGTCTGGTCAAATCTTATGACATACTATACAAACATCTATTCAAAGGCATTTTTCACCACATTTCTGAGTATTCTGCTTGGAGCGCTAAGTGTTCACGGCCAGAATTGTCAGCCCGGTTATGTACTAAACCCCGTTACAGCTAACAATAGCATTGAATGGGGCAAATTTCCAGAGTTTTCCCTTCCATTCAAAATTATATACAGCGGTCCGCGCTTCGGTGATACCCAATCCCAGCCATTAAAACATGGTTTCAGTCACATCTCCGCATTCAGCGGCCCTGAGCCTGGCTCGTTGACGGCTGCCCAGCGCGCGATGCTCTGGTACGGCGTGGCGACTTCCAGCGGCAACCAACCCTGGGCCGACAATACGTTGCGGAGTCCCTGGGGCAACGATACGGCGGCCTACCGCAGCTATTGGGATAATTACGCCAGTACCGTCACCAGTGTCGACGTCGTTTGCCTCGACATCGAGCGCATGCAGCGGGAAGACCGCGATATTCTTGCATTAAAAACCAATACGCAGATCCCCCAAAACTATCGGAACC
>CBIHPQ010000590.1:0-3547 GCA_966211825.1 uncultured Dyadobacter sp. | reverse complement strand
GTTTCAATATTCACTTCATCAAGTCCCGACTGGGCAATGAAGTCAATCAGTTTTTGGATTTCTTTGGTTTCCATTTAATTAAGATTTAACCCTTTCTACGTAATCGTATGTGCGTGTATCGACTTTGATTTTCTGGCCTTCTTCGATGAACAAAGGGACCATAATCCGGGCGCCGGTTTCGACCTCGATGGCTTTCTTCGGCGAGTTGGCGGTGTCGCCTTTCAGGCCAGGCTCCGAGTAGGTAACGGTCAATTCAACAAATGGAGGCAGTTCGCAGATCAGCGCAGCTTCCGTCTCGGTATTGATCAGGATCTCAACCTCTTGCCCTTCCTTCATCAGGTCGGCGTTGGTCACCAGTTTTTCGTCGATCAGCACCTGGTCGAATGTTTCGGAGTTCATGAAGTTGTAACCAACCTCATCTTTATATAGAAACTGGAATTTGTGCCTCTCCACACGTACGGGCGTAATGCCGGCACCTGACGAGAATGTGTTGTCCAGTACTTTGCCGCTTGTAAGGCTTTTCAGTTTGGTACGTACGAACGCGTTTCCTTTTCCGGGTTTCACGTGCTGGAATTCAATCACCTGAAAAAGATCATGGTTGAAATGAATCACCAAACCGTTACGCAAATCTGCAGTAGTTGCCATTTTTATGCTAATGAATTGTATGATAATGCTTTAATGAATAATCACATGCTTACGCTTCGATACCCCATTTGAGGTACATGGCGCCCCAGGTAAAGCCTCCGCCGAATGCGGCCAGTATCAGATTGTCTCCTTTTTTGAGCTGTGATTCATAATCCCACAAGCAAAGCGGAATAGTTGCCGCCGTGGTATTTCCGTATTTGTGTATGTTCATCATCACCTTGCCCATTCCGACGCCCATACGGTTGGCGGTGGCTTCGATGATCCGGCGGTTGGCCTGGTGAGGGACCAGCCATGCTACGTTATCGCTGTTCAGGCCGTTGCGCTCCATGATGTCGGCAGCGATGTCGGCCATATTGGTTACTGCAAATTTAAAAACCTGCGCACCATCCTGATAAACGTAGTGCAGCCTGTTTTCTACCGTCTCGTGGGTAGGCGGGTAGCGGCTTCCTCCCGCTTTCTGGTTAAGGTAAGGATAACCTGCCCCGTCCGATTTGATGATCGAATCCAGGATACCGTTTCCTTCCGTGTCAGGTTCGAGCAGCACTGCGCCTGCTCCGTCACCGAACAGGATACAGGTTTTGCGGTCGGTATAGTCTACGATCGCAGACATTTTATCCGAACCGACAACGATAACCTTTTTATATTTTCCCGTCTCGATAAATTGCGAGCCGAGCGTCAATGCGTAAATAAAACCTGAGCAGGCCGCCTGAATGTCGAAACTTCCGACGTTGCGGATACCCACCATGTCGCAGATGAGGTTGGCCGTGCAGGGGAAAACAAAATCGGGTGTGGTAGTAGCGCAGATCAGCAGATCGATTTCATCAGGACGCGTATTGGTTTTGGCGAGCAATCCCTTTACGGCCTCCGCACCCATATGCGAACTTCCTAAACCTTCGCCTTTGAGAATACGTCTTTCTTTGATACCTGTACGGCTAACGATCCACTCATCGTTCGTCGCAACCATTGTTTCCAATTCTGCATTAGTCAACACGTAATCAGGCACATAACCTTGTATTCCTGTTATAGAGGCTTTAATATGGGTCATGATAAATCAACTATTCAAAATCCGAATAGATTTGGTAAAAAGGGACAGTTTCAGTTTTTTCATAGTCATGTGGTTGTCAGCATTCATCGTTAGTTCAATGCCTGGGCAATGTGCTGATAAGCTTTGGATTTCACCTGCTTATAAGCCCAGCCCACCATATTTTTGATGGCCAGCGGCGTGGACACCCCGTGTGCGATCATCACATTTCCATTAACCCCGATAATGGGACTGCCTCCGATGGACTCGTAGTTCGTCTGGTCGATAAAATCGTCCTGGAAACTTCTTTTCCGGGAGATCTCATACAATGACTCTCCCAGTTTAAACAAAATATTACCGGTAAAGCCGTCGGTTACGATCACGTCGGCCCTATTCGTGAAGAGATCTTTCCCTTCTATATTTCCTATAAAGTTAATGCGCTTGTTTTGTTTCAGCAGGGGGTAGGTAGCCTGCGAAGTGAGGGAGCCTTTTTGCTCTTCTTCCCCGATATTCATCAATGCAACCCGCGGCTTGTCGATCTGGAAAGTATGCTGGGCGAAAATGGAGCCGATTTCACCAAACTGCGAAAGGACTTCCGGTTTACAATCGGCATTGGCACCGATGTCGAGCATCACGGCATAACCGCCTCCTACCTGTGGCACAAGCCCTGCGATGGCTGGGCGAAGGATGCCTTCGATGGCTTTAATGCTGAAAAGGGCGCCTACGTGCATTGCGCCTGTATTTCCTGCACTGCAGAATATGTCTACCTCTTTTTCTTTCAGAAGTTTAAAACCGACTCCAATGCTGGAATTAGGTTTTTGAGAAAGGGCTTTGGTAGGATGTTCCCCCATCTCGATCACATCTTCTGCGTGAACGACGTCAACATTAGTAGGGGTGAAATTGTGCTGGTTGAAGATGTCCCAAATCACGTTTTCACGTCCAATTAAAACGATTCTCGCCTCGGATGGTAGCTCAGAAGAGGCTTGGATGACCCCTTCAACAATTGCTTGTGGAGCTAAATCTCCCCCCATAGCATCTACCGCAATTTTCATTTACACGCTGTTATTTTGACAAATAAGTTAGAAACCGAAGGTGTAAATTTAGCAGATGTGCCGCAGTAAAAAAGAATTTCGCAACAACTTTTATAGGGCTGCTGCGAAATTGAATTGCTCATCGACTGAAACTAAACCGTTTTAGTATAGTTTTCAACTACAACTTTACCTCTGTAAACCAGGTTGCCTTCGTGTACGTGTGCACGGTGCAATTGGTGGATTTCTCCGGTTGTAGCATCAGTTCCCAACTGCTTTCCGGTAAGGAAATCGTGCGCTCTGCGTGAATCGCGACGGGTGCTGGAGTGTCTCCGCTTAGGATGTGCCATGATATTTTTGGTCTATTGTTATTTACTATTTATGTTCCAGGGGTTGAAACCCCGGTTATTGTTACTTTTTCAGTTTTTTAAGCGCTTCCCAGCGTGGGTCAACTTTCTCATCCTCCTCCTTTTCATCCCCTTCTTCCGCTGCTCCCGAGGTGTACACCAGCGTTCCTTCTTCCTCATCATCTTCAAGGTCAAACTCGTCTTCCTCGGTGCGCAGGCTCGGGTGGAGCTTCTTCACGGGCAATGACAGCGCGATAAAGTCGAATATGTAACGCGCTACGTTGATCCTGTTGGTGTTACGGCCGATAATCTCAATCTCTTCCGTCAGTTCCTCGTTGTGATCGCCGAACTTCAATATGATCCGTTCGTTGGAATCAACCGGTTCTTCGAATGGTTCGAGGCTGCGGTCACAAGTCAGGGTTACGCTTCCTATTGTGTGAAAACGAAGCTGGATCATCGTCGCCGATTTGTTTATAACAACGTGCGTTTTGAAGTGCCCGTGCTCT
>CBIHPQ010000589.1:0-3547 GCA_966211825.1 uncultured Dyadobacter sp. | reverse complement strand
TTCTTCGTCATCGGCAGCTTGCCCGGGTAGTTGTTTACCCAATTCAGGAAGTCCTTCTGGATCGTGTCCGACCATTTGGTGTCGATTTCTCCAGGCGTATATTTGCCCTCGCGCAGGCGCAGGTGCCCGAACTCGTCGCGCAGGGCCGTAACCTCCGATGTAATGACGAGGTCTTCCACCAAATGCGCCGGGATGAAGATCGTACCGTACTTTTTAGCCAAAACAACATCTCCCGGAAGCACCACCGCACGGCCGATACGGATCGGCGTATTGATGTTCGTGAGCATCATTTGCTGGATGTACGACGGGTCCTGGCCTTTGATCCACGCGTTGAAGCCTTTGATTTCGCTCAACCCTTCCACATCGCGCACCGAACCGTAAAAGATCACCCCGCGCTTGGATTTGGCGTAAATGGAATTGCCCAGGTTGTCGCCGATCAGCGTACCGTCGGCGATTTTGCCGTAACCGTCGGCCACGTACACATCGCCCTCTTTGAGCACGTCGATAGGCCAGGAATTGGTACCGCCGGTTTGCACGCGGCCTTCTTTTTTACCGGTTTCCTTCACGAGGTCCTGCAAATCGGGGCGGGCGGGCATGTATTGCGCGGTTACCACGCGGCCGGTCATGGTGCTGTCGTTGTGGATCAGCTGCCATTCGCCTTCGAACTGGTTGTGGTAGCCTTTGTTGCGCAGCACGCCCCAGGCTTCTTCCATCGAAATGTTTTTCAGGCGGGCCAGGATCGCGTCGGACACCTTCGGGCGGCCGTCGGGCATCCGTTCTCCTTTCCAGCCGGCGGTGTAGGCTTTGATCTGATCGGGAGTGGGGGAGATCGCCTGTGCGTAGGAAGCGACGCTCCCCAGCACAAACGCTCCCGCAAGCAAGGTTTGTTTAAGCATAAAAGAGAAATTAAGGGTTGGTATTAATTGTTATTTGTCCCAAAAAACGGGTGTTCCAAGCTCGTCAGGGCCCATTCTGGCGACTGCCTCCTTGTAGTTGGCCTCGTTCACAGAGCGTTCGAGAACCGGGTAGACCAATCTCTTGATAAAGTCTTTCACCGAAGGGTCTTTACCCGGGTAATTGTTGACCGGAAGCACCGGAAAGCCACTTCTGCGGAAGTTCGCCCAGGCTTCGGAGCCGTTCAGGAAGGAGGAGATCCAGTATTGGTTGTTGATCTGTTCCAATGCTTTCGCGGGTACGAACGGGTTAGCCGTCAGGAATGCATCCTGGCTGGCAGTCGAAATGGTCGCGAGTACGTCGTAGGTAGCCATCTGGCTCATATGCGCACGTACACCCGCTTCATACAATGCTTTCACATCGCCCGTTGCCCAGCCGCGCTGTACCGCCTCGGCCAGTAGCAGCGAAGTTTGGGAATAGGTAATGAAAAACTCCGGCGCATCGATCTTGCCCAGCGTGCGGCGGTTGATCTGCGAATATTTGAATGCAGAACCGATCTTTCCTGGGAAGCCGGGCGCATTCGCGATCGTCGATTCGTTGTAGCCATAAGGCATTCCTTCCTGGCTGGCAGGTGCGGTATCTTCGGCGCCGGCAGTCGCCAGTGGGTTACCCGGCGTTTCGTATTTCACGGCGATCACGCGGATGCGCGGATCGTTGGTCGTTTTCAGGAAGTCGACCAAAGCTTTGCCCAGGTACACATTACCACGCTCGGTACCCTGGAAATAGTTGGCCAGCGGGTGGTTGAAAGTGCTGTTGAATGCGATCAGCGCATTGTCGGCATTGGAACTTTGCAGGCCGCCATTCGCAGGGTCAACGGCTATCGCTACATATTGCTTCGCTTTCGCGACGTCGATTTTGGAATAACGCATCGCAGCGCGGAGCAGCAGCGAGTTACCGAGCTTCTTCCATTGCGCGATATTTCCTTTGAAAAACAGGTCACCGGCTTCGATCGCCTTGGACGCGTCCAGTCCTTTGGTACCTTCCTGCAACTCTTTCAGGATATCGTCGTAGATCACTTTCTGGTCGTCGTATTTCGGGAGGTTAATGCCTTCCAGAAATGCTTTTCCTGCCTGAAAATAGGGCACATCGCCGTAGGTGTCCACCAAAACCATAAATACATAGGCCTTCCAGATCCGCGACATGTGGTACAGGTTGCTGCGCGCCGGATTATCCTTCGTTTGCGCGATAACCGTCGTCAACAGGTTTACAGGGCCGTTTTGCAAATACAGCGAGTTGAAATTGGCGTTCGAATTGGGATCGGAAACCGCATTATGGTTCCCGCCTTCGAGCACCCCCGTGTAAGGCGTATTGATCTGCTGGACGATCTGCATCTGGTAGTTCTGCGTGGCAATGGCCGACGTGAACTGCGAGTTCGAGAACAGGTAAACCGGATCGACGCTTGTCGCCAGTACCGGATTTTTGTTTACATCCTCAAATCCCTTATCGCAGGAACTGGCCGATACGAGTATGGCGAGCGTTGTTGCGTATATGAATATTCGTTTAATAACTGAATGATTGAATGACTGAATGATTGAATGATTGAATTTTTAATGAGTGAATGAGTGAATAAATACGTCCTGCTTTTCCTCCTTCCTCCCTTTCCTCCATCCTCCTTATAACTTAACATTCAAATTGATCCCGTAACTCCTTGTCGTTGGAAGCGTATGCGTTTCGATGCCTTGCAGGTTGTCGGAGGCGGATACTTGTGCTTCGGGATCGAGGTTATCGATGTACTTCTTGATCATCAGCACGTTGTTGCACATTGCCGACACGGTGAGGCCTTTCACGAAGGACTTGTCACGTACGAAGCGGGAGAGATCGTAACCAATCGAAAGCGATCTCCAGCGCACGAATGCGCCGTTGTATACGAAAGGTGAAGCGAGGTTGGTGCTGCGGTAGGCGGTGTAAAACTGTTCCGCTTCTACACGCTGTGCATTTGCTTCGCCGGTGGCTGTTACGCCTTCCAGCAACACGCCGCCTTCACGGCCGACGAGCGATGGTTTCGAAAGTCCTTCGCGCAGGAAGTTCAGGTTCGAGTTCGAAAGGATCTTGTTGCCAGCCTTGAAGTCGATCTGAGTACCGATCCGGATGCCTTTCACATTGAAGGTGTTCACCCACGCGCCTACCCATTTCGGGATCGCGCTGCCGAAGGTGGTCAGGTTGCCCTGCTGCGGCAAACCGCCCGAAGTAACGATGCGGCCCTGATCGTCGCGTTTGTAATCGAACCCGCGGAGGGAAGCCAGCGGCTTGCCGACTTCGTGCGAAACAATGCCGAAGAATTCACCCGTACCCACATCGAAGCGGTCCTGTCTTTCGGCCAGCTCAATCACCTTGCTAATGTTGTAGCTGCCGTTGAAGCTGGTTTCCCAGGTAAAATTGTCGTTACGGACAGGCACGATCGTCAACAGGAACTCGACGCCCTGGTTACGCAGTTTACCCACATTCACTTTGGTCTGGCTGAAACCGGAGGTGTTCGAAATGCTGACGTTCAGGATCTCATCCACGGTGTTTTTACGGTACAATGAAAGATCCAGGTTTAACCGGCTATCGAATGTCTTGAATTCCAGGCCCACTTCCGTTTCTTTTACTTTTA
>CBIHPQ010000588.1:0-3550 GCA_966211825.1 uncultured Dyadobacter sp. | reverse complement strand
AATAATCATTTTTAATCAATGGCAAGTTCCCGCATCAACATTGCAGCCGAAGAAGTACTTTCCAACAATTGGTACACCCTTCGCAAATACACATTCGATTATCAGCGCGCAGATGGCTCCTGGGAGCGCCAGGCACGTGAGGCGTACGACCGCGGAAATGGCGCGGTAATCCTGTTATACAATCAGGAAAAACAAACCGTGGTACTTACGCGCCAATTTCGCCTGCCTACATATACGAACGGCAACGAAACGGGCATGATGATCGAAGCCTGCGCAGGATTGCTCGATAAAGACAACCCAGAAGCGTGCATTAAACGCGAAACGGAGGAAGAAACCGGCTACAAGGTCAGCTCAGTGAAGAAGATTTTCGAAGCATACATGTCGCCCGGCTCGGTGACGGAAATCCTGTATTTCTTCGTGGCGGAGTATTCCGATGATATGAAAGTGAGCGAGGGTGGCGGCTGCGCGACGGAGCAGGAAAACATCGAGGTGATGGAAATTCCGTTCAGGGAAGCCATTCAAATGGTCGCGAATGGGGAAATTAATGATGCCAAAACCATTATGCTCATCCAATATGCGCAGATCAACGGGTTGGTAGGGGCATAAAAATGCCGGAGAACATTGCTGTTGAACATTCTCCGGCACAATGCAATGTGATATCAGGAAATAGGGTCAGGCGTAGGTGTCACGTCTGCTTCGGTGGCGGCGGTGCCTTTGGTACCCTTGAACTTGTCGAACAGATCCTTAAAAAAGGCTTCAGCGTCCGGAAAATTGCCTTTCAGCGTCTCCGCGCCCTTTGTTTTAAGTTCCTCGAAATACTCAGGAGCTTTATCTACGGCCCCTTCTGCTTCGGCTTTCAGGTTGTTAGCCTTTGTTTTGAGGTCTTCCAGAAGCTTTTCTCCCTCCTCGGTCTGAAGGTATTTGTGTGCAGCCACTCCCGCGGCGGCGCCCAAAATGAATGTGGCCAGGTGTTTTGCGTTAATGCTCATGATTTCCAGTTACTTAGTTTGAGATTAATAATTCAATTTAAAGAATCTAACACTTGCAACAAAAGAACGGACTGACAAATCCGGATGCCTTACACCGAAAAAATTGTGCCCGGCAAATGATTTACCGGGCACCTGACAGGGAAGTTTATGCGTGAAACAGCCTATTTGATCTCAAATGCAGCCTGCATACGGTAACTGATCTTGATTTTCTGGTACTGCACATCGCTGTCCTGAACGGCATCCGCCGACTCTGCGGCAAAAGCACGCACATTGGCTTTGGCAAATACCGGCTGAGGGAAATACAGGTTCTCGTCCAATTCTTTGATTTCGAGAACCTTGCCCAGTTTCTGATCCAGAGAAGCCACGAGATATTCCGCTTTGACTTTTGCGGCCTTTAATGCGTCAACTTTAACCTGCTTCTTGAATTCCTCTCTTTTTGAATGGTCTACCCGGGCAACGTTCGCATACTGCACGCCACGGCTTTCGACCTTCGACAAAATGCCATCGAGTTTTTCCGGAGTTGAAACTTTCAATTCATATTGTTTCGCTTCGAGGAAAGTCGCAGGCTTTTTCTTTTTGTCAACATAATTCTGGTAACCTCCCACCCCGCTGATCGACAATGCCTCCTTCGGCAAGCCGGCGTCGGCCACAGCTTTGATCAGCTGCTTTTCGAGTGTCGAGATATTGACCTTATCCTTCTGGTTTTTTTCATCCTGGAAATATTCCCGCAGCGATATATTGAAATAAATTTCATCAGGGACAACCTCCATTTCGGCAAAACCTGCCACTTCTATATTCGGTACCTGAAACAATTGTTCTGTTTTAACCTGTGAAAACGCAGGAGTAATGAGTAATGAAGTGATCAGAGCGCCGAGCAAAAAATACTTTTTCATGGCCTTAATAGGGATAAAAATGAAACTGACATTAACCGGAACAGTCTTACGGAACCCACTGGTTACCGAACCATTCTATGGTTTAGATACAAAAACGTACCGAAAGGTTTAACCGGAAGCTCATGCAAATGCACCATTAAGGTCGCACTTCTACACAAAAAAAGTGGAAGAACGACGTAAAAAGCTGTCATTCTTCCACTTAATGCCGTGGTAAAATTTTGTCAAATCAGGTAAAATTTTGGTAAATAGAGTCCATGATCCGCACGAAATGCTGGTAATCGGAGTCGCTGAGACTTCCCCAGCCTTTGCGGCGGATGTCGGCCACGATCGGGAATGCCTCGTTATAGATCGCTTCCCCATTTTTCGTCAGAAATAGATTGAATTTTCGCCGGTCTCCGGCAGCGGGCCCCCGCTCCACCAGCCCTTTCTTTTCCAGCAAATCGATAATCCTCGTCACGGTGGGCGGATCTTTAAAAGTCATCTCCGCCAGCTCATTCTGGCTGATTCCCTGCTTTCTGAAAATATGGTCAATAAGCACCCATTGATCTACCGTCAGGTCAAACCCGGCCTCAGTCAGCTGCTTTTGCAGTGCATTACGAATCTTTTTGATAGTCGTATCTATCTTAAAAAAATAGGCACGATGATCCGACTGATGTGTCATGATGTGGAAGTAAGTAGAGATTTGCGATCGATTGAGTATTATCAATATATAAGCCTGTGCAACAATTCGTCTACTAATAATTGTGGGGAAAAGTTTGGGAAACGGATATTGATAAATAGAACAAACCATTCGTACAGCGTAAGCAACCGATCGGCGATTTCCCAAGTCAATCGCGGCAAACACCCTTTTCAGCAAGCGGAAATAATGCAAAATTTCAGTCGAAATATTACATCGACAAGCATTGTCTAACTTCTTTGCTATGAAAAAATTACTTTACACTTTCATCGAAACAGTTCTGCTAAAAGTGGTCTTATGGACAGGCTTCGCCATACCGCTGCAAGCTCAGGATGTGCCATTTATCCAACCTGTAGTTGCAGGTCAGGTACCCGATTCACCGGAAATGGATGCTTATCGCGCACGCCTTCGCAGTAATCCTAACATCACAGGCTATCATTTCGTCAAGCTCAACGCACTAGCCACTTCACAAAAAGACGGCGTACTGCTTCTGCACATTCCCGATGGCCCTACCATCACCGCGGTTGCCAGCCATGTAGAATACGAATCGGCAGACGAATACGAATGGATTGGCAAAACTGACAACGACCGCGGCACTGTGATCGTCATATCGAAAGCAGGTCGGGTTTGCGCGCATATGTCCACACCCGCTGGCGTGTATGAGATCTTTCCGGCACCATCGGGCCTGTATTGCTTGCAAGAGATCGATCCGGAGAAGGCCTGGGACGTCGGCTGCGCCACAACCTCTTCCACTTCAAAGCCAGAAAATGGCCGGATAGTCGCGGTAGAGCCTACAACAAGGCATGACGATAATGCCAATGCGAAAATGCAGCCTTGCCAGGCGTTAGTTTATCCGAGAGTGTTGGTACTGTATACGCCCAAGGCGCTAACGTTGGCGGGGAGTATCACAACACTTACAGATCATGTAAACCTGTCCATTTCTCAGTTTAACAGCTGCATTTACAACAGCGGGATTACGAGTGCTGCGGTTT
>CBIHPQ010000587.1:0-3565 GCA_966211825.1 uncultured Dyadobacter sp. | reverse complement strand
CGCCTCATACAGGAGATCAAAAAATTCGGGGTGGATTCGCTGGGATTGACACCGTCTGATAATTATACCACATTTTACAATCAACACGGGCGGCCGCTCATATGGCTCATCACGGCTTCGGAACGCTATAAAGTGGCTCCATACCAGTGGCATTTCCCTATTGTAGGCACATTTCCATACAAAGGATATTTTGATTCCACACGAGCAGTGTCCGAGGAAAAAGCATTGATAGGCAAAGGGTTAGATACCGACATTGGAGAAGTTTCAGCCTGGTCGACGCTCGGTTACCTGAAAGACCCGATCCTGTCGAGCATGCTCCGCAGGCGCGATGGCAGCCTCGCCAACCTGATATTGCACGAGCTTACACATGGTACGCTTTTTGTAAAAAGCAACCTGGAACTCAATGAAAATCTTGCCAGTTTTGTGGGTGACCAGGGCGCTATACGGTTTTTGAAATACAAATACGGCGCGGATTCGCAACAAATGCGCCAGTATGAATACTCCAAACGGTACAATGACGCCTATTCGCAGCATATGCTCAGGGGTGCGGGCCGGCTGGATAGTCTCTATCGTACATTTGGCCCGGATCCGGCCCCGAACCGGCAACGCGACCTGTTGAAGACCAGATTGATCACTGATATCCTGAGCGATACGGATACACTTCTTTCGGGCAAGCGCGCGTTAACAAACAAAAACCGCTGGCCCGACGGAAAACTCCCTAACAATGCTTACTTTATCAGCTACCTGACCTATAAGTCCAAACAGGACGTTTTCAGGCAGGAATTTGAAAGCAAGTTTGGAGGGGATCTAAAAAAATACCTGAACTATTTAAAGGGCCAGTACCCTTCCCTGTAACGTTAGCATCAGCATGAAACGATCGTACGCATTACTATTAGCCATTTCGACATTAGCATTGCTATTTTCCTTCCGCCAGTTCGACGAAAATGCGGAAATGGACCGGATAGTCCATAACAAAAGCTTTGGCACCGGTGAGCGGGTCGAATACCGCGTGCACTACGGCTTTATCAATGCCGCCGAGGCCAGGGTGGAAGTCAGCAAGGCAGTTTCGATGATCAATAACCGGCCTTGTTACCGGGTTAACGTAATCGGCAGGACAGTCGGCGCATTTGACCTGATCTCGCGTGTACGCGACACGTGGCGCTCGTATATAGACACGACGGCCATTCTTCCACACATGTTCGAACGGCAAATCCAGGAAAACAAATACCGCAAGGACGAGACCGTATTTTTCAATCACAACAAAGACCAGGCGGTTTCCAATGTGAAGGACGAGAGCAAAACCTACAATGTCCCCAACAACATCCACGACATCATCAGTGGCTATTTTTTCCTGCGTACCATCAATTTTGATAAGGTCCGGGAGGGCGATATCATCGAAGTCCCCACTTTCTTTGACGGCGAAGTTTACAAACTCCGCGTCCGGTATGTGGGCAGGGATGTGATCAAAACCAAGTTTGGGAGAAGCAAAGTACTGAGGCTCTCGCCACAAATTCCGGCCAATAAATTCTTCAAAGGCGAAGAGCCGATGGCGCTCTGGGTGTCGGACGATTCCAACAAAATACCTCTGAAAGCCGAAGTAGACCTTAAAATCGGTTCCCTGGAAATGGATTTAAAATCCTACAAAGGCCTGCGAAAGGATATCGCCTGGTTCTGACCAGCAGCCATTTGCGAAGCCGTTGAATTTGGCGGAATGGAAAAGGTAATGCATTCCTTCTGACAGACCAGAATCGTGTCACCACAGCTCCAAAACCCGCATAATATGCTGCAATACTGTGCTCTTGCGGACTTTCGAAATCTAATACCGACAGAATAGCGGCATTTTCACGCAGGTAGGCGTCCAGCATCACCACCCTTGCGTTTCCTACCCTGCCGGCATCATCCGCCGCATTAAAAAGATAAATCGCGCGCCCGCGATAGTGCGTGAGCAATATGCCCGCGCATACGCACGAGCCCGATTGCGCGTAGAGAAGCTTCCCTGTACCATTGTTCAAGCACTTCTTTCCTAAACGCTCCAAGGTCGGGTATGCGCCTGCTTTGATTTTGCCAATGTGCTTTGCGTGATTTTCTTTGAAGAGTGTGATTAAGGCCTTGAAATCATTCGACTCCCTGATTTGCCAATTCGCTCTCAATCCTTTTCTCAGGTTCGCTTTTTTGTCTTTGGAATAACCTGAATAGATCTCCGCGTGAGGCCGGCCCAACTTTAACCAGTGCGTATTATTGGCCTTATAGTCAAAGCATTTACAAAAATCCGGCGCTTCACTGAGCAATGCAGAGTTCTCAGGATTAAAGGCATAATTTGAAATGTAAGGGAAATGCTTTGCCAGGGCCTGAAGAAATGCTTCGCATTCAACGCTTGTCAGATCATGACTGGAAAAAATACCCAGGTATTGGCAAAAAAGAGGCTGATATAAAACGCGCTGACGGAATTTGCGCCTGAGGGGTAGCGGCATTACGACAGAAAAGTCAGTCGCAGAAGGCCATGCGAGCGCTTCCCATCCTTCACAAACGATATCGAGATACCAGCTCAACGCGTAGATCACGCATTGCCGGCTCCCGCTGATGTGGTGGTCCCAGATGGAATCGGGAATTTGCTCTCGGGTGAGAAGAACCGGTATCATGCTGTTCGGATTTTGTTCTGAACATTGATACGCTGATTCCTATTTAAAGTAACTGCGGAGCTTCTGTAAAGTTTCTTCCACGTCCGGGGTTTCGTCCATCAGCAGGTTAATACTCTGAATGGAGTGGATTACGGTACTGTGGTCTCGGCCGCCGAAGTGGTAGCCGATGGATTTAAGCGGAAGATCGGTGTATTCCTTGGCGAGGTACATCGCCAGCTGACGCGGGTAAACGACCTCTTTTTTGCGGCTTTTGCTTTTCAGATCCGCGATAGAAACCTGGAAATAGTCGGCGATGATTTCCTGAATGGTGTCGATCGTAACCTCCTTGTCCTCGTTCATGACGATGTTCCGGAGGGTATTTTTCGCCAGCTCCACGTCGATATTCCGGCGTGTAAGCGACGCCTGCGCCATGAGCGACACAATCACACCTTCCAGCTCCCTCACGTTGGAATTTACGCTGTGCGCAATGTACTCGATCACATCATAATCGATCGAAATGCCTTCGGACTGGATCTTCTTCTGGATGATCGCGATACGCGTTTCGAAGTCCGGTGCCTGCAAATCGGCCGTCAGGCCCCATTTGAAGCGGGATAGCAAACGGTCCTGCAAGCCTTGCAGCTCGCGCGGCGGGCGGTCACTGGTCATGATGATCTGCTTGCCGAGCTGATGCAGGTGGTTGAAAATATGGAAGAATGTATCCTGCGTTTTTTCCTTACCTGACAGAAACTGCACGTCGTCGATGGCGAGCACATCCACTTTCATATAAAAATCAGTAAAGTCCTGCAGGGTATTGTTACGGATCGAATTGATAAACTGGTTGGTAAATTTCTCGGAGGAAACATATAACACCAGTTTGTTCTCGTAATGGTTGGTAATGTAATTCCCAATGGCCTGCACAAGGTGCGTTTTGCCCAGCCCTACCCCGC
>CBIHPQ010000586.1:0-3625 GCA_966211825.1 uncultured Dyadobacter sp. | reverse complement strand
GGCTATCGTGCCGCAAGCCCAAGTAATCGACATACGTGGCTTTGTAGAGCGAGCCTGAAACGAGCATGTAAAAATTATCGGTCAGAAACTTCTGAAAGCTGGCTTCCAGACCGTAGTTCCGGGCCGTCCCCTCGTTGTACAGTCGGCCAGCCGGACGGTCTTCAATCAAATTTACCGCCGAATAATTGTCGCGCTCGTCGGTTCCCACAGGCACATCGAACTGATGCTGCCAGTATGCTTCAATTTTCAGACTACTGCCTTTTTTGAAAAATTGCTGGTAACCGAGCGTGATCTGGTGAGAACGTGTTGGTTTCAAATCAAAATTCTGGGCAATGTAGGTCATTCCGTACGTCGAAGAATATACATTCGGGGTTTGCAGCTGGCTGTGCAAGCCATAGCTGACACTCACCTGCTTATCCGCCGCCGCCAGCCATCTCAGGCTTGCCCTGGGCTCAACCAGAGCACTCACCTTCGCATTGTCCCGTTTCACCTGGCTAATCATCGCATGTAACCCAACCTCACTCGTCAGCGATGGCGTGATTTGCGACGACCAGTTCATGAAGGGTTGAATGTACCAGGATTTAACTTTCGCGTCGGGATATACGGGCAGCGTTTCGTACTTCTGGGAGGTTATGTACACCCCGCCCCTGAATGTCTGTTTTGTATTTGCTCTGTAAGTCAGTGTTGTGTTGAAAGAAATCTTTCCATTCAGAATACCGTCATTCCCAAGCACCTCTCTGTTTTCCAGCGTTTTGGGGTCAACTTGAAATGCTTTCCTGGAAGTATTCAGCCCGGATGCGACGAGGACCGTTCGCAGCGAGGCCCGCCGACCGACAGGCTGTTCGAATGTTGCCCCGGCAGCGCCCATTTTATTTTTATACAGTACATAACGGGCATCTTTTTCAAACTCCCAACTAGTCGTGTCCTTATCAGGTTTAAAAGTATTTTGGCTAATGCCGCCCATTCCAAAAATCGTGAACTTGCCGCCTTTAGCTGTCGGGAAATTGAGGTTAAATGACAAATCCTGAAACCGGATATCCTCTCCGCCAAAGCTCACGCCCATCGCGCCCAACAGTCCCGTGAATGAATACCGGTAGTTGACAAGATAGGACGCCTTCGATTTTCTCGACAACGGCCCCTCGGCAGCAATATCAAGCCCGATAAGGCTCGCCTGTCCGGTAAACTCCGTGCGCTCGTCATTGCCTTTTTTCAAATTCATATCCAAAATAGCCCCCGTGGCATTCCCATACTGCGCCGGAAACGGCCCGCTCATGAAATAGGATGTCCCCATCAACTGCGTGCTCAGGATATTCACCCCGCCACCCGTCGAAGTAGGCCGGTCGCTGAATGTTCCCGCATTCGACAAATGGTTCGGGTTGACAATCTCCACACCTTCCAGCCGCCATTGCATGCTGTTGGGTGAGTTCCCGCGTACTACGAGCCCGTTAGCCTGGTCGTTAGCGGCTGCTACGCCCGCGAAAGACGTCGCTACCCGTGCAGGATCGAGATAAGTGGCCGCATAGCGCAAGGTTTGCTCGGCGGTAATGGCCTGCACGCTGTTGAATGCCGGCGGCCTGCTACCGGCGACGGTCGCTTCCTGCAACTGTTTTCCAGCAATGCTTAGCCGCACATCCTGCACATTTTCCTTCCCCGATTCAAGCAGTATTTCCGATATCACCACCGTCTGATACCCCACAAACGACACCGTGAGCGAATGCCGCCCCACTGCTACCCCTTCAAAGCGGAACGTGCCCGTTGCACCGGTAACATCGCCCTTCCCATCAAGCTGCACGGTGGCTTGCGTCAGTGGCGAGCCGGTATCGGCGTCTTTCACGGTTCCACGGACGACCGACGTCAGTTCTTGGGCGTGCATCATGGTGGTTGAAAACAGGATCAGTAGAAGCGTACGGATCATAGGAACGGGAAAATGTGGTATAAAACTATCAGTGACAAAAATAGCCCGAATCGTTGCATGAAAGATTTTTATTTTTAAATCATTGTTCTACATTTGTAGAGTAAAATATGTTTTTGTAGAACAAAAATAACCCCAGCCCATGCAACTCACGAAGACCGAAGAACAGCTCATGGAATACCTGTGGCAGAAAGAAAAGGTGTTTATGAAAGACCTGATCGAATGCTTTCCGGAGCCGAAACCCGCCACGACAACCATCGCCACCTTGCTTAAAAGAATGCAGGACAAGGGATTTGTAGCCTACAAGCTCTACGGCAATTCCCGCGAATATTATCCCCTGGTGGAGAAAAAGGATTATTTCTCCAAACACATGAGCGGGATGATCAAAAACTTCTTCAACGATTCCGTAGCACAATTCGGCTCGTTTTTCGCGCGGGATACCAGTATGAGCACACATGAGCTCGAAGAATTGCGGAACATTATCGACGAAGAAATCAAACGCAAACAAAATGGCTAGCTATCTCATCAAATGCATCGTATGCTCGGGTATCCTTCTTGCGGTGTACCATTTCCTGCTCGAACGCGTTCGTTTCAACCGGTTTTACCTGTTGGCAGCAATGGTTTTTTCGCTGCTCCTACCGCTTGTAACAATCGAAATGCCCTCGGAAATGGTTCAGGAGGTCGTTTCAGACAATGGGGCTATCCCCCGGATGGTCAATGAAGCGCCAGGCACCATATCACAGACAGCCTCCACCCAGCACGACGAGAGCGTCCCGGTTTATCTGCCCTGGCTGGTCTATGGGCTGATCGCCACCGCATTACTTCTGCGAATGGGCTTTCAAATTATGGCTATCCTCCGGTCGAAGTCCGGGCGCCGGATCGTCCCTTTTGAAGCGGCGAAACTGGTGCTGATGCCCGGGGCTATCCCTACTTACACTTTTCTCCATTTCGTTTTTATTTCACAAAAAGCATTTAATAATCAAGACATTCCAAAAGAAATCCTTACACACGAGCTCGCGCATTCGAAGCAAATGCATTCGCTGGATATCCTTTTCACCGAACTCCTGATTGCATTCTGTTGGTTCAACCCGTTGCTGCTGCTCTACCGGCGCGCTATCCGGCTGAACCATGAATACCTCGCCGACGACGCCGTGATAGCCGGCCGTACGGGTGTCAGAGAATACCAGTTGCTCCTGCTCGACACCCTCCTAGCCCATCGGGCCACCACGCTGGCAAGCTCTTTCAATTATCCTTTCACTAAAAAACGATTAGCCATGATGACTACGACCATTAACCTGCGCATTCAGTTTATTAAAAAGGCATTTGTTGCATTGCTGCTGCCGGTACTGACGTTTGCACTTGCAGAAAAGACCTACTCTCAGCAATCGGCCACGAAATCCGAACAGGAACCGGAAAGCAAGGTGCAGGCAACGCCCGTTTCCGGCAGCGATGCCGTTTTGGAAGTAGAAATGAAGCAGTTCTACGCAACAATAGAGCAGTATACTAAATATGTCAAGAATGGGAAGGGACGTACGGATCCTATTGTAAATATGAGCCCGGAGCTTGAAAACCAACTTTACACGGTATATGAACGCATGACGGACGCGCAAAAATTGCAGGTGAAGGCAAAAGATATCACTGTGTTCAGAATGAGCATGACCGTTAAGCAAGCGCCTACACCGGAGATGTTCGAAAATTGGAAGCGGCCGGATG
>CBIHPQ010000585.1:0-3661 GCA_966211825.1 uncultured Dyadobacter sp. | reverse complement strand
GGGCTTATCATGTATGTAAAGGATCTTTTTCGGATCGTCGTAATCCACGTCGATGAAGGTCGGGCGCGATTGCGTGTTCACGTCGCGGGACGAGAAGTAGATCCTCAGAAAATCCTTGTGTTTATAGGCAAATGGCACCTGCGCATGGCTCTGACTATGCGCCAGACTGCCGTCAGGTTTATAAATAACTCCTTTTTTAACCCACATTGGAACGTTGAATTTTGGTATTGAGTAATGGCGTAATGCTTAGTCGACTGCTTTTTCAGCACGAATGCGCCAGTTATCAACGAAATCTTTGCCCGGGATCGGCAGATCGATATCCACTTCCGGTGCTTTGGCGGTAACGCGGTATTCCATCACATAAAATGCATTACCAAACACATAATGCAGCTTGAAGTTCTCGATATTGGCCGGAACGTCTTCGAGCGGCACTTCGGCGCGGAACAACGGGTTCGCTTTCAGCAAAGTAGCGTAAGTAGGGGTGTTCCGAAGCCATGGAGCCACGCTTTCATCACCTACCACCACTTTTCCACCTGGTTTCACCACACGGGTAAGTTCGTCAAATGCTCTTTTGCGTTCCGAGAAAGTATTAATGCCGCCGAAATGGAACACGGCGTCGAAAGTATCGTCCGGGAATGGCAGGTATGAGCCATTGCCGAGGAAGTAATGCACATTCAGATCGTCGGTAACGAGTTTTTCCTGCGCGAGTTTCAGCATGTTAGGTGAAAGATCGGAGAGAACAGCAGTTCCGCCGGGTCTCACTTTGTCGAGAATCAATGCTGAATCCTTCCCGGTTCCGGCGCCTACTTCAAGGGCTTTCATCCCCGGTTTCAATTCCATCAAATCAATGAAAAAGCGGCGGGTAGCGGCTTCGTCGGAATGGTTCAGGGTTTCGAAAACCCAGGAAACGCCTTTGTCGTAGCGAAGGAAAGCCTGGTCATACAGGTATTGCTCGCGGGCATCTTCTGGAAGCAATTCTTTGGGATATAGCATGTTAACAATGCCGGTGTCACCAACTTCATAGACGGTACCATCTTCGCTTTTGAGAGATTTGCCGTCTTCGGCTATTGTTAAAGGGGTTCCTGTGCGTGGACAAACCAATGATTCTAAAAACTCCTGTTGATTCATTTTTGCGTGTCTGATTGATTCATATCTGGTCAAAATTACCCTTTTTCTTTGGAACACCAGCCAATGCAGGCCGCGTTCTTAGCAAATGGGCGATGTGTTTCTATTGCATGGTAACGTTCCCACGCCGTTTTTTTATTATTACCTTTGAATGTTTTGTATAGACAACCCGTAGTACTTCAATATCCCAGTTGCATTATGTCCCAGCTTCAGGAAAAAATCAAAGCGCTTGCCAAGGATCAGTCGGAAGACATTATTGCCCACCGCCACCACTTGCATAGTAACCCCGAGTTATCATTCGAAGAGTTCAAAACGGCCAAATACGTTGCATCCGAACTCACAGCAATTGGCCTCCAACCCGAAGAAGGCATTGCCGGTACCGGTGTGGTAGCGATCATCGAAGGGCGCAATCCGGGCAAGAAAATCGTAGGGCTGCGTGCCGATATGGACGCATTGCCGATCCTCGAAGCGAATGATGTTCCTTATAAATCAACCGTTCCGGGTGTGATGCACGCATGCGGGCACGATGTGCACACGTCGTCGCTCCTGGGTACGGCGCGTATCCTGCACGCATTGCGCGAGGAGTTCGAGGGTACGATTAAATTAGTATTCCAACCGGCCGAGGAAAAGGCACCTGGCGGGGCTTCACTGATGATCAAAGAAGGTGTTCTGGAAAATCCGAGACCTGCCAGCATGGTGGGCCAGCATGTGGCACCTAACATTCCTGTGGGCAAGATCGGTTTCCGCGAGGGTATGTACATGGCTAGTACAGATGAATTGTATCTGACTGTCAAAGGCAAAGGAGGCCACGCCGCTGCACCGCACCAGTTGGTCGACCCTGTGTTAATGGCTTCTCACATTATAGTTGCATTGCAGCAGATCATCAGCCGCAACCGTAACCCTGCTAACCCATCCGTATTGTCATTTGGCCGGTTTATCGCCGACGGTGTCACCAATGTGATTCCGAACGAGGTGACCATCCAGGGAACGTGGCGCTGTATGGATGAGGAATGGCGTGAGGACGGCCTGCGCCGCATGAAGAAAATGGCTGAAAATATCGCCGAAGCAATGGGCGGAAGCTGCGAATTCGAGATCGTAAAAGGCTATCCGTTCCTGAAAAACCATCCTGAACTCACCAGAAGGGTAAGAACAGCAGCCGTGGGCTATATGGGAGCCGAAAACGTCATCGACCTCGACCTTTGGATGGCCGGCGAAGATTTCGCATTCTACTCACAGGTGGTCGACTCGTGCTTCTACCGCCTCGGAACGCGCAATGAGGCACGCGGAATCATTTCCGGCGTACATACCCCTACATTCGACATCGACGAAAACGCGCTCGAAATTTCGACCGGCCTTATGAGTTGGCTGGCAATTTCTGAGCTGAATGCTTAGGAATATACCTTTTGAAATAACTATTGATTTTCAATGTGATCACACCGAAGATGGCTTCCTTGAAAATGCCTTTTGACATTTTTGAGGCGCCTTTGGTGCGGTCGGTGAAGATGATAGGCACCTCGGTAATGCTGAAACCGTATTTCCAGGAGTTAAACTTCATCTCGATCTGGAATGCGTAACCGATAAAACGGATATTGTCGAGGTTGATGGTGTTCAGCACTTTGGCAGTATAGCAAATGAAACCGGCAGTAGGGTCCATGATCGGCATTCCGGTGATCATCCGCACATAATATCCCGCGAAATAGGACATCAAAACGCGGTTGATGGGCCAGTTGACCACATTCACTCCCGTAATGTACCTCGAACCTACCGCTACATCGTGGCCTTCATTGGCGCACGCATTGTACAACCGGACCAGGTCCTCTGGCGGATGCGAAAAGTCGGCATCCATTTCAAAAATGTAATTGTATCCTTTTTCAAGCGCCCATTTGAAACCGTGGATGTAAGCAGTACCCAGGCCGAGTTTGCCTTTTCTTTCAACCAGGTGAAGACCTGAAAACTCCTTCATTAACTCCTTGACAACCCCCGCGGTACCGTCCGGCGACCCGTCGTCTATGATCAGCAAATCAAACGGGTGGTTCAGGCTAAAGACCTTTCGAATGATGGCTTCAACATTTTCAAGTTCGTTGTAGGTGGGAATAACTACAATGCAATCGTTCACAGAAATTGTTCAGTTTAGAAGTTAAATGCGTAGTATAGAGCGCGATACAAAAAATTCAGAGCTTAATATTATTACTTTTCTCCCGATCCTCAACTTTCTTGTTCACTTTTTCGTAAATGGTCGTCATGCGCTCGGGATGGCTCATATAGTAAGAGTAGCTTTCGCGGTACGCCGTTGTATCCACCCGATGCTTTTTCCAAATATCACTTTTCAAACGGTTGAAAATCATGAGTGAAGAATCGAGCGATTTCAGCTGCAAACGGTTCACGCGGGACTCTGCCAGGTGAATGTCGGTCAGGATGACGGCCATTTTTTCCTCGGATAACGTCCCTTTCGGCGGCTTTTCTTCTTCCGAGCAGGCCGAAAACAGCAGCATGAAGAGCGCCAGAAGGCTTATACCGGTCGTGAATTTCATGGTAG
>CBIHPQ010000584.1:0-3662 GCA_966211825.1 uncultured Dyadobacter sp. | reverse complement strand
GGTTGCCTTGAATGCGCACGAATATCTCGGGAGAAAAGCACACAAACTGGTTTTTGACGAGCAACCGGTAAGGTGCCTCGCTGTGCCGGAATATTTGTTCGAGCGAGAGGTTCGTGTCAATCGGCGTCGGGACCGAAAGGTTGACCAAAAATGAGTTACCTGCATTCAAATGCCGCAATACGCAGTCGAATTTGGGCTGATATACTTCGAACGGCAGTGGATGTTTGTCAAATTGAATGTGCTCGGGCAGCTCGTCGCGGAGCATAGGATGGTCGTTGGTGAAGCCATTCAGATGGAAAAGGATCTCGCCAGGATCGACCTCGCTAAGCTTCAAGGCCAGCGGTTTTTGGAATTGGTAGTCCACCAAAAAAAAGAACGGGGTTTTTGTCCTGCCCCATTCATTCAGTTTCTCCGTAAAATCCCCGGCCGCGTTTTCCAATCTAAAAGTGGTATTATCAGACTTTCTGAACAGTTAGCTAATTTACAAAGTTCAGAAACCAATAGCTAAATTAGGGGGTTAAAAGACTATGGACGGCCGGTAACAAAAGGCCTTCAGCTCCCAAAATGCACATTTACGACGCAATCATTATCGGCGGGGGCCCTTGCGGCCTCGCAATGGGTGTCGAGCTTGCTAAAAGCGGCCTCGATTACCTGATCCTCGAAAAAGGAAACCTCACGGAATCGATCCGGCGGTACCCCCGGCGGATGAAGTTTTTTTCCACGGCAGAGAACATCGAAATAGGCGGCATTCCGTTCGCGATTTCGGATGTAAAAGCCAATCGGAATGAGGCTTTGCAATATTACCGGAAGGTGGCCGGCTACTTTCATTTGAATTTCAAACTTTTCATTGATGTCGACCGCACGGAAAAGCAGGCGGACGGTACATTTCTGACGTATTCTAATGACGGTCAGGTATTTCAGTCCAAAAATGTGATCCTGGCCACCGGGTATTTCGACGTCCCGCGGATGCTGAATGTGCCCGGCGAGGACCTGCCGCACGTTTCGCATTACTATGATGAGCCATTTAGATACTCCTATACCAATGTGGTGCTGGTAGGCGGCTCCAACTCGTCGGTGGAGGCTGCTTTGGAACTCTACCGCCATGATGCAAAGGTGACGATCGTGCATAAGGAGGCCGATTTCAGAACGAAAGTGAAGTATTGGCTCGTGCCGGATGTCAAAAACCGGGTGAAGGAAGGGAAGATCCATACGCGGTTCAACTCGGTTACACGGGCGATAGAACCGGGGCGACTTTTGATAGAAAATGTTGAAACCGGCGAGCAGGAGTGGTTACCGGCAGATTTTGTGTTCCTGTTGGTGGGTTACCTGCCCGACGAGCATTTGCTGGCGCGTTGCGGGGTGACGCTCGACCCGGTCACCAAAGTGCCGGAATATGATTCGGATACTTTTGAAACCAATGTGCCGGGTTTGTATCTGTGCGGGACTGTTTTGGCAGGCGTGTTTACGGAAAAAGTCTTTATCGAAAACGGGCGGGATCATGCCGCGGCCATTGCCGACCATTTAACCGGCCGTGAGGTAAGGAAGGTGAAAGAATTGATCGACCGGATTTAATGTGCCGCCATTACCCGTCGACTAACACCAGTTTCTTCTTCTTTTTCTTGGAAGAAATCTTTTCGATTTTACCGATCAGACCATTAGCTCCAACGCCGTAACCTACATTTCCGGCGAAGCTTAGTGAATGGAAACCTTCGGTGCCGAGGGAAATCCAGCTTTTGCCGCGATCGAGGGAGACGCTGCTGCCGGAGGGGCCGGAAGCGACCAATGCATAGTTGTCGGACCGGATTTGCGTGTCGCCGTTCCAGGTCGCGTTGGTTTTGTGGTACACCACTACCGATTCTTTCAATCCCGTCGGTTTGGTCATGCCGGCTAATCTCCAGGTAATGCCGCCGTCGGTGGTCAGCAATACATTTTGCGTCGAATCAGTGGTTTTTTTATAGTCTCCACCTACGGCTATTCCATTCTTTTTAGACCAAAACCTTAACCCGAAAATGCCTGCGGTAGGCCCCGCGGCTAATGGCGTGGGGGAAACCTGCCAGGTTTGACCGTAATCTTCGGACCTGAAAACCCGGGCCATTTTGCTGCCGCCGGTTCCGATAAATACGGTGCCCTTACCGTTCGTTTGGATAGAAGTACCGCTTGCAGCGAAACATGCTTCGCCGGGTTCGGCAGCGGGGCGCTTTTCGAGGGGCAGTTCCTGCCAGCTGTTACCGCCGTCGTCAGTTGTCAAAATGAATAGTTTGCCTTGCGTGGGATCGCCGAGGCAAATGCCTTTGTTTTTGTCCCAAAAGTCGATTCCATCCAGAAAAACCCCATTTTGTGTAGTTTGGTACACAAGCTTCCAGCTTTCTCCGCCGTCTTCCGTCTTGTAAATTTTAGCTTTATCCTTCTCCGATTCGCCTGCGCTCATGGCGATCGCAACTTGCTTGTCGAAAGCGTGAATGTCGCGGAAATCGAGCGAGTCGGCGCCGGAGACTTTATAGGTAGTCCAGGTGTGGCCGCCGTTGGTCGTTTTCAAAACAGTGCCCCGCGTACCCCCGATCCAGCAGATTGTGGGCGTTACCGCATGTACGGCGCGCATATGGATCTTCGTTTTCAGATCGATGACTTTCCATTGCGCCTGGCCCTTCGTTGCCGTAAGGAAAATCATGAGCGGAAGTATGACAGCAAAAAGGCCGTTCATGGAAAATAAAGACGCTGACTTGCAGAGTGGCACAGTATTTTGTTATTTTTCAGTTCTAATGTTTTATCAACACAAAATAGGGAATTCATATGAACAAGAACCAAAAATTTTTGATTGGCTCGATCGGAGCACTGTTGACAGGCATCGCGAATGGCCTTTTGGTAGCTCCCAAAAACGGAAAAGACACTCGCAAACTGCTCAAAAATAAGGCGAACGATCTGGGTGGAACAGCCAAAGATACGTATGAAAAAAGCCTGGAAGAGCTTTCGCAGCTTGCCGACAAGCTTAAAGATGGATTTATTAAAAATGTAGGTACAGCAAAAGACAAGGCAAACGGCGTGGCTGACAATGTGAGCGAAAAAGTTCGCGGCGTAGTCAACAACAATGTTTAGTAACTCCGATATTGACGACATTGAAAGGGTTGTTTCTGTAAAGAAGCGACCCTTTTTTACGAACCGGCGTCAGGGAACCTTGGCGATTACTTCGCTGATCACCTGATTGATTTCCTCATTGAAATTCTTCGTTTTCTCCGGAATTATGCCGCTTGCGCCACCTTGCCATACCATGCGGTTGTTGGCCGCGTCGACGAAGTCAATCACGATCGTGCCCTCACGGTATTTGCCGGTTACCACTTCTTCACTTTTCCAGGAATAGCGCCTTTGGCCCATGTAGCGGGGCAGTCCGTCGGTTCGAAAATCGGTTTGCCTGGTTTGCAGCTGCTCCTGTACATTCAATGCGATATTGATTTTCAGGCTGGCGTCACGCGCCTCGTCTAGTCCACGGGTCTGAAGATTTTTGGCAAGTGCTTCTTTGATGATATTTACATTGTTTTCGAAGTTTTTGGAAACAGTGTCCCCGGTTGCTTCGATGTCGTAAAAACCGTAAGTAGGGTAGTCGGCCAGTTTGAAGGAATCTTATTTTTTGACTTTCAGTAAATTATAAGATGTGCTGCACGCGGTAG
>CBIHPQ010000583.1:0-3672 GCA_966211825.1 uncultured Dyadobacter sp. | reverse complement strand
TGTCCAATCAGATACCGTTGCGCAAGGTTTCGGTTCACTGGGTCTGATGACGTCTACTTTGGTTACGCCGGATGGCAAGATCATGGAAGCTGAGGCAGCGCACGGAACGGTAACCCGTCACTACCGCGAGCATCAGAAAGGAAAGCCAACTTCTACAAACCCGATCGCTTCCATCTTCGCATGGACCCGCGGTTTGGCGTTCCGTGGCAAGCTTGACGGCAACCAGCCACTGATCGATTTCGCTAACGCGCTTGAAAAAGTGTGTATCGAAACTGTGGAAAGTGGGCAAATGACGAAAGATTTGGCAATCGGTCTCCACGGAAACGATGTGAAACATGGTGATCACTACCTGTACACAGAAGAGTTCCTGGAAGCTATCGACACCAATTTGAAGGCTGCATTAGCATAAAAGCCATATTTCGTGGTATTAAGCCACCGGTTTCGCGAGAAGCCGGTGGCTTTTTTTGTGGCGGGTACTATTTTATTATATATTACTGAAACGCGCTTAACAAACCGACTCGGTGATCAAGTTTTTTTACATAGTATCGATGCTAACAATGCTGACTGTAAATGGTTTGCGTGCAGAAAGCTATGTAACCGCCAGTTCGCTCATGCCTGCGGACACCGTCGCGGCCGACGACTCGACGCGGAAAGCGATGCAAAAGGACCTGATCGACGTAATCAGGAAGTGGAAATCGAAGGATAAATCGGATTCGGTGCGGGTTCCGAAGATCAAATCGGGGAAACCGATATTCTCGCTCGTCCCTGCGGGCGGGTACACGCTCTCGTCCGGGCTCACGGGCTCGCTCAACGCGAACATCGCGTTTTACACCAGCAGTCCCAAAACGACCAACATTTCCAGCATTACCACCAATTTCATTTACACCGAATACAAACAAATGACGATCCCCGTTCAGGCAAACATCTGGACGAGGCATAACAACTATAATTTTGTGGTTGACTGGCGGTTTTTTAAATACCCGCAGGATACCTATGGCCTGGGCTCCGACTCGAAATTGATAGACGCTACCGGGTTGAAATACAAGCACATCCGGTTACACCAAACAGTTTTGAAGAGAATTGGCAAATCGTTTTTTGTCGGATTAGGCTTTGCTTATGATAAAAGATGGCAGATCATGCAGTCGGACAAGGAAGAGAAGCTCAATCAGGATGTCAGGGAATATGGATTAGGGACTAAATCGTCGTCGGTAGGGCCGCTTTTTACGCTGGCTTACGACAGTCGGACGAACTCGATCAATCCGCTTAAAGGCTTTTACAGCAATGTCCAGGTGCGCCCGAATATGAAGTCGCTGGGTAGTACCAACAGCTGGCAATCCGTTGTAATCGATGTTCGGCGATACTTCAATCTGCCCCAAGGCAGCCAAAACACCCTTGCATTCTGGAACTACAACTGGCTCACGATCGGAAAACCCCCATATCTGGACCTCCCTGCCACGGGCTGGGATCCTACCAACAATATAGGCCGGGGCTACATCCAGGGCCGTTTCCGAAGCACCAACCTGCTCTATTTTGAATCCGAATACCGTTTTGCATTGACCAAAAACGGCCTGTTCGGCGGCGTACTCTTCGCCAACGCGCAAAGCGTTTCCGACTGGCCTTCCAAAAGCTTCCGCAAGATCGCTCCTGCGGGTGGTTTAGGCATTCGTATCAAAGTAAATAAGACCTCCGGAGCGAACATCGCGATTGATTACGGGTTTGGTATGGATGGCTCGCGGGGGTTGTTTGTGAATTTGGGGGAGGTGTTTTAGGAATTCAACAAGAATGGAGCTATCAATGAAAATTTTTCTAGAATTATTGCTCATGTGGGTCTAAATCTCCTAAGTCAAAATTGGTTGGTTTTGATCTTTTGAGGTATTGTTGAGCAATTTTTAGTCTTGATGCAGTATCTATTTCATTTTGAGCTAATGGACGAATTGTCACTTCAACCGGATCGTCCGTGAATGACTTGGGAAGAGATATCTTCAATTCCCCATTTTCCGGCTTTTCGATTAGTCTCAGCGTATCCATAGTAATTACTATTTAACGAAATATACGAAAATTATCCTTTCAATCCTCCCGCCCTTCCTTCCTATTCGCATCCGCCATCCGCACAATCCTGGGCGAGAACTTCGCCAGCACCGTTACCAGCTCATCCTGCGCCGCAATTACATCGTCGATATTCTTGTAAACCATCGGAGATTCGTCCAGATCGCCGCCAATGAGCTGAATGCCATTGTCTTGTAAAATTTTATTCATCTGGCTCCGCGTCGTGGTTGTGAATGCCTTCGTGCGCGACATGACGCGCCCGGCACCGTGGGAGGCGGAGTTCAGCGAGTCGGGGTTGGCTTTTCCACGGATTACGTAGCCCGGCTGGCTCATTGAGCCCGGTATAATGCCGAGCTCGTCGGCTCCGGCGGGTGTGGCGCCTTTGCGGTGGACGATCACTTCGGTGCCGTCGGCAAGTTTTTCTTTCCAGGCGAAATTATGGTGGTTTTCGATGATTTTGAGCGGCTTTTCGCCAAGTGCTTTCGCGATTTTGTTGTGGATTTCGTGGTGGTTGGCCGAGGCATAATCGCCTGCCAGGTTCATCGCGATCCAGTATTCCTGGCCTTCTTCGGTATTGAGGTCGAGCCAGGCGAGGTGGGCGGCGTGTTTGGGCAACACCGTTCTTTGCATCGCCAGTTTGGAATAATAGTTGGCGACATTTCCGCCAAAGCCGCGGGACCCCGAATGTGAAAGCAGGGACAGATATTCGCCTTTCGGTAAATTCAAAAGCGGGTCGTTTTCGAATACTTCTACAATTCCCCATTCTACGAAATGGTTGCCGGTTCCCGAAGTGCCCAGCTGGCGGTAGGCTTTGTCTTTAAGCCCGCGGATTACCTTGGTGGCTTCCCATTCCGGCTGGTCCATCACGCTCTCGTCGTATTTTCTCACCGTTTCGCCGCCCATTCCGAATTTGGTGTTTTCGGTCAGAAGCTTTTTCAGCAAATGCGGCTCTCGTTTGAGGTAGTCCGTTGGAATGTCGAATACCGACATGCACATCCGGCAGGCAATGTCTACGCCCACGGCATAAGGGATTACTTTATCAACTTCCGTCGCCAGTACGCCGCCGATCGGTAGTCCGTAGCCCTGGTGCGCGTCGGGCATTAATGCGCCTGCGACCGATATGGGTAAGCTAACGGCGGTTTCCATTTGCAGCAATGCGCCTTCCTCAATGTGTTCTCTGCCGAAAACGGCGTAATGCAGCTTTTCTTCCCGGAGATTGAAAGCGTTCTTTTTCTGAGGTTCCTTTTCTTCCAAGGTCAGCGCAGCTTCCTCATTGAGGAGCAGTTCCTTACCATGTTCGGTCAATGTGATTTCGGTGCCGCTCTTTTTAAGGTCGTAAACCATCTGGGCCAGGTTGGTAACCTTGTTTTTGGAAAAAGCATGCTTCTTTGGGGCATGCAGCATCTTGACGAGCATCAGAAAAACTTTCTCCTTCGGATATTTCGCCCGCTGATGCAGGCCGTTCGCTACCCGCAGGAAGGCCGGGTGCAGATTTTCAGGCACATTGGCCAGAAAAATGATTTCTTCGATGGTGATCGATGTGTCCATAGACAAATATCGTTGGCAGGCTCGCGATTTCAAGCGCATAAGACTTGCCGTCTGCTAATTGATATTTAGCCAATAAAT
>CBIHPQ010000582.1:0-3678 GCA_966211825.1 uncultured Dyadobacter sp. | reverse complement strand
AAAACACATTTAAGATCGAGGAAGGCGCGGCATTTGAAAAAGTAGGACGGCTCATTATGGACCAGACCGGCGTGACCGCATTGCTTCAAAATGCAAAAAGGCCCTCATTGGAATGAGAGCCTTTCGCTTACAGGTATTTTAAATGCTATTCAATCACATCGAAACCGCAGAACGGCACAAGAACAGCCGGTACTTTCACGGTCCCGTCTGGCTGCTGGTTGTTTTCCAGCAATGCGGCCAGGATACGCGGCAAAGCCAATGCTGAACCATTCAATGTATGAAGGAGTTGCGTTTTCTTGTCTGCATTCTTGTAACGCAGTTTCAGGCGGTTGGCCTGGTAGGTTTCAAAATTGGAAACCGAGCTGCATTCCAGCCAGCGCTGCTGCCCTGCCGACCATACTTCGAAATCGTAAGTCAATGCGGATGTGAAACCCATGTCACCTCCGCAAAGTCGCAGAATGCGGTAAGGCAATTCGAGCTTTTCGAGCAGGCTTTTCACGTGTTCCACCATGCCATCAAGGGCTTTGTAAGACTCCTCCGGCTTGTTGATCTGCACGATTTCCACTTTGTCGAACTGGTGCAAACGGTTCAGCCCACGTACGTGCGCGCCCCAGCTACCTGCCTCCCTGCGGAAGCAAGGCGTGAATGCGACATTCTTTACGGGCAACTCGCTTTCCTGCACGATCACATCGCGATACAGGTTGGTAACTGGCACCTCGGCGGTTGGAATTAAATATAGATCATCCACAGTCGCATGGTACATCTGCCCTTCCTTGTCAGGGAGCTGGCCTGTCGCGAACCCGGAATCAGCATTCACTACGATAGGAGGCTGTATCTCGGTATAACCCGCATTGCCGGCTTCACTGAGAAAGAAGGCGATCATGGCGCGTTGCAAACGGGCCGCTTTGCCTTTATACACCGGGAATCCGGCACCGGCGATCTTGTTTCCTAGTTCGAAATCGATGATCGGGGCCAGGTTACCCCCCAATTTTTTAATCAAATCCCAATGCGGCAATGCGCCTTCATGCAAAACAGGCTTGGTACCCGCTTCCAGGACGGTCACATTATCGTCGGCAGAACGGCCTTCGGGAACGCTTTCGTGCGGTAGGTTGGGCAACTTTACGAGTTCGTCCTGCAAAGAGGTTTCAAGCGTCTTGTGCTCCTCCTCCAAGGTCCTCGAACGCTCCTTCAATGCGGCTGTATCGGCTTTGGCAGCTTCTGCCTCGGCTTTCTGGCCGGCCTTCATCAATGCGCCGATTTCCTTGGCCTTGTTGTTGGAAGCAGCCAGCACGTCGTCCAGGTCCTGCTGAACCTGGCGCCTCTTTCCATCGAGCTCTATAATGCGGTCTACCGCCTGTTCGGCATCTTTGAAATGCTTCTTAGTAAGTCCAGCGATGGTCAGTTCCCTGTTTTCGCGGATAAAATTCGTTTGTAACATAATACTTTGTTATCAGGGAGCGGTGAAAATGTCCTTCATCGCGTCCTCGTAAAAGAACAGACGTTCGTTGAGGACGTTCAATGCCTCCGCTTTGTATTTGGAATGGATCAGCAATGAAAGGTTATGTTCCGAAGCACCGTACGAAATCATTCGTATCGGAATATTTTTCATCGCGTCGAGCACTTTCAGGGCGATACCTTCTTTATCGGCGCTGAAATTACCAACGATACAGATAATGTTCTGGTCGCGATCATGTTCCTCCAAATCAGCGAATTCACGCAGTTCGGCAGTGATCTGTTCCAGGTTTTCCGAGTTATCGATCGTTACCGACACCGATACTTCCGATGTCGTGATCATATCCACCGGAGTCTTATATTTCTCGAAGATCTCAAACACCCTACGAAGGAAGCCGTAAGCATTCAGCATACGGGTCGAGTGAATGTAGATCGCCGTGATATTGTCTTTGGCGGCAATGGCCTTAATGTCGCGGTCCGAGGTCTGGGTCGCAATGAGCGTTCCGGGCGCTTCCGGCTGCATGGTGTTTTTCAGGCGAACCGGTACTCCGCGCAATTTTGCAGGGGTAATGGTGCTTGGGTGCAGGATTTTTGCACCGAAGTATGCCAGCTCAGCCGCCTCTTCGAATGTCAGCTCTCGGATCGGGAAGGTACGTTTTACAATGCGCGGGTCGTTATTGTGCATTCCGTCGATGTCCGTCCAAATCTGGATTTCGTCGGCGCGGATCGCACCACCGATCAACGATGCGGTATAGTCGGAGCCACCTCTTTTCAGGTTATCCACTTCCTCGCGGGGGTTACGGCAAATGAAACCCTGCGTAACGATCGTCTGCTTGTCGGTATATTGGTTGAGAATCGTAACCAATTTCTCCTCGATCGTAGCCAGTTCCGGTTCACCGTCGGCGTCAATGCGCATGAAGTCCAATGCCGGCAGCAATACGGAACTCTCACCCTTCTCTTCCAGATACGCCTGGAACATTTTGGTACTCAATATTTCACCTTCCGCAACAAGTTCTTTTTCCTGCTTAATCGTGAAAGGCTTCACTCCCACCACCGATTTAATGAAGCCGAACTCTGCGTCAACGACCTGCTGACCGGCAGCTAATCCCTCAGGAGTTGAATATAATTCCTTGATGAACAGATCGTAATGGTTCTTCAATTCTTCAATCAATGCGGCAGCTTGGGCGTCGTCATAAGACTTGGCTGCTTCTCCGATAGCGATCAGCGCATTGGTAGATCCGGACAAAGCCGACAATACCACAATTTTACGATTAGGATCATTGTTGAGGAGTTCGCGGATTGAGTGCATACGCTCAGGCTTCCCTACCGAAGTACCGCCAAATTTCCAGACTTGCATAGTTAATTATGAATGATTGAATGATTGAATGATTGAATGGCTGAATTTTGAATGAGTGAATATACTTGCGCCACCGAACGGGAATCCGCCCTATTCACTCATTCAGTCATTCAGTCATTCAAAATTAATTTAAGTCCCAGCATCTTGATCGCCGTCATCGCCGCTTCGTCGCCTTTGTTGCCGTGTACGCCACCCGAGCGTTCCAGGGCCTGCTCCATATTGTTGGGGGTCAGTACGCCGAAGATCACGGGTTTGTCGTATTTCAGGCTCACATTCGTGATGCCCTGGGCTACGGCGTGGTTGATGTAATCGTTGTGCTTGGTTTCGCCCTGGATGACTACGCCCAATGCAATGACCGCGTCGATGTCCGCACGCTGGGCGAACCACTGCGAGGCCATGGTAAGCTCGAAGCTTCCCGGCACATTACCTCTGACGATATTCGCCGGCAGCGCCCCGTAGGTAACCAGCGTCTGGTATGCCCCCTCGAACAGTTTTTCGGTTACTTCGCTGTTCCATTCAGCTACCGCGATCGCGAACTTTTTGTTACTGATATCCGGAAGTCCTTCCGTTGTAAATACGCTCAGATTTTTATCGGCACTTGACATTGTATTTGATTTTCAATGGGTTTATGAAAAAGACCTCTTCTAAAATTCCGGATTAAACGAATAAAAAAAGGATAAAACCACGGTCGGCTTTATCCTTTTTCAGAAACAGAATGGTTAACCATTATTTGCCGACCTGTCCCTCTAATAATCCCATATATTTCTTGGCATTCACCACTTCCGAGGAAAGTGGGAATTCGTCAACAACACGTTTATACGTAGCTACCGCGTCAGCAGGCTGGTTAGCCTTCTCCTGGGCGAGCGCCA
>CBIHPQ010000581.1:0-3689 GCA_966211825.1 uncultured Dyadobacter sp. | reverse complement strand
ATCGACATCTTCGTTGTCCACATCTTCCGCGCTCGGCAGCGCACCGTAAAACGAATTGGTGTACAGCAAAAGATCGTTTTCCGTATTAAAAAAGGTCTCCGGCGAGATAGCGTCCTGCGGGAGCTGTTCCAGGTCACAGGCAGCGAGGCCCATGGAAATGGCTATTATGCTAAGTATTTTTTTCATCGGTATGGATGCCTTTTAGAATGTGACGTTTAAACCAACTGAGATGGTTTTAGACATGGGATAGGTACGGCCGTTGGTCGCATCGCCGTCGAATGCCTCGGGATCGATGTATTTCGAGCGAAGCGGCGAATAGGTAAGCAGGTTTTCACCGCTCACGTACACGCGGGCCCTCGGTATGCGCACGAGCTTGCTGATCTTCTCCGGAACGGTATAGCCGATCACGACATTTTTAAGGCGCAGGTAACCCACATTCTGAATGTAGCGGTCGTTGGAGGCATTCAGGTCGCCGCCGGCGTTGAGCGCCGTATAGCCGCGCAATACAGGGAAATATGCGTTCGGATTTTCGGGCGTCCAGATATCCTTGCCGAAATCTTCGGGGATAAACGAGTAGTAAGGGCGAGAGTAAGGTCCCCAGAATTTGTCGGCGTTGTTGCCTGGATACCAGTTTTTGCGAAGGATACCCTGCGCGAGCGCCGAGATATCGAAGCCGTTCCACGAAACGCCGAGGTTGATCCCGTAGCGGTAGCGAGCGCGGTTGTTACCGATTTTTTTCATGTCGCCGTGGTCGCCCAATGTGTTTGCGCCCTGGTCGATCTTGCCGTCGCCATTCAGATCGGCGAATTTAAGGTCACCGGCCTGCAACTTGCTCCAATCGCCCGGTGCACTCAGGCGCTGCTTGTTCACGATCGTCTGATCGATCTTGTAAGCCTGTGCTTCCTCGTTGCTCTGGAACATTCCCTCGATCTGGTAACCCCACATTTCACCGATTTCCTGACCGACATACGGGTTGGAAAGCGTTTTGTTAGGGTTGTCGTATTTGGTCACTTTCGATTTTGAATCCGAGACCACAAACGACAGATTGTAGGAGAACGGCTTACCGGCGACATTGAAACGGTCGGCCCAGCCGAGTGTCAGCTCGAAACCTTTGGTCTTGATGTTACCCGCATTCTGCGTAGGTACGGTAGCGCCGTAAACCGACGGCAACACCTGGCCCGGCACGAGAATGCCGCTCGTGTTGCGGATGTAGCCATCGAAAGAAATGTTCAGTCGGTTTTTAAGCAATGTCGCGTCGAGACCGATGTTGGAAGTTGTAGCAGATTCCCAGGTAAGCCCGGCTGAAATAGGGGCAGGGCTGCTCACATATTGCAATTTCTGTCCATTGGTGATCCAGGTCGACTGTGCGGTCGGCATCATCGGCACGTAAGGATAGAAGCTTGCGGAGCTCGGGTTATCGTTGAATTTAGGAGGCAGCTGGTTGCCTAATGTTCCGTAAGAACCACGGAGTTTCAGGTTGTTGATCGCATTGCGTGCCGATTCGAAGAAGTTTTCCTCGCTGATACGCCATCCTGCCGATACCGATGGGAAGAAGCCATTGCGGCGGCCACCGCCGAAGCGTGAAGTTCCGTCCAGGCGGCCGTTTACCTCGAACAGGTATTTGCCCTGGTAATCGTAGTTGGCGCGGAAGAATGCTCCGAAAAGTTCGTATTGGTAGGCACCTCCGTTCACGAGCTGTTCCCCGGTTCCGAGGTTAAGGTCGTTGAGGCTTTCCGAGAGCAGGTTTTTGCGTGAACCGCCCAGCACCTGGTGTTTGCGCGTTTCGTAGTTGATACCCGCCGTGGCGCTCACATAATGCTTGCCGAAAGTATGGTTGTAGGACGAAAAGACGTTCACCACATTCTGGGGATCGAACCAGAATGTTTTCTTCAACTGATCGGTATTGTAGTTCGGAACGGTAGTCATAATGCCTGGCTGAATGGAGTAGGTCGCCACAGCAGAGCGGTACCAATCGTCGGTGATGTAGAACGAATAGGAGTGGTTCGCTGTGAGGTTCCAGTTTTTAGCCAAACTCAATTCCACCGTGTTAATGGTCGTAAGCTCATGCACTTTTTGCTCGCCGCCTGCAACGCCTTTAAGCAAGTTGGCAAACAAACCGTCGCCGATCGAATAGTTGTTTTTCAACGTGTTGTACGTAGGCGTGCCGTCCGGGTTAAGCGGCGCGTAGATAGGCAATGCATGCACGGTAATGGCTACGAAATTGCTATTGGCACCGCCTTCCAGGCCCGGATATTTATACCTCGAATCAAAGTACTGCGTGTTGTTGCTTACTTTCAGCCAGGGCGTCAGTTGTGCATTTACTTTGCTGCGCAGCGTATAAGATTTGAAATTATCGGTATTGATGCGCATAATGCCGTCCTTCGAGAACATGGAACCCGACAGGAAGTAATTGACCTTGTCGGTGCCGCCCGAGAGGTTCACGTTATGCTGCTGCGAGGGCTGCTGCATGTCGAAGATCGTATTCCACCAGTCGTAGTTACCGTAGTAATTGTAAATGTCTTTTCCATTCACATTTTTCGTAACCACCCACGGGCGGGCCGGATTTTCCGTTTTGTCATAGCGGCGTGCTTCGATTTCTTTATAGTCTTCTTCCGAATAACGTGTATAGCTGTTACCAGTCGCACGGATAAAAGCTTCGTCGTTGATCTTGACATATTCATAACCATTTGTCATGAAATTGGTATGGATCGTTGGTTTCGACCAGCCGAAATTGTTACTGTATGAAACGGAAGTCTTTCCGTTCTTTGCGGTTTTAGTAGTAACCAAAATAACCCCGAATGCCCCGCGAGCACCATAAATGGCCGAAGCCGCGGCATCTTTCAGTACCGACACCGATTCTACGTCACCCGGGTTAATGCGGTTCATGTCGCCCGGGATACCGTCGATCAGTACCAGCGGCGGTGCGCTGCCGCTGATAGAGGTTTCGCCCCGGACGTTCAATGCGCCCCCCTTACCGGGTTGTCCCGTGCTGAAAGTAATGTTCAGGTTGGGCACCATGCCTTGCAGGATTTGCGTCATGTTGTTCAAAGGCCGGTTTTCGAGGTCTTTGGACTGAACCTGCGACACTGCGCCGGTCAGGTTCACGCGTTTCTGCGTTCCGTAACCTACCACTACCAGTTCAGACAATGCCTTGTTATCTGCCTGAAGCGTCACATTCACCTCGTTGCGGTTGCCCACCACGATTTCCTGCGAAACATAACCTACAAAGCTGAAAACCAGCGCCGATTCCACATTCGGAACCGTAATTTCGAACTTCCCGTTGCCGTCGGTCGTCGTTCCCTGGGATGTGCCTTTCACGACAATACTTACACCCGGTAGCGTACCCTGGCCGTCGGACGAGCTGACCGTTCCGCGCACCTGAATTTCGGCGGGCAATACATATTGATGCAGTTTGTCTTCCAGTTCGGGGATCACCGATTCCTCCCGGCTGACGCGCGTCTTCGCGAGCACGATCTGGTTGTTGATCACCTTATAATTGATACCACGAGGCGCCAGCAACTGGTCCAGCACTTTGGACAGTTTCTGGTTCTTCACGTCAATGGTCACGTTTTCCTTCACGGAAACCCGGCTGCTGTAAACAAAGCGGGTATTGGCACGGGCCTGGATCTCGTTCAGGGCCTGTTTGAGCGAAACGTTGCGGAGTGTGAGCGTCATGTCCTTGCTCAGCA
>CBIHPQ010000580.1:0-3703 GCA_966211825.1 uncultured Dyadobacter sp. | reverse complement strand
TTATCTAATCTGAATATTAAAAAGTGAAATCCATTCTCGTCAATCCCCCCCAACAACCCATACGTGCAGAAATACAACTTGCCGCATCCAAAAGTGAATGTAACCGCGCGTTGATCATCAACGCACTGACCGGCTTCCAGTCGGAGCTGACGAACATTTCCGAAGCCCGCGACTCGCAAACCATGCTCCGCCTGCTCAATTCCAATGATACCGTTGCAGACGTGATCGACGCCGGAACCACCATGCGCTTTTTGACGGCCTATTTTGCGGTAACCAACCAGAAGAAAACCATGACCGGAACGCCTCGCATGTGCGAGCGCCCGATTGGTATCCTGGTGGACGCACTGCGCAAGCTCGGGGCGGATATTACGTACGAGAAGGTAGACGGCTACCCGCCGCTCCAACTGAACGGCTTCAATTATTCAGGAAATAACGAGCTGACCATGCGCGGCGACGTGAGCAGCCAGTACATTTCGGCATTGCTGATGATCGCGCCGCAACTACCGAGCGGCCTGAAAATCCGGCTGGAAGGCGAAGTAGGCTCGCGCCCCTACATTGAAATGACTTTGAACCAGATGGCGCATTTCGGTATAGAGTACCAGGCCGACTGGCAAACCAATGTGCTCACTATTCCGCCATTTAAATACCAGCCGCAACCTTACGCCATCGAATCCGACTGGTCGGGTGCCAGCTACTGGTACAGCATTGTGGCATTGGCGGAAGATGCGGAAGTGGAATTGTTGGGCTTGAAGAAAAATTCATTGCAGGGCGACAGCGCCATTGTCGACATTATGCGGCACCTGGGCGTGGAAAGTGTGTTCACCGACCGCGGCGTGCTGCTTACTAAAATACCTGCGAAAGCGTCGCTCGGCTGGGATTTCACCAATTGCCCAGATCTGGCCCAGACCGTAGCTGTCATCTGCGCTATCAAGAAGATCCGTCTCTCGATGACGGGTGTGGAAAGTCTTAAAATCAAAGAAACCGATCGTATTTTCGCATTGCAGCAAGAGCTCAAAAAGCTGGGTGCAGAGCTGAAAGAAGTCGAAAAAGACCATTTATACGAAGTAGCGGCCCTCACCGACATTCCGACTGATCCCGTACCCTCCATTCACACCTACGACGACCACCGTATGGCGATGGCGTTCGCGCCCGTAGGCATGGTAAGCCCGATCGTGATCGAAGAACCCGGCGTCGTCGTGAAATCTTACCCGGGCTACTGGAACGACCTCGCGAAGGTTACCACCTGGGAAGAAGTTTAGAATATTCACCATTTCGGAATTGTTTATGGAAACTGTCTGGTCCTTTCTGGCATCAGTGCCTGTTTGGCTTTACATTATTTTGGTCATCGCCATTATCATCGCCCTCAGGGATATTTTGCAGCGAAAACACACCATTCAGCATAACTTTCCATTGGTAGGGCATTTCCGGTACATGATCGAAACGATCGGGCCGGAACTGCGCCAGTACATCGTAGCCAACAACCGGGAAGAACTGCCGTTCAATCGCCGGCAGCGCTCCTGGATCTACGCTTCTTCCAAAAAAGAAAACAATTACCAGGGCTTCGGCACCGACCAGAACATGCAGGAAGCCGGCTACGTGTTCATTAAGCCCACGATGCTGCCTTTCAAAGTGGACTCGACCCACAGCCATCACGTCAAAAACGGCAACGATCCGCATCATTATACCATTCCCAGTGCCAAGGTCATCGGCGGGCACCATGGGCGGAAGCGTCCCTACCGCCCGCGTTCGGTGGTGAACGTGAGCGCGATGAGCTACGGTTCATTGTCGGCGCGCGCGATCGAGTCGTTGAACAAGGGTTCCTACAAATTCGGCAATTACCATAATACCGGCGAAGGCGGACTGTCGCCGTACCACAAATACGGTGCGGATGTGGTTTTCAACATGGGTACTTCCTATTTCGGCGTGCGGGATGACGACGGCAACTTTGTCATGGACAAGCTGGTGGCTCTGATGCGCAACAACCCTACTGTGCGTATGATCGAGCTGAAACTCTCGCAGGGAGCCAAGCCAGGCAAAGGCGGCGTGCTGCCAGCCAGCAAGATCACAGCAGAAATCGCCGAAATCCGGGGTGTGCCACTTGGCAAGGATGTAGTTTCTCCTCCCTATCACAGCGCCTTTTCCGACGTGCGGGGCATGATCGATTTTATTGAAGAAATGGCCGCCGCCACAGGGCTGCCGGTAGGTATCAAATCGGCTGTCGGCAAAACGGATATGTGGGAAGAACTGGCCGACGTGATGGTAGAAACCGGTAGGGGCCCCGACTTCATCACCATCGACGGCGGCGAAGGTGGTACGGGTGCCGCACCTCCCTCATTTGCAGACCACGTTTCGCTACCGTGGGTGTTTGCATTCAGTACGGTTTACAAAATATTCCAAAAGCGCAATCTCAACGACAAGCTCACATTTATCGCTTCCGGCAAGCTCGGGCTGCCTGCACAGGCGGTAATGGCATTTGCCATGGGTGCTGACGTAATTAATGTCGCGCGCGAGGCTATGCTCTCGATCGGGTGCATTCAGGCCCAAACCTGCCATACCAACCGGTGCCCTACCGGCATTACCACGAATAACAAATGGCTCGAATCGGGCATAGACCCCACATTGAAAAGCGAGCGTTTCAATAACTATATGAGCACCCTTGCCAAAGAAATTATCGAGATCACCCATGCTTCGGGCTATGAGCACCCGTGCCAGTTCGGGATGGCGGATGTCGACATATCGATGGGCGACAACAACAGGACCATTGCATTGTCGGACAACTATGGTTATCTCAAAACCATTGTCCCATTTTCCGGTCTGAAAACCCTTCTCGACTGTCCGCACCTTGGCGGCCGGGCGATACCGGGTGAAAAAGTAGCCTGACCTCAGGATAAACTCCACACTTTTGTCTCTGGAGAAGTATATGGAAAGACGGGCAAGAATCGTTGCTTTCAAAAAACGCGTCCATGAAAAAAACTTTACTGCTTACTGCATTTTCCTTCATCCTCATTCAGGCAGCCGTCCTGGCACAGGCTAATCCGAGGTATCTTGTGTTGTTCAAAGAAAAAGACAACACCAGCTATTCAGCCGACCGGCCTACCGAATTTCTGTCTCAACGGGCAATCGACCGGCGTAAGAAACAGAATATCGCCATTACTTCTCATGATTTCCCTGTCAATGCAGGCTATCTGTTTGCCATCCGGCAGATCGGCGCCAAAGTCATTTATCCTACGCGCTGGTTCAATGGCGCATTGGTAGAGGCTTCCGACGCCCAACTGGCCGATATCAAGAAAATGCCGTTTTATAAAGGTATTGAGCTGAACCTGCCTGTTGCCAATATTACTTCCAAATCGCCCGGCATTGCGCGCACTGCGGCCACGCACCAGAAGCTCGGCACGACCGAAGAAGTCGACTATGGAAAAATGAATAACCAGCTCGCGCTCATGGAAGTGGCTGATTTACACAAAAAAGGCTTTCAGGGTGAGAATATGCTCATTGCAGTGCTCGACAATGGTTTTGCCAAAGCCGACGAAGTAGCCTATTTCAAACAGCTGCGCGACGGAAAACGCATTATCGACTCCCATGATTTCGTAGCCCGCGACGGCAACATTTACAACGACGGCTTCCACGGCCTGAATGTCATGTCGACGATCGCCGCTTACCAACCCGGCACTCTGGTCGGTACTGCATTCAAAGCTTCATTTGC
>CBIHPQ010000579.1:0-3714 GCA_966211825.1 uncultured Dyadobacter sp. | reverse complement strand
GAATACTACTACAATGTCGATCTCTTTCAGGTAGGGTAACTGGGTGATTTGTTCAAGATTGTTGCACTTACCAACCAGCTCAATGTAAGACCTTCTCCTCAGCCATTCTGCAACCGCCTCGCATTCTAATGGGTGGGGATGAACGAGGCACGCGTGTGTAATAGAATGTTCCATACTTTTCGGGGTTGAGTACTAGAATTTATACCTCAAAATTAGTCCAAAGCGACAGGTCCGGTCAATACGGGAAAGTACAGGAAAAACCAGGTAAGATTACCCGGTTTCGTAAGTGGTTGAAAATTAGCCTTTTTTGACCAAAATCCTAACTAATTGTTTGCATTACTTCGAATCCAAGGTAATCCCTTACGGGTAATCACTGACTATTTACTATATACGTCGAAGTATTTCTCGGGTTATTACCTGATACGCGCATATTTACGCATGATGTCCAGCACTTTGTCCTTCGGGAGCTCTTCTACCTTATGCCCCTGGGTGCCTTCGGCAGTTTTAGCCATGAAAAGAGAGTTGATAATGGCTTCCTCGGTGGCTTCTATTGCCGCCATAAAGAGCGGCGAAACGTAGTCGTTGTGCAGGAATGCGGAGTTGAATACCGGCTCAGCCGCTTCATGCAATACTTTGTTAGCTGTGGAGAATGCGATCACGTAGTCGCCGCTGCCGTTCGCGGCAATGCCGCCCGTTTGTGCCATACCCAGCATGACCCGTTTTGCGAGCCTTTTCAGATTCCGGGCGTCCAGCGGCGCGTCGGTTGCAAGCACCATCATGCAGGAGCCGTCGGAAGATTTGTCGAGCGATTCTTTGAAGGCATATTGACCCAGTTCCTGCCCCACGAGCACGCCATTTACCTTTAATACACCTCCAAAATTGGTTTGTACCAGCACGCCTACCGTGTAATTGCCCAGCTTCTCAGGCAATTTCCGCGACGCGGTACCGATGCCGCCTTTCCATCCAAAACAGACGGTGCCGGTGCCCGCTCCTACATTACCTTCTACCACCGGACCGCTTTCAGCCTGGGCCAATGCATTGAGAACATGGTCTTTCCGCACGTGCCGCCCGCGAATGTCGTTCAGGAATCCATCGTTCGTTTCGCCGATTACCGGGTTCACCGACCTTACATTTTCGTTGCCTTTCTGTCCCAGCGTCCAGTCGATCACCGCGTCGGCTGCTGTGGGGACGCTGAGCGTATTGGTTAACACAATCGGCGATTCGATCGTGCCGAGCTCTTCCACCTGCGAGTAGCCCGTCATTTTGCCAAAACCATTACCAATGTACATGGCAGCCTGCACCTTCTGCTGGAACATGTTACCATCGTGCGGTAGAATGGCCGTCACGCCCGTCCGTACATCCGAGCCTTCCGTGAGCGTTACCTGGCCTACTTTCACTCCGGCTACATCCGTGATCGCATTCAATGCGCCGGTGGGCAGCACCCCGATTTTGATACCCAGCTCGCGGGGGCGTTTCTGAGCGGCCAGGGTGAGCGGGAGCATGAGCAGGAGTGTAACAATGCGCTTCATAGGTCAGTTTTTTTCAGCATGAAATATAACAAAAAATCCACTGGGAACCGGGGCTCTCCAGTGGATACATTCGCTGTTGAAGTGTAATCTTATTCGTCGTCGGGACGAGCTTTTTCCGGGTCTATCACCGTCTCCTTCCGGCTTACTGCCGATGCGCTGAAAAAGCCGAGCGCTTTCGGGCCGTTCGGATCGGCATTGACGACGTTGGACCGGACATTGGCGATAGGTGTCGCGAACAATCCGCCATTTGCAGCCTGCTCGCTAACCTGTTTGAGAAATTCAAATGCCTCATAAGTAACGCTGTGCAACTCGACGCCCACTTCAGCCCCTGCTGAATACAGCGAGTCGGTCGTGATTGATTCGCGCAATGGGAGGATGAATATCAATCCATCTGACGGTGCACCCGCGCCGAATGCGGCATCGTAGGCGATGGAGATGTTTACGGCTTTATCCACAACCGCCTTGCCGCGAATCACTGGTTTGATCCAGTAAGTATCGCCCACACCTTCGATGTCACGGGCATAAAATGAGGCTACAAAGCCTTCCCTTGGCCCCTTGTCCGGCTCGAAAGGCCATTTTTCATGCCTGTAAACGACCGAATCGACGGTAGGCACGCGTTTAAGTTCGGATTTCGCTGTGAATGTGTCGGTGCCGTTGACAACTTTCAGCGAGTAGGTGCGGCCCACGTGCCCGAGCGTGTCGGCAGTGGTTTTGCCCCAGGTATATTTACCGTCGCCATCGGCGTCTTCGAATTTGTAAACCTTGCCTTTGTCATCGGTAACTGTCACTTCCGCGCCGGTAACGGGTTTGGGCGGACTGTTGTCGAAGTAAGCTGCCGACCATGATAATGTAATGGTTTGCTGGCCAGGCTGGTTGGTAAGCCAGCCGTCGACTACGAGCTGGGATGGCCCGTTAGCCGTATCAAGGTCGATCACGTCCTCGCAACTGGTCAGGGATAGCAGTGCAAGCGCGAAGAATACCGGGTATTGGATATATTTTAATGTTTTCATCATTGCAGTTTTTCAGGCGTGATTTCAGTTGGTCGGTGTCAGAATTTGAAGTTGTAAGTGATGGAAGGAATGAAGTTTCCGATCACTGAATAACGTACGGCTTCTGCTTTGAGCGGGTTATCCTCGTTGACGCGTGTGTAAACGGAGAATGGATTGCGGCGGTTGTAGACATTGTAAACAGAGAATACCCATTCCCCCTCGCCGACTTTGAACAACTTCTTCTTCGCTTTCAATGTGGCTGCCAAATCCAGACGGTGGTAGGCCGGGATGCGGCTGTTGTTGCGCAGCCCGCCGTAATTATTTCCTATCACAAAATCACCCACGGTGTAGCGGTTGGTGGGAAATGTTGCCGGGGTGCCGCTTTGAATGGTGAAGTTCGACGAAAGCGACAACCGCTTGGTCAGTTCGTAAATCGCTACCGCGGTAATGTTATGTGGTTTGTCGAAACGGGCAGGGAACCAGTCATCGTTATTGACGGATTCTACCAGGCGCTCTGTTCTCGATAATGTGTAGCTCAGCCAGCCGGTCAGTCTGCCTTTGTTTTTCTTGAGATAGAACTCTGCGCCGTAGGCACGGCCTTTGCCGAAGAGCAGGTCACCGGTGAAATATTCGTTGAGCAGAAGGTCGGAGGCAGGCACGTAGTCGATCTGGTTATACAATTTTTTATAGTACACTTCCACCGAAGCCTCGTAGGTATTGTCCTGGAAGTTTTGGAACCAGCCCAATGCCACCTGATCTGCTTTTTCGGGTTTGATATTCAATCCGCTCAATGTCCACACGTCCAGCGGCGAACTGGCGGCTGTGTTGGAGAGCAAATGCAGGTACTGCGATGTGCGGTTGTAGCTGGCCTTGATGGACGCATTGCTGGTAATACCGATATTCAGTGCCGCACGGGGTTCCAGGTTGCCGTAGCTTTTGATCACATCCCCTTTTTTATAATCTGTGCCGGGGAAAACCGGCGTCTTACGCACGCCTTTGCCATTATCGGCATATTCATATTCGGTTGCTGGGCCGAGGCTGCGGAAGTATGAATAGCGGACGCCATATTGAAGTGAAATGCGATCGCCGAATTTCAGTTCGTTGCCTACATATAATGCAGATTCGTCGGCATAACGCGGTTCAAGGCTGATGTCGGTCATTTCATGGGCTCCAAATTCCTTCCACTGTAGGCAAAA